>NZ_MWQY01000001.1 GCF_002087085.1 Marispirochaeta aestuarii | reverse complement strand
ACCCTCACTCCCAAAATAGTAAAGGAGCTGACTAAGATTCTTCTTAGACAGCCCCCTGATGTTTGTTCCTCCGTCGAATGCTGCTTCAGGCTTCAACCTCCGGAGATGTATCGCTTGAAAGGTCCATCTCCTGGTACACCCGTACAAGAAAAATGGTCACGAAGCCGGTAAATATGGCAAAGACAATCATGGAGAGGACTACTCCCAGAAAGGGAATCAGGCTGATTATGAAGTTGAGAAGTCCCGTAAGAATTGCCAGGCCGATTATAATAAGAAAGGTGATAAAGGTTGCGCCAAAGTTTTTACCCACCGTGCTGAAGCTGCGTCCGATGGCCTGAAAAGCGCCGAGATTGCTGACAACAACCGCAATAAGGGTGAACATCAGGAAGAATGCCAGAATAATCCCGGGAAGCACGAGGAATATCATGCCCAGACCGATAATGATCCCCATCAAAATGGATGCGATGAGAACCGGGACAATCCGGGAGACGATCCT
Organism: Marispirochaeta aestuarii; assembly: GCF_002087085.1. Classification (NCBI taxonomy): domain Bacteria; kingdom Pseudomonadati; phylum Spirochaetota; class Spirochaetia; order Spirochaetales; family Spirochaetaceae; genus Marispirochaeta; species Marispirochaeta aestuarii. Next base: position 324,943 of record NZ_MWQY01000001.1, on the reverse strand, counting down.
GGCCCATCCGTTTTTAAGGGTGGCCTTTTCTCCCTGAAAAGCCATGTCCGCCATTCCAACGGTCATGCTGTGCGTGAGCAGTCCGACCAGGCCGCTGATGATACTGAACAGGAGCATGCCACCTGCAGCTGCGCCCGCTCCGGCCAGGGCCTGTTCAGGATTGGCGGCGATCTGATCGGCGGACAATCCATGCATCATGGGCACTGCGGATCCGACGAAGATCAGCCCCACAAGGGCGGAAAAGATACTCGCCAGGAGCATCGGAATGAAAATAAGGGGGTTCCCCCTGGCGATCGCCAGACTTTCCTTGAATATTTTACTTATACTCATACTCTGCCTCCTAAAAAGCTTGTGTACTCTACTACTATCATAGGCCCATTTACTTACGGAGACAAGAAATAATTTTCTGTTGAAAAAACCTTACCCTTGCCGGATAATGATCTGGTGAAATCATGGCAGAAATTCTGGGACAGAATGGCCTCCCATTACGATGTCCAGGTGGATAAAATCTACCGCAGGGCATACCGGGATACCGTCGAACTGAGCAAAAAATATCTGGATCAGAACCAGACGGCCCTCGATATGGGCTGCGGTACAGGAATAACCACAGTTGAACTTGCCCCCTGGGTTAAGAAGATCCTGGCCATCGATATTTCAGGGAAGATGATCGATGCAGCCAGAACCAAGGTGCAGAAGCTGGACCGTGCTGCCGTCGATTTTATGAAAACCGATATCTTCGATCCCCGTCTGGACCCCAGAAAGTTCAATGTAATCTTTGCCTTCAATGTGCTGCACTTTACCTCAGACCTTGATGCAGCTTTGTCCAGGATCAGGAAACTCCTGTGGCCGGCGGGAATGCTGCTGTGTGCCAGCGACTGCCTGGGAGAACAAAAAACAGTGCAGAGCTTCCTCCTGCGTCTCCTGTCAAAAATCCGCCTGATTCCGCCCATGGAATTCCTGACGGTGAAACAATTTGAGAGCAGACTGCAAAACCTGGGCTTTACAATTATCGAAAAGAAGATACTCCACGAAAAACCGGTGAACTGTTTCTTCGCTCTCAAGATCAATCCGATCTACCCGGAAAAGGAACAGCACCAGTGCTGATACGGGAAGCACGGGGACAGGACATGGAGGGTGTGCTTGGATTATACCAGCACCTTCAACCGGATGAGGACTTTACGGACACAGAAAAATACCGAGGTACCTGGAACACAATTCTCCAGGCGGGAGAGATGCACAGGATTCTGGTGGCGGAGGAAGGAAGCGAACTTACAGCAAGCTGCGTTGTCTCGATACTCCCGAACCTGACCCGTAGCCGTCGCCCATATATGCTTATAGAAAATGTAGTTACCGCCCCGCGTTACCGGCGAAAGGGGTATGGCAGGGCGCTGCTGCAGAATGCCATCGATCTTGCCCATCGGTACAACTGCTACAAGGTAATGCTTATGAGCAGTGCGAATCGTAAGGAAGCCCATGAATTCTATAGATCCCTCGGTTTCGATTCTGAGAGCAAGACAGGTTTTCAGATGCGGCTGTAACGGGCATCCACCGCTTAATTCCGGGCAGTTTCGAGCTTATCCGAGTCCCCGATAAACTCCGCAAGGTCCGGGAAACGGGCATTCAGACCTTTTTCCAGAGTAAACCTGGTAAGATCAAAAACCCGGTCCACTGAATCGATAATCTCGGAATCCCCGCTGGACGCAATGTCCGGGGCCTGCTTCAGTACCTCATCAGCATGATCTGCCAGCAGAACCTGTGTTTCTCCTCTTCGTCTGGAGAGTCCAGCCCGCAGTTCCCGGGCAAGGTCCCTGCTGTGTGTCAGGGGTGCATCAATATAGAGTATCAGTTTTCCGGGGGCCAGCTCCGACAGGGCTGCGTCAACCAGCTCTGCCGCCCGTTTCCTGATCCCGTCGTTTCTGAATACCCCCCGGGATTCCGCGGCATCCCGGAGCAGCCCGTCGGTGGCGATATAGAGGAACTTTCCGCAGAGATAGTTGCCGACGGCTACAACAACATTGCTGGCATCGACCCACAGTTCGGCACCGGAAAGATCCTCCGGCGACAAAAGTTTTACCCTGCGCCGGGAGGCACTGCCGGGAGGAATAACTCCGCGCATCAGGATGGAGCGCTGTACTGCCCTCAACTGGTAGCGGTCGCCTATGAGCTTGACCGTCTGCTTGACGGGGTATCCCCGTTCCGCCAGATAGAGCTGGTCCAGGCAGGCGCGGCGAAAACCTGCTGCCAGCGGTGTCATTGATCCGGAAAAATCCCTGCGTTCCATGCTCTCAGTATACTCCGGCTTATACCTTTCATTCACGCCCCTCGCAGAATAGACCATCAGGCTGTGAAACAAATAAAAAACTTCTTGTTATTCCCGATCACATAGACTATTGTCTTAAAGAATATTACAGGTGCAGGAACAATGGCAGTACTAAGCGCGGCTACGGCCGATTTCGACATATCCCATGTACTGGATTCAATTTATCAGCCGGATACAAGGATTGTATTGTATTTCTTTTCCGTCGACTACAGGGACCGGAATATTCAGACAAGCGTCAAAGACCGCTTCCCCGAAGCCGTATGCCTGGGTGCATCAATGATCGGCGGCTGGGGACCACAGGGACCCATGGAACGGGGATTTACGGCGCTGTCGCTGTCGGGACAGGAGGTCGATTTTGCAGTTTCCTCGTTCAGAGAACAGGTAAAAGGCGATCCTCGGAAGGCTGCACAGGAAATCGTCGAAGATATTTCCCGGCAGCTGCCTGCGGACGACGTGAACCCGGCAGAATATGTCGGAATCGTTCTCGTCGACGGTCTTGCCCTGGGAGAACTCGTTATGAAGGAGTTTTCAACTGCCAGGAAGTTCTCCTTTCCCCTGGTTGGAGGAGCCGCCGCGGACGAACTGACCTTTACGGAGACCCTTGTCGCCCATGACTCCCGGATATCCGGTGATGCTGTGTGCGTCGCGGTCATGAAAATGAAGGTCCCCTTTTTCTACGACCACTTTGTTCATTATCTTCCAACGGACAAGGAGTTTCTCATTACCCAGGCAGATCCGGAGAAACGGGTGGTATGGGAGATAGACCATGAACCTGCTGCAGATTATTATGCCAGGATGCTGGGGCTTTCAGGACCGGAAGCAATTGAACACATGCATTTTTCACGAAATCCCCTGGGGGTTGTAATCGGCGATACGGTATACACCCGCAGCCCGAACGCTGTCATAGACGGAAAGGGGCTTCAGTTCTATTGCTTCATCGAGGCGGGGACAAAAATGCGCCTCCTCAGACAGGGAGACATTCTGGCTAATGCCAGAGCTGCGCTGCAGAGCGCAAGGGACCAGGTAAGTCCCCTCGGGGGAGTGATTCTCTTTAACTGCGTTCTCCGCTATCTGGAAATGAGGGAAGACGAAAAACTGGATGATTTTCACCAGGTATTCTCCTCAATTCCCTACATCGGTTTCAACACCTACGGAGAAGAACTATTTACTCACCATAACCAGACGCTTACCGCACTGTTCATCGGAGAATAATCGATATGGAACATACCGAAACACGAATTCAGACGTCAAAGGGGAAAAAACTGCTCCATTATTTCGCCAGTAAAATCAATGCCGTGGTTTTCGAAATAATTTCCCGCAGTCAGCTTCTGAATATTACCGTCCGCTACCTCCATGAGCACTTTTCAAAAATAACCCATGCGGTGGAAAAGGTACGTACAAGTTTCCAGACCCGAATGAACAGCTTCCTGGAAACCTTTCTCGTATCCCGGGACTATATTAATGAGGTGGAGAGCCACTTCTCGAGCATCGACCAGTCCTTCGGCCACTCCTACAAACTGGGACAGATCCTTCAAAGCAAGGCGGAGGAGGCACAGAACAAACTGAAGGAAGTGGAAGATCTTTCGGAGATAACCAACATCCTGGCCATGAACGCCTCGATTCAGGCTGCCCGGGTAGGAAAAGAGGGAGCGGGTTTTTCAGTTGTAGCAAAAGAGATTCGCCGGCACGGTGTGCAGTCGAGGGAAATCGTAAACCAGGCATCAGGGCAACTGCACGAAATGATCGACCTTATCTTTCAGCTGGTAAATATTCTGCACTCCATCAGTAATGAAGTCTCCTCCAGCAGAGAAACCGTAAAAAAACTGCTGGAAAGAACCCAGGAAAGCAAGAACAACGCCGACGCCGTCCAGGAAGACGTTCAGTCCATACTCGATGTATTCCAGGAATACGATGCCCTGAAAGAGAACCTTAATCGAATGATAGAGCAGTCGGCCATATCGAACAGTGAAATCGAGGATATGCTCCTCTCCTTTCAGTCCGACCTGGCAGGGGCCAGGCGGAGTCTGAAGTAATCGAAAGTCTATCCCGGCCTTCGGCCCCTGGGACGAATATAGGAGCGCAGTACCTCGGTGTACGGCCGCCCTTCCAGTACGCTTATAACCCTGGCGAGAGCCGTGAGATAATCCTCTCTGTGAAGCCTCAGCCGCCGCAGCATGGACAGTTCCTCCCGCAGCCTACGGATTTTCTCGGGGGACACCGCCGCATAGATTCCTGACCGTTCATTTTCATCGAGATTCAGCATTGCCAGGGCAAGCTCCCTGTCGCTGACTTTTAACAGGCGGTTCTGGATTTCGATTCGGGGAAGAGCCATCAGAAGCCGTGCCAGTTCGCGCTCTGGGAAAGGGGATTTCCGGGTCACTGGTACAGTATACAGAATATTTCCATGCGATGCACCTTCCCGGGGGAGAAAGGACCCGGGGAGAGAAGCCCTATTCGGGAAGCTCCAGGGACGACCGTTTCGCCTTTACCCGAATCCAGTTCACGGCCTCCCTGATCCGGGGCTTCCGAATAAGCTTCAGTTCAAGCATTCTTTTTCCGGGGAAATTCATCAGCATCAGGCCAATCATGAATGTCAGAAGCCCCTGCCCCGGTATAAACAGCATGACGAATCCGGCAAGAAGAAAAACAGCACCCAGGGAATTCTTTATGACGAAAACCGCTGCCCGCAATACGGGATGCCGTCTATCTGACAGGCTTCCGGGGTCCCGGATAAAGTAGTCAGCCGGAATGGATACTATTATGAGGGGTATGGCAACCAGGGTTAAGAAAAACAGGACAAGGGAAAGCCCCCCAAGCAAGGCGGCGAATTCTCCGTATCTTGAAAAAAACTCCCTTGCAGCAGCAGAAAAATCACTCAACGCAATACTTCTCCCCTTAACAGATTATCCGTGCCGGATAACAGGAAAATTATACGATATTGAAGATAATAAGGGCAGCTCCAAAAACTGCTCTTTTTCCCATATCCTGGGCCGTCAGGATTTTCAGCAGGATAAAACCCTACGTCAGAATATTAATACAATCCATATCACATTATTAGTAAAACACTCACATCTATTTTCAATTATTTTATTTTTTGCGCAGAGAACGACCATTTATACGATTTTCTATTCCTTATTTCTTTACATATCTTTTTATCTCGATTAGAATGTACATATATATCTCCGATCCGATTAACCTACAGGACGCCCGTCCCAGGGTTGTCGGACGCCAGGTCCCGATGGAAACGTCTGTGCCTCCCGTATTTGGAAAGGAGAAAATACAGGGAGGTAAGGTGTGTCCGAAACTCAATCACAACTGCTGAACCAGAAAATTACCCGCAGAGATTTTCTCAAGTACACAGGAATCAGCGCCATCGGGGCTACGACCATGTCCTGGCTGCTGCCGGGCTGTACGTCCAAGGACATCAAAGTCTTTGAAACCGCCGATGGAATGATTATCCACGAATCAGCCCGCTGCACCGGATGTCTGGTCTGTGAAGCTACATGCTCGGTTGGAAACGACGGTAAAGCCAGTCAGGTTACCGCAAGAATCAAGGTAAGTCAGAACTTTGCCTACGGCCCCAAAGGGGTACGGGGGGACTGGGTAAACGGCCCCGGAGAGATGGGTAATTTTACCCTTGTTGCCGATACCTGCAGGCAGTGCGAACAGCCCGCCTGTGCGCTGGCATGTCCGGAGAACGCGATCTTCGAACACGAAGGAACCGGGGCCCGGGAGGTTGACCCGGAAAAATGCGTCGGCTGCGGAACCTGCGTTCGAGCCTGTCCCTGGGGCATTCCTACCCTTGATCCGGAAACCAATGTTTCCACCAAGTGTATCCTTTGCCACGGCTATACAGCCTGCGTTAAGGACTGTCCCACCGGTGCACTGCAGTATGTGTCCTGGGAAGACGCGATTCAGAAGTACAAAGAGCATTTTCAGGTATAAACAACAGGAGTAGAGAGATATGGCATTAAAAGGCGGTTGGGCAGGAACCATTCTTCGAGTGGATCTGAGCACTGAACAGATAACAAGAGAATCAACGGAAAAATATTCCCGCTACATAGGCGGTATGGGAATCGGCTACAAGGTAATGTGGGACGAGGTTCCCCAGGGGACCCATCCCTTCGCTGAGGAGAACAGGATAATATTCGGCGTCGGTCCCCTTACGGGAACAGGAGCCATGTGTTCCGGACGGACCAATATTACCAGCCTTCTTCCCTCCAATCCCTTCCACGGGGTTTCCGACAGTCACATGGGCGGCCACTTTGCGGTGGAGATGAAGTACGCGGGTTATGACGCTGTCATTATCCAGGGAAAAGCAAAACGGCCGGTATGGCTCAGGATAGTCGACCAGGACGTCACCCTGGAAGACGCCTCAGTTTTCTGGGGAGACGGGACTTTCAACACGATTGCAGGAATTACCGCCATCATGGGAAAAAGCTCCCAGGTTGCGGCCATCGGTCAGGCCGGTGAACACCAGGTCAACCTTTCGGTTATCCGGACCGGCGCCAGCCACTCCGCAGGCGGACACGGCGGTGTAATGGGCTCCAAGAACCTCAAGGCCATCGGCGTCATGGGAACCGGTTCGGTAAAGATCGCAGGAGACCGGAATGCCTGGCACAAGCTGAACAAGGATACCTTTGCCATCGTGGGGGCCAACAACCAGCACGTTGTTCCCTCGACTCCCCAGGCCTGGGCCGAGTACCATGATCCCTCCAGCCGCTGGACTTCCCAGAAGGGGCTTTTCTGGGGTGCAGCCCCCTATCCCATCGAAACGGGAGAAGTCCGGCCGGAGGAAGTCAACAAGATCGGCTACCGTACCATGAAAGCCATCAAGGACCTTGGTCCCGCGGGCGAAAAATACACCGTCCGTATGGGCGGATGCGCGTCCTGCCCTGTCCGCTGTCACAGTCACCTTCATGTTCCCGAACTGGAGGCCTACGGCGTCAGCCCGAATGTGGCCAATACCTGCATGGGGTTTTTCTCTCCCAACGGCGTAATGAAAGGCTACAAGGTTGCGGGCAAAACCAATGACGAGGCCAATGTTATCGGACGTTCCATGGGAGCGCAGATCGCCGACGACTACGGCGTCTGGTGCAACTACGGGCAGCTGGGGCGTGACTTCTTCTGGGCCATCGATCACGGCTATCTGGAAAAGGTCCTTCCCCGGGATGAGTACAACTCCCTGCCCCTGGACAAGATCGAAAAGGGAGATATCAGCTTTTTCCAGGATTTTTACCGACGCATCGCCTTCAAGGAAGGAGAGCTGGCGACCCTCGGCGAAGGAGCCTGGTACGTTGCAAAAAAATGGGGCTTCGGCGAGGACTACTGGAGCTACAAGGGAAACAAACTCTGGACAAAACTCGGCTATCCCGTTCACCACAGCAATGAATCCGACGGAGTGGTTGGAGGAGTTATATCCTCCATGTTCAACCGGGACGCCCAGTGCCATACCCACCAGAACTTCCTGTTCAGCGGACTTCCCACGAACATCCTGAAGGAGGTAGCTGCCGAACACTGGGGAGCCGAAGCAATCGACGAAGTGGCCAACTACACACCGGCCAACCAGGCAAAGGCGAAATTCACAAAGTGGAGTATCGTCCGTAACGTACTGCACGACTCCCTTACCCTCTGCAACTGGATGTGGCCCATGACTGTATCTCCCCTCAAGGATCGTAACTATAGAGGAGACACCGGCCTGGAGGCAAAATTCTTCTCCATGGCAACAGGATTCAAGGTCAGCGAGGCGGAGCTCGATGAATCCGCGGAGAGAATCTTTACCCTGCACAGGGCATTGACGGCCAAGCAGATGAAGTCCTCCAACCTCAGGCGGGATCATGATCAGCTTACAGGCTGGCAGTTCGATATGGACCCGGACAAGGAACCTTTTACCAAGGGAACCATCAAGCTGGACAGGGATGACTACGACACAGCCCTTACCCTCTTCTACCGCGAGATGGGATGGGACGAAGAGACGGGAATCCCCACCAGGGCACAGCTCACCAGGCTCAACCTGGAGGATGTGGCTGATGAGCTTGAACGGCTGGGACTTTTAACCGCATAATAGGTACATGAGGGGTGATGTAAAAGCCTTCCTTACCGAAGAGATACGAAAAGCTTCACAGGAAGGCAGATTGACTGATAATCGGGAGCTGGCTGCGGCCGGCTCTCGTTTTTTCAATACCGAGTTTACTCCGGACATGATCGCAGCCAGAATCGAGTCGGCGGCCCGTATTGAGAGTCCGGATATTCACATATTTCAGGGAAAGGAATGTTGTCGTTATTACAGCAGCAATTCGATGACCGATTCCTACGCGGAGATCCTGAATATTTCCGCCGAAGGAGATGATATAATGCTCATCGTGCACACAGTCAGGCGGGAATCCAGGACATATCCCCGGCCAACCATACTCAGCCAGTTCCTTGACGCCCCGTTCTCGGTAAAACCCGGCCGGCTGAATCAGATTGCAGAAGTACTTGCATCGAATACGGAGGACTACAGGGACATCCGGCTTACCAGGGCATCCAATGGCGATGGCTATCTGTTCTCCGCTGATTTTCTGGATGAATCCCAGGCGAAATACATGGCGGAGTGGGAATCTGTGGAAAGTCTGGAGATTCAATAAATGATTTCCCTGGAAGAGACAAAACCCCTGGTTGCCGAATCTGAAGTCTTTCTTTTCACCGGAGACGAACTGCTGCATCGCTTTCACTGTACCCCCGAGGCCCTCAGGGAGCTGACTGTCGGACATCTGTACTGTAATGGTCTGATCCGCAGTGCGGCAGAACTGTCGCAGTATGAGACCGATTCCACTCATCCGGACACTATCACCATCCACATCAGCATCAACAGGGAGGACTCCACCCCTATGCCGCCGGTGCAGGATCTGAAAGTACCTGAGCTTACCGACCTGCAGGCCCTTATGCAGCACTTCTTCGACTGTGCCGAGAAGTACAAGGCCCATGGCGGCATTCACTGCAGCGCCCTTTTCGACGGCAAAAGCTTTGTCGCCCAGTACGAAGACGTGGGACGGCACAATGCCTTCGACAAGGTTACAGGAAAAGCCCTTTTGACCGGCCTGAACCCGGCAAACCTGATCTACTTTACCTCCGGCCGCGTCAACTCCGAGATCGCGGAAAAGGCAGGACGCTGTGGATTTCCCCTTATCGTTTCCCGGAGTATTGCCACGACCCGGGCCTGCGGGATAGCCCGGAAGCAGGGGGTCGGAATAATCGGGCGTATCTCCTCCGACCGGCCCCTGCTCTTCAATAAAGGACGGGCCTATGCCTGACGAAAAAGAGAAACTCAGCAGGGAAGAGGAGCAGCTGCTGCAGCTGTCGGTACGCCAGCACCTGCGGGAACTGCGTTCGGTCATTCTGATCTCCGCCGCCGCCCTGGCGCTGTTCAGCATTGTCAGCTTCTACTTCTTCGACCCCATTGTGAACTTCCTCTATGCGCCCTTTCTGGCCATCGAAGGTCTGAATACGGAGGACACCCTTTTTGTAAACTTCCTTTTTGAAGGATTCCTTACCAAACTGAAGGTCTCAATCCTCTCCGGCTTTACCCTGTCCATCCCGGTCATGCTCTTCATGATTGTCCGTTTCGTTCTTCCGGCCTTACGAAAGAAGGAAAAAAGGGTGCTCTTCCTCGCCATCTTTACCGGAACCCTCCTGGTGGGTGTGGGTTTCTATTACGGATACTACACAATACTTCCGCTTACGATAAAGTTTTTTACAAACCGCGGGTTTCTGCCGGAAAACGTCGGTCTCATGCTCAACTATCAGCGGAACATCCTCTATATCTTCCGCTTTATTCTGATAATCATGGTAAGTTTCCAGTTCCCGATCCTGCTGGAAGCCCTCATGATACTCAATGTCCTCGAGAGAAAAACGCTATTCAAGGCAAGCCGTTTTGTAATCGTGCTCGTGTTTATTCTGGCGGCCTTTATTACCCCTCCGGATTTCATCTCCCAGTGCATCATCGCCGCCCCCTTGATTTTGCTCTACTTTCTGGCCATCTTTGTAGCAAAGATATTCCGCTTCGGGGAGGGAGAACGCTAATGGGCCCCGCGGGACTCGGCTTTCAGGAAATTCTCCTCATCGGTCTGCTTCTGCTCATCTTTGTACGTCCGGAGGAGATACCTGCAATCTTCCGGCGGCTGGGACGTATCTGGGCCAAGGCATATTACTACTATACCCTGGCTAAACGTGAACTGCGGAATATGGAGAAGGAGATCGGCATAGAAGAAGAGATGAAGGAGATTCGGGCCATCAATGCCCGGATGAGAAGCGAAATAGCAAATTTTGATAAAGCAGTCGAAAAAACAAGCCGGGACGGATCCGATTCCCGGGCAAATAGAACTGAAGAAAACAGCAAGGAGAATTAGAATATGCTTGGTTCAACAGAAATTCTGGTAATTGGCGGTGTGGTGGTGCTTCTTTTCGGAGCGTCTGCAATACCCAAATTCGCACGATCTTTGGGAAAGGCGAAAAAAGAGTTCCGTGACGGCATGTCTGAAGGTGAAGCAGAGGCCAGGAACGAACAGGAAGAAAAAAAGGATTAGCCGCCCCTCCCTTCAAAGAAAAAAGTTATGAATAAGCGGGAGTCAGGACCACTTTCCCTGATACTGCCGCCATGCAACTGCTCCGTCAGAGACCGGATAACATGGATGCCCCTGACCTGACGGAGCTTTTATGCAACGACAGTCTTTAGTAAATCATCTTCCCTGTTTACCTCAGTAGGGCCTCCAGGGCAAGACGGTAACTGTCGGCACCGAAGCCGCTTATAACTCCCACACAAACCGGAGCGAGCACGGAGCTGTAGCGGAAAGCTTCCCTTTTGTAGACATTGGAAAGGTGTACTTCCACAACAGGAACCTCGGCTGCTGAGATTGCGTCCCTCAGGGCGACAGAATAGTGTGTATAAGCCCCTGCATTCAGTACAATTCCATCAATCCGTTTTCTGCACTGCTGAATGAAGGTTACAAGCTCACCTTCTCCGTTGGATTGAAAGAACTCGATATCGGCTCCTGCGTTATGTGCTCGTGTTTTAAGTCCAGCGTTTATGGTCTCCAGGTCCTGCATGCCGTATACATCGGTCTCACGCTGCCCCAGCATGTTAAGATTGGGTCCATTTATTACCGCGATTCTTTTTGCCACGAAGATCTCCTTAATATGGGAACAATTATATAATACCGGTTTTTAAGCGGTCTCGCAATCAAGTTCTATCCCCAGGAAACTGGTGATTCATGCCGAGATCAACTTGACACACATGGAAGCTCTCCCTACTGTAGCAACATGAAATCCGCGGAACACATGGCAGGCATTTTACTGGTACTTTTTCTTGGAACCGGTCTTGCCGGCAATCCGGCGAAGGAAATCATGACCGAGGCAGCTCCGTCCTTCGAAGACGCGGTATCCCTCTATTACGACGGGGACTTCGAAGAGTCCCTGGAGGCTTTTCAGAGCCGGGTAGACCATGACGCCGCAGATACCCGTTCCCGGCTGCAGCTCTCCCGCCTTCTGCGGGAAGCCGGATACCTGCGGGAGGCCCGTGAGCACCTCGTCATCCTTAATGCCGACCCGGAAAACGGCCGGTACTCCCTGGAACTGCTGAAAACCGAAGTGCTTGCCGGCCTTCTCCCGGGACCTGTTTTCGCAGGTCCGGATGGCTCCTCCGCGGAGGAGCTCTTCTGGTACGGACTCGCCGTTTACAGAAAGGGAGAAACAGCAAAGGCCGGAGAGCTTCTGAATGAATCCCTTCGCAGGGAGAGCTACAATCCCGGGGCTCACTATTTTCTCGGCATCCTTGCGCTGGGACAGGGGAATTACGATTCCGCCGCGGACCATCTGCGCCTGGCTCTTAAACAGGAACCCAATCTTACCCGTGCTCTTCTTCCCATGGCAAGAACGGAGATCGCCCGGGGAAATCTGGATGCTGCCTACAGCTATCTGCAGCGTGCCCTTGCCGTATACCCCGGCAACAGGGAGGCGGCACGGGAGTTGCGTAACATCACCGAGAGATATCCGGATCTGAAGGAAAAGAGGGATCGTGAGGCCGGGGAACGGCGTGTAGCGGTAAAGGCCCCGAAAAAAGAACAGTTCCCGGAGGACAGGGAAACCATTCCGGCAATACGGATAGGGCTGGCGGAGGATACGGATATCCTGCACCTGAAAACAGGAGAAGCCTTTTCCCTGTGGAGTGCCGATATTCTCTATCAGGGAGAGCAAGGGGAGATCCTTACCATCAGTCATGCTCCGGACCGGATAATCGTGAGCCGCAGCGGCGGCGACAGTATCATGGAGACCGCGGCACCTGTGGTCCTTAACTACGACTCCCCCGGGGCGACCACGGCGCTCTTCGATATGGAGTACGGCAGCGGGTACTATTTTGCAGGCTCCGAGGACCGGTTCTACCGGGGGCAGATGGAGTTTCTGCCCAAACCCGGCGGGATTACCGTAATAAACCAGGTTAATCTGGAGGAGTATCTCTACTCGGTGGTACCGTCGGAAATTCCCGCCTACTGGCCGGAAGAGGCACTGAAAGCCCAGGCCATTGCAGCCCGCAGTTACACTCTGGCTAACATGGGACGCTTCTCCTCCCGGGGATTCGATCTGATGGGTTCCGTCCGCTCCGCCTCCTACAGAGGAGCCGGCAACGAGGCGGAGCGAACCAGCGCCGCCGTTGATGCAAGCCGGGGAAAGGTCCTTATCTACGATAACAGGCCCCTGGACGCCGTCTACTCCGCCAACAGCGGCGGACACACCGAGAGCGGCGAGAGCGTCTGGAGATACCCCTCCCCGCTGCAGGCAGTCAACGATCCGGCCATCCCGGAGAGAATATCTTTCCTGCCGCCGGAGGAACTGGCCCGGTGGCTGACGGATCGTCCGCCAGGTTTCAGCTCCGCTCCGGGCCTTCATTCACCCTCGGCCTACCGCTGGCGCAGCTGGATCTCCGCAGAGGAAATCGCCGCCAGATTACGTGCCAGGGGCACTGAAGTTGGCGAAATCATCTCCCTGACCAGTCGGGGCCGGGGCATAAGCGGCAGGGTGGAGAAGATCCTCGTCCGGGGTACCGGCGGCAGTACCGAAATACAGGGGGACGCAATCCGATCGGTCCTGGGAAGCCTGAGGAGCAACCTGTTTGTATCGGAACCGGTGCTCGGGTATGGGGATTTACCGGAGTCTTTCGTCTTTACCGGCGGCGGCTGGGGACACGGTGTAGGAATGGATCAGAGCGGGGCCGCCGGCATGGCAGCCGAGGGGTGGACCTGGGAGGAGATATTGGCACACTACTATCCGGGTACAACAATAAAGAATATATACACCGTAAAGGGTGAACAGAATCAGACGATGGGCCCCCGCTGATAGATCGCGGTCGACCCGTTGTAGCCGATGGTCTCCGCCTTTGTGGTGTGCCCGTCGGCGGTCCGAAGGGAATATTGCAGCACCCGACTGCCGGCACTCTCCAGAGACTCTCCTTTTAACAGGACCTGGGATACATCAAGGTCGATAAAATCCACCAGGGCCTTTACCGTATTTCTGTTTCCGGAAACCTTGATAACCGGAATAAACGGGAACCCCTGGGGTGCGCCGATACCGGTGGAAAAGAGTATAATCTGACACCCGGCGGCACCGAGTCCGGCCAGGAGTTCCGGCTCCCTTCCGGGGGAATCAATAAAGTAGAGGCCTCCTTCACTGGGCGGACACTCCCCGTAATCAAAAACCCCGTGAATCTGTGCAGTGCCGGACTTTACAACAGCTCCCAGGGACTTTTCTTCGATGGTTGTCAGTCCCGCTGCGATATTTCCGGCAGAGGGATTTCCGCCCCGCATATCGCTTCCGTGCTGGATTACCCGGGCTTCGAGCCTGCGTACCATGCCAAGGAGCCTGTCCGAGAGTTCGTCGGTTTCGCAGCGTCCGGCCACGAGATGCTCCGCCCCGATCAGCTCCGTTGTCTCGCCGAATACAGCTGAACCTCCGGCGGCGATCAGCTGGTCCAGGGCCTGACCCACCGCAGGATTCGAGGCGAGACCGGAGGTGGGGTCCGATGCACCGCACTTGACGCCGATACGCAGGTTCTGTATGGAGGCCTCTTTACGGACCTGCATACTGATCTCCGATGCGAGTTTCTGCGCCTTCAGTCCCCCTTCGCTGATGGCGGCGAAGTAGCCCCCGTCCCGCTGGATTCTGACCAGCTCCACGGGCTTTCCGGAAGAAGCGATGCCTTCCACGATCTTTTCGGCATCAACCCCTTCGCAGCCCAGGCTGACAACCAGAACAGCCCCCAGGTTGGGATTTCGTCCCAGGTTAATAAGGGTTCGCCGGGTAAGATCGAGGTCTTCCTGCAGGAGTCCGCAGCCCTGCTGATGGGTAAAAACGGCCGTGCCCCTTACGTGCCCGGCAATATTCTCCGCAGCCTGGTTGGCGCAGGTAACCGTGGAAAGAACTCCCAGGTAATTTCTTACCCCCACCTGTCCATCCGGACGGTGATATCCAAGAAATTGCGCATCTGAAAAGCTCATGCCCTTTTCCCCTTGACGTTATGTACATGTACATGGGCCCCGGCCGGAATAAAGGCAGTTGCAGATCCGATTACCTCACCGTATTTCATGATATCTTCTCCGGCCTCAATATCACGGCGGGCGAACTTGTGCGCGTAAGGGATCTCGTCCCGCAGCGTCAGCTTTAGCATTCCCTGAACGGTCTTAAGAGCTATCTCCTGTCCGGCAGCGAGGGAAAGCAGAGCGGTCAGTGTATTGTCTTTATCGTGCAGAAGGATACATTGTCCTGTAGAAAAATCCATACCCTCTCCTTTATCTGATATATGAAAAAACACTGGGAGCGTCCTGAATCCAAAGGTGGTCCAGAAACTGTTCAATTATCTCTTCTTCATGAAATATGGCATCTATAACTTTTTCAGCGAGATTATTCGGTACACAGATGACATTCCGTTCCCGAGCAGCCGAATCCCCCTCCCTGTCCTGCAGATTCAAGCAGCTTATACGGGAAATAGTGGCACCCGGAGCGCCCTTTTCCATGGCCCTGTTGACAAGGGAATCTCCCTTTCCTTCCCTACACACAAAGGATATGGCTTTATAGTTGAATAGAAGATGGGATGGATTGCCAAAAGAGCTGTTTTCTGTACCGGAAAAACGTTTACGCCAGTGAGTTCCCATCTTCAACTCATCAATAGCGGAAATAATCTGTTCCATGCTGGCTGCATGTTCCTGACGGCCGATTCGAAGCCTTGTATCCACCACGCCCATGCCTATGGGTGTCCGGAACAAAAAACCGCGTCCTGGCAGGTTCAGTTTTACCTCTTCTATCAACAGTTGAATAATATTGTCAGCATCATATTCCGGAACGATTAGCTGGACTATTTCCTTTTCGGAGGGAATTGTTATTCTCAGCAATCCCAGATTATCACGCATCCCGGTACCGCGTCCGTTAGTGATAATCGGCACGCAGGTTCCCAGCTCAAGGGCTGTTCTGGAAAGTTCTTCCCCGCTACCAGGTCTGGACAGAATACAGGTTATAAGTGAGAGCCCTGGCAAAAGCGAATACTTCGTATCGATTTCTCCAGACTTTTCCCCGGCTGGAATGATCGGCAGTGAATCTTTACTGTACTCATATATCTTCTGTGAGAAAATCATACCGCGTCCTTGAACATCCAGTTCTGCAGCTGCGATAAGAGAATTCAGCACATACTGTGTATCCCCGGTGGATATGGAGAATCGGAAGATTTCTGCAGGCGAATCGTGCAGAACCTGACGTGTCCCGGGCAGTCCGAAAGGACGTGACCTGATAAAAAGCCTTTCGCTTTTACCCGCCTCGACATAGATCTTTCCAACGCCGGTTTCTTCCAGAAATTCCATCACCTGTTTACGGAGGCTTTTATGCACAATGCAGGTGACCCCGACGGCCTTCCGGCCGTGGAATTCTGTATCATCCATTACTCAACTCTTCCCTTTTTTCCACCATCGATCGACGCTGACTAATCCGCACCCACAACCCATATACAAGAACCGTAAAGATCGGATACACAGACCCCAGTGCCAATACCCCGAAGCTGTCGGTGGCATGAAGCTCAGCACCAATCCCCATGCCCATGGCCAATACAAGGGGTACGGTAACTGGTCCAGTTGTTACTCCTCCGCTGTCCCATGCTATTCCAACAAAATCTTCATCCCCAATAATGCTCATGGGTAACAAAAGCAAGTAGGGCGGCAGAAGAAGCCAGATCGTGGGAATGGAAAATATAATACGCATTATCCCCATCATGATTCCAAAACCGACACCAATGGCAACAACCCGTACCAGCATGAATTCCCTGACTCTGCCGATGGTCATTTCTTCCACCGTCTTCCCCAGGGCATGCAATGCCGGTTCGGCCAATGAAGAACCATAACCAAGCCCGAAAGCGAAGACACAAACAAGAGCAATTCCCAGAAATGAAAGTTCAGCCTTGAACAGCGGTTTACGATAAATAATGTGTTCATACTGCCGATTTTCCGGATTATATCGCTCCGAAAAATACTGTATCCTTTCAAGACGACCATCACGCTCAAGATAAAAATACGCAGTCTTCTTTCCATCCGGATGTATACTTCTTATAACTATACTTGTATCGAACTCTTCTATCACAATCCGGTCTGTCACCTGTTCCCTGGCTTGAAAGGAACGAGGCAGCCCCTCGCCAACAGCTTCGCCAAGGGGAGTCAATCCAACACTTATCCCGGCTGTCAGGCAGGTCATTCCGAGAATCGCCAGAATAATCCCCAAACTCACCTCGTCGCGGTATCGGGGTCTTTCGCGGAGAAACATAATCAGCACTATAAGCAGCAAACCAGTAAGCGGGATTATTGCCCTGGATGCATCCGCCATTTTCTGAGAAATAATACTGCTGAATCCCCCGGACTCCCGCTTTTCCCCAGGCTCCTGATGGAAGAAACCTGCAAGGTACTCCCGTTCACTTTCTGAAGAACGCGTACGAAGCCACTCGGAAAAACTCAAATCTCCAAGAATATCGCGCCTGAAACCTTCATTCAGCACGAGGGACCGCAAGGCGGTCCGATAATCATCGGATTCCGTGAAAAATGCCCTGCGTCCCTCTTCTCCGGCTATCCGGAATGCATACCGCTGTAGAGATTTTTCACTATCAAAAAGCTGTAAAGCCTGTTCCCTGTGTTCCTGCAGGAAAAAAGCATGCTCCGTGCGGGGATCCGGTGCGTTCTCCCGCAGGACAATACCCAAAACAAGGACGCATACTATCGGCAGTGCAGAAGCAAGCATGATAATTCCAAAACCACCGCGCCCGCCTTCGTTTCGTCCGGAGGCTCTTGATACACCAATACCGATGGCGAGTACAAGAGGAACGGTAACTGCACCTGTTGTGACAGCACCGGAATCCCAGGCTAATCCGACTATACTCCGGAGTTTATCATCAATATAGGCCAGGATGGTCACTGCCAGCAGGAGGGGGATTACGGTGATTATCAGGAACTTAATGGAGAACCCATAATGAAAACGCAAAAGACCAAGAATTACCGCAATTCCGACTCCTATCCCGATGGCCCAAATAAGCAGGGATGTATATCTTTGGAGCAGCAGATATAATAAAGGAGATTTCCAGGCAGGTACGGTACTTCCGATTTCTCTCAATGCCGCTATTGCAGGCTCGGCAAGGGTTGAGCCAAAACCGACAAGAAAACCGAATACAATTATTACGAAAATACTCCTGTACCTGGCAGGCAGAGTTACCCCGACCTGCTCCCCCAACGGCATCAGACCGAATCTTATTCCTTCAAGAAACAAGGTAAGACCCAGAATTACCATGGTAATGCCAAAGGCAATCCATGAGATGCCGCTTAATGGTATACCCAATATAAATCGCTGGAATATAATCAAATACAGGATGATAAAAACTACTGATTTTACCTGCGCCCCCAGAAGACCTCTTATATATACTCCTGTCAGATGAAGAGCAGAGCGTACCGGTATATGAAGGCTGGAAGAGCGACGCATTGTCCGATTATAGATGCCTGTTTCCCGATTATCAACCATCAGTTCCGGGGAAACACTATACGCGGAGAAGAAACAGAAATAAGAAAGCAGAGCGGAATAAAAAAGAAAAAAGGGCCCTGTCTGTACCGAGAGAGTTACGATCCTCCATCGACCACAGGACCCTTTTCATGAAAATCAATAATCAGATATTTTTTCAATTTGCAGGAATCCGGTATTTCTTCCCGTCTTACAGGTTTAGACTCTCCCGAACAACCGGCAGGGCGTCGCGGCCATCCACGGCCTTTACGCCTTTGAGCCATGAATCGAGAATCGCAGGATTCTCAGCCAGCCACGCTTCCGCGGCGTCCATGGCGGTCATACCGTCGGCAATCATCTTCATGATCTCACCCTCCATATCAAGGGTAAACTCCAGATTCTTGAAGAAACGCCCCAGATTCGGGTTTTCCGCCGCATAGCCGACTCGTGTGATGGTATGCACAGTAGCTGCCCCGAAGTCGGGACCAAAATAATCGTCTCCATCGGCAAGGTACTCTATATCGAATACAGTATTCATGGGGTGCGGAGCCCAACCGAGAAAAATGATCCATTCGTCATTCTTTGTAACCGCCTGTACCTCCGCAAGCATTCCGGCTTCACTGGACTCTATGAGCTCAAAATCCCCAAGACCGAAGGCGTTGCTGTCAATCATCTGCTGAATCAGTATATTTCCGTCGTTCCCGGGCTCTATACCGTAAATTCTGTAATTGAATTTTTCTCCGTGCTCGGCAAGGTCTTTAAAGCTTGTAACACCCGCATCGGCAACGTACCGGGGAACAGCGAGGGTATACTTGGCTCCGGTAAGATTTGTCTTGTAATCAATTATCTCGCCTTCTTCCAGAAGAGGCCTGGTAATGGAACGCATGGAGGGTTCCCAGTCGCCGAGAAAAACATCAATATCGCCGGTGCTGATAGCCTGGAATGCTATGGGCACGGATACAATTTTACTTGTAGTGTCGTATCCCATTGCCTCCAGAACGATCCTGGTAGCGGCGGTAGTGGAGTTGATATCGGTCCACTGGACTTCTGCAAAATCGACGGTCGTGTCGGCATCGGAAATCTTCGCTTCGATGGAAGCATTGTCCTGCTGCCCTTCGGCAAAAAGCATACCGCTTACAAGAAATAGAACACAGACAACTGACAGCAGGGTTTTCCCTGTTTTAAACACCATTAGTATCTCCTTTATGGGTGATTTAATCTTAACAGAAATGTAAATTTTATCCTTCGTGTTCTAAGTATATACTTGTTTCAAAGGAACTTCAAGTCCGCAAGTCGGATATTCCGGCCAGGAATAAAGATGGGATTCATTCTTGACATCCAGTTGAAACAAAACAATATATCTTTTATATACAAATATTTATAATTTCCCAGTAATCTCATTCTTCGGAGAATATACAAATACTATTCCATTCCTTGCAGCCCACGAAATCAGTTTTAGAGAAAAGTCATTCTGATTTTTTATATTTCCTATGGACTCTAACAATATTTATGTGGTAGGCTAAACATTATCGACGCAGAAATGCAGTAATTTATCCTTCTTCCGTACCGGTGTCGCAACATATACAGGACACGGGAATAGAAAAAAGTCGTTCGAATCTGACCTCACTGCTTTGGTTGGTATTCACCTTTAATCGAACACGGCAACAGGTTCGATACAGGTGTATGCAAATTATTTTATTATCTTTTTAAGGAGTTTATATGAGTGAACGATTTCTTGAAGGACGGGTAGCTCTGGTTACCGGGGGCGCTTCCGGTATGGGACGCGCCATGGCACTGGCATTTGCAAAAGCAGGCGCGGACGTTTCAATCGGGTCCCTCCTTTCAAATCGCAGGGAGACCAAAGCCGACGGAGAGCTTGTGAACATGCCGGGGTCCGAAGAGATGGACCGGACAAAGAAAGAGATCGAGTCCTTCGGTGTCCGGGCACTGGCGGTTGAGCTTGATGTAACATCCACAGAATCCTGTGAGAATTTCTACGCGGAAACCGTAAAGGCCTTCGGCAAGGTCGACATCCTCGCCAACGCCGCCGGTATAACCGCCGAGCACGGTGTCGTGGATCATCCGGAAGGTCTCTGGCTCAAGGTTATGGACGTAAACGCCAACGGTCCTTTCCGCATGAGCAAACTCTGCCTTCCGGGCATGATGGAACGCAAATGGGGACGCATAATAACAATCTCTTCCACCGCCGGAAACGTCGGAGCCCCCATGTCTCCAGCATACTGTGCCTCAAAGGCGGCAGTCCTGGGTATGACCCGCGCCATGGCCCTTGAGGGAGCGGAACAGGGTGTTACCGCCAACGCCATCTGCCCAGGCTGGGTCGAGACCGATTTTGGACGGGACTGGATCTCCGACATTGCTGAAAAACAGATGAACATGAAGGGTGATGAACTGATTGCCCAGGAAGCGGGCAATAACCCCCAGAAGAGGCTGATCAAGCCGGAAGAAATCGGGGCAACCGCACTGTTTCTGACCAGCGACGGTGCATACGGAATTAATGGCCAGGACATTACGGTATCCGGAGGTTCCCTGTGGTAAAGGAAAAACAGAGTATTTCCCACATCTTTTTATATCCCGATGATTACGGAGGAGTTGCGTATGGCAAAAGAGCTTAAATATACCGGTAAAACAAAAATGTACATAAACGGAGAATGGGTAGATTCCGTCTCCGGAAACATGAGAGAAATTGTCTATCCCTGCACGGGAGAAGTAATTACGAAAGTAACGGAGGGCAGCGCAGAAGATGTTACACTGGCTGTCGATGCTGCCCGATCAGCCTTTGACCTGGGAGAATGGCCCGGCACTCCTGCTGCCGAACGGGGCCGTCTCATTGAAAGACTTGCGGATAAAGTCGAAGAAAACCGGGAAAGCCTCGCCCGCCTGGAGAGCCTCGATACGGGTAAAACCGTTGAAGAGAGCCGCTGGGACATGGACGACATAGCCGGCATATTCCGCTACTTCGGTCAATTGGCAGACAAGGAAGGGGGAGAAATCATCCAGTCCCCCAACCCCAACACCTCCAGCCTGGTTGTACGGGAACCCGTCGGCGTAGCGGCACAGATATCGCCATGGAATTATCCCCTTCTTCAGGCCTCATGGAAGATTGCGCCGGCCCTGGCCGCGGGTTGCACAATCGTTATGAAACCCAGCGAAATAACCCCATTTACCACCATCAGAATTACAGAACTCGCCGAAGAGGTCGGATTCCCCAAAGGAGTAATCAACCTTGTGCTCGGTGCGGGCGACACTGTGGGCTCGGAGATGACCACCAATCCGGGAGTGGATCTTGTCTCTTTTACCGGGGGCATCGTTACCGGCAAAAAGATCCTCAAGGCCGCAGCCGATACGGTCAAGAAGGTGGCCCTTGAACTGGGCGGGAAGAATCCCAACATCATCTTCGCCGACGCGGACTTTGATACCGCGGTGGATTTCGCCCTGAATGGCGTGTTTTTTCATGCCGGACAGATATGTTCAGCAGGTTCACGAATTCTGGTGGAAGAACCCATTCGAGAAAAATTCACCGCCGAACTTAAACGGCGGATAAAAAATATACGAATCGGAGATGCCTTTGACCCGGAAACCCAGATGGGTCCCCTGATCTCCGAAGAGCACCGGAACAAGGTGAAGAGCTATATCGATCTGGCGAAGAAGGAAGGAGCCTCGATTGTCTGCGGCGGTACGGAACCGGAGAACCCGCCTGATAAAGGAGGGTACTACTACCTCCCCACCCTGATAAGCGATGTGCACAACGACATGCGCCTGGCCAAGGAGGAGATCTTCGGGCCGGTCATCACCATAGAATCCTTCTCTACCGAAGAGGAAGCGGTCACCCGGGCCAACGACACCATCTACGGCCTCTCCGCCGGCGTCTGGACCAGAGACCAGGACCGGGCCCAGCGGGTTTCCTCCCGGCTCAGGGCAGGAACCGTCTGGATAAACGACTTTAATGTCTATTTCGTTCAGGCTCCCTGGGGCGGATACAAACAGTCCGGCAGCGGTCGGGAACTAGGAAAGGTCGGCCTGGAGGAGTATACCGAGATAAAACATATCTATCAGAACTATGCCAACGAACCGATCAACTGGTTCGGCACCTGACACTATCTATCAGTTTTTCCTGGGCTGTCCGGATTTTTCCGGGCAGCTTTTTTGTTTATATCCTCCCGGTGGATGACAAGTCGGCCGTCGGCCGATAAAATACAGACTGAGGAACTTACATGAAACACGCGAATGATATTGTTGTTACAGGGATAGGCGCCATTACGTCAATCGGAAACACCCGGGAGGCCTTCTGGGAAAATCTGATTGCCGGAAGATCCGGCGCGGACACCATACACGCTTTCAATCCTGCGGGCTTTGGCAGCACCATCGCCTGTGAGGTAAAGGATTTCAATCCCCAGGATTTGATGGACAAAAGACGGGCCAAGAGGATGGCGCGTTTCAGCCAGCTCGCAGTCTGTACCGCCCTTGCGGCCTGGGAAGACGCGGGGCTGGACCTGGAAAAGGAAGACCCTGCCCGTATCGCTTCTCTTGTCAGCAGCGGGGCCGGGGATTATGAGCATATCGAAATTCAGCACCAGACGCTTCTCGATAAAGGGCCGCTCAAAGGACATCCCCTTGTGGTGCCCAAAATAATTCCGAATATGGCTGCCGGGAACGTCGCGATTGAACTTGGCATCCATGGTCCCTGCTTCGGGGCTGTCTCGGCCTGCGCCACCGGAGCGCACACCCTTGCCCTGGGAGCCCAGCTGCTGCAGCTGAACAAAGCGGATGTAATCGTTGCCGGAGGCGCAGAATCCACCATAACCCCCCTGGCAGTGGACGCCTACGCCTGCATGAAGGTCCTGTCCACCAGAAATCATGAACCGCAGCGGGCCAGCCGTCCTTTTGACGCAGATCGGGACGGCTTCGTCATCGGAGAAGGTTCCGCGGTACTTATACTTGAACGAAGAGACCGGGCCCAAAAACGGGGCGCCCGAATCTATGCCACCCTGGCCGGTACCGGAATGACCGCCGACGCCCATTCCATTGCGGCGCCCGATACCGAAGGCCGCTGGGCCGCTGAGGCCATGAAAACGGCAATGCGTGAGGCAGGACTGAATCCTGAGGACGTGGATTATATAAACGCCCATGGAACATCCACCCGGGCCAATGATTCCACAGAAACAAAGGCCATCAAATCCGCCCTGGGGGACTCCGCAAGGAAAACTCCCGTCAGTTCAACAAAATCCATGATCGGCCACACCCTCGGAGCCGCAGGAGCGCTTGAAGCCGCAGCAACCGTTCTGGCCCTGTATAATGGGGTCCTGCCTCCCACTATAAACCTGGAGAATCCCGACCCCGAGTGCGATCTTGACTATATTCCCAACGAGGCCCGTTCGGTTAAAATCCGGGCAGCCCTCTCTAACTCCTTCGGTTTTGGCGGACAGAACGGTGTACTCGCCTTCAGGGCGGAATAAAAGCGGAGCAGCTCAAAAAGAGTGTTTGTAACCATAGTCCGGGAGGAAGGGGTAATTTTTCAGGGCGCCCGGCGGAAATACCGTCTCTACGCCTTTATTAATCTCAGAAATCCTGTCATACTGCTGGTCATTCGGCCGGCGGCCGAATCATTATGGAGGCTGTTGTGCAAAATCTGCGTTTAGATACTGCTTTTTCTTCTCTAAAAAAACTCGCTTCGGACCTGTCCGAATCCGTCCCCGTCAAGGGTATTCTGCAAAAGCTTAATCAGCTGTCCCTGCCCCGTTTCGACTGGCCCTCTTTCCGGATAGGCGACCTCACCGCCAGAATTCCTGTGGTTCAGGGTGGAATGGGAGTGGGAATCTCCCTCTCCGGACTGGCATCGGCGGTAGCCAGCGAGGGAGGCATCGGCATAATCGCAGCCAATGCCATCGGCATGCTGGAGCCCGACTACTTCAAGGATGGTCGTGCCGCCAACCTGCGGGCCCTTCGCCGGGAGATCCGCAGCGCCCGGGAAAAGAGCGACGGCATACTCGGCGTAAACATCATGGTAGCGGTCAACGATTTTCATGAGCTCCTGGATGTCGCCATTGAAGAGAAGGTTGACCTGGTCTTCATGGGTGCAGGGCTGCCGATAAAGAATATACCCGTCGAGAAGATGCGGGCCGCCGGGGTCAAGGCTGTCCCCATAATCAGTTCCGCCAGAGCAGCGGAGATGATTTTTAAAATGTGGAAGAAGATCTACAACGATGTTCCTGATGCCCTGGTCTTCGAGGGGCCGAAAGCCGGCGGGCACCTTGGTTTCAGCGAGGAGCAGATCGATGATCCCGCTTTTCAGCTGGAGTCTATCGTACCGCAGGTTGTGGAGGCTGTCCGGCCTTACGAGAAGGAGTTTCAGCGCCGAATACCGGTTATTGCCGGCGGAGGCATCTTTACCGGAGAAGATATACACGGGGCCCTGGAGCTGGGGGCTTCCGCCGTTCAGATGGGAACCCGCTTTGTAGCCACCCACGAATGCGACGCCGATGCGGCATTCAAAGAGGCGTATGTACAGTGCAGCGCGGAGGATATTGGACTGATCCAGAGCCCCGTAGGCATGCCGGGCAGGGCAATACGAAACAGCTTTATTGAGGACTCCGAAGCAGGGCGCAGGCCATCCTTTAAATGCGCCTGGCAGTGCCTCGCCAGCTGCAAGGCGGAGAAAGCCCGGTACTGCATATCCATTGCCCTTAATAATGCCCGGCGGGGAAAGTTGAACCAAGGCTTTGTTTTCGCCGGATCCAACGCATATCGTGTGGAGAAAATACTCTCCGTTGCCGCCCTTATGGGAGAGCTTGCAGAAGGTTTCAGACAGACAGCCCGCAGCAAAGTCGCCGGCCGTATCGAAGCCGCCGTCGCTGAGATCCAGGACCTTCGGGCCCAGTACGAGAGCATGCGTCTTCAGTTTCAGGATTTTCAGACCGCCATTATGGACCGCTTCAGTCAGGTACTGCCTCTTATACGGGCCTGACACGAGGAACAGCTGACTTCAAGGGATAATTATTTCATTGACAGCACTTGTATTATGTAATATAAGAATTTCATGACAAGACTGGGTAAAATTGAAACATCGCAGATCAAGATCCAGGTGTATGAAAAATGTAAGTCCATGATCGTCAGCGGGAGCTGGGCACCGGGGGATCGTCTGCCTTCGGAAAGTCAGCTATGTGAGCAGCTGGGCGTCAGCCGCGTCTCTGTCCGTTCCGCCCTTCAATCCCTTGAAGCCCAGGGGTTTATCGAAATACGCCGGGGAGAGGGAAGCTACGTTAAGCACTTCAACCTGTCGGACCAGCTGGATCTTCTGCTGCCCATCTTTGCCCTGGGCAAAAAGGACGTTCTGGATGTTCTGAAATTCCGATTGATTACGGAACCGAGTTTCATGCCCTACGTTGTTGAGAACGCCACCGAAAAGGATCTTCAGGACCTGGAAGCCATTCTCGAAAAGATGAAGAGCTCCACCAGCAACATGAGAAAACACGCACAGCTGGATGAGCAGTTTCACTTTAAACTGACGGAAATCGTGAACAACAGCGTTGTCTACAAGGTCTACAGGGTGCTTTTCGAGATTTTCAATTCCGCCTGGAACGAGGTCTGCAATATCCTCGGTCCCGATGCGGGCATTCACTATCATGCCAGGCTGCTTCAGGCTATACGTAATCGGAACAAGCAGAAAGCGGAAGAGATCATGCGGGAGCATGTACTCTGGACCTTCAACCAGATAAAGAATTATTACGACCGGCAGGAGACACCGGAGATTCCCAAGGTTGTGCTTGATTAGTGCTAATCCCTAATGTAGCCCGGGGCCAAAAAGGTTGACAATTTAACAATATACTGTATGATACTTACTGACCGGATTGAATTTTTTTTGTTCAATTTTGTTGTAATACATGTTACATGCTAGGAGGATAGGCCATGTCAACTCAGGACGACCTGATAAAAAGCCTGAAAAAGAAAGCCGTTGAAATGCGTCTTGACCTGCTTGAAATGCTCGAACCGGGCAAGGTAGGCCATTTAGGCGGCAGCAGTTCCGCGACGGATATTGTCGCAACACTGTATTTTCACAAGATGAATTATTCCCTGAAGAATGCAAACGACCCTGACAGAGATTTCTTTCTTATGAGTAAGGGGCACGCCGTACCCGCTCAGTACGCGGCTCTGGCGGAAGCCGGATTCTTTTCCAGGGATGAATTCCCCAAGATGAAAACCCTGGGGGGAATGCTTCAGGGCCACCCGGATATGAAAACTCCGGGAATGGAAGCGGTAACCGGATCCCTCGGGCAGGGACTTTCCATTGGTGCCGGTATCGCCTATGCGAAAAAGCGCATGAACAAGGCCCAAAACAAGGTATACGTCATGTGCGGAGACGGAGAAATGGCAGAGGGACAGCTCTGGGAAGCCGCAGCGTTTGCCGCCACCTATGAACTTTCCAACCTGACAATGATTCTGGACCAGAACGGACTTCAGGCATGCGGAAGCTGCGTTGATATCATGAACATTCCCAATCTTCCGGATAAATGGGCAGCCTTTGGCTGGGAAGTAATAGAGATCGACGGGCATGATTTTTCCCAGATTATTGAAGCCCTGGACAGGGATCCCGGTTCAAAACCCAAAGCAATCATCGCCCACACCATCAAAGGTAAAGGCTTCCCCTTTGCTGAAAACGTTGTCGGGTTCCACAACGGTGCCATGACCAAAGAACAGCACGAAGAAGGGAAGAAAGCCCTGTTAGCAGTTAAGGAGGCTTTAAAATAATGGCAGAGATGGCAAGTTTACGAGAAGCATACGGTAAAGCCCTTGTACGTATCGGAAGCAAAAACAAAGACATAGTGGCCCTGGACGCCGATCTCGGAAAATCCACCTTCTCGCGGGCCATTGAGGAACTGGGAGAAGAACGCTTTGTCGAGGTCGGAATTGCCGAGCAGAACATGGCTGCGGTCTCCGCCGGTATGGCAATTGCGGGGAAGATTCCTTTTTTCAGCTCCTTCGCGGTATTTTCAACCGGACGGGCCTATGACCAGATCAGAAGCTCCATCTGTATTCCCGGATTCAATGTGAACATCTGCGGATCCAGCGCGGGATTGAGCGACTACGGTGACGGAAAAACCCACCAGGCCCTGGACGATATCGCCATTATGCAGGTCCTTCCCAACATGACTGTCCTTGTACCCGCCGACGCCAATCAGGTGGACGGAATGGTAGAGGCCATGGCAAATCACCCGGGCCCCTGTTATATCCGTATTCCCAGGAACGAACTGCCGGTTATTACCGAGAAGGCACCCTACACAATCGGCCAGGTCGATACCTTCCGGACCGGTAAGGACCTGACAATTTTCTCAATGAGCGGAATGATCCACAACTCCCTGGAAGCGGCGGAAATACTCGCAAAAGAGGGCATCGAAGCCGAGGTCGTCAGCCTTGGGACGATAAAACCCTTTCCCACCGAAAAGGTACGGGAAATCGCCGCAAAAACCGGAAAGATCATGATCGTTGAAGAACACAATGTTATCAATGGTCTCGGATCATCGGTAAAATCCGCCCTCGCCGGCATGGCTCTCAAGATCGACCATATGGGAATGCAGGATTCCTTCGGTCAGTCCGCTGAAAGCTATGAGCTGCTCCTCGAGTATTACGGTCTTACCGCGAAGGATATCGCGGAACGGGCGAAGAAGCTCGTTTAAGGGTTTTGTATTCCATCAAGCCCCCGGCGAACGGGGGCTTTTTTCTACCCTGCTGACTGCGTCAACTCCACCAGGTAGCGGTAATTCTCCGGTCGGACGGCGTTACTGATGGAATTCCCGGAAGACATTATATGTCCTCCCTTGGCCGAGACCCTGGATAGAAGGATTTCCACCTCCCGGCGTATATCCTCCTTTGCCCCGCGGCTTAAAAGATCAACCTCCACGTTGCCCATTACGGCAACCCTGTGGCCGTATTTTTCCCGGACCTCCGCAAGGTTCATGCCGGCCTCCAGCTCCAGCGGCCCCAGGGCATCTGCACCGGTTGAAACCATGTCTTCGATAATTGCCCAGACATTTCCGTCGGTATGCTTTATACAGTACCCGCCCTTCTGCTTGATGTTTCTTACCGTTTCCGACAGTCCGGGAAGGATCATATGACGAAAGGTGACCGGCGACATAATAGTACCGGTTTTGCTGGCATAATCGTCTCCGAGAACTATAAGATCGACCCCGCCTTCGATGGCAAGACTGTGCAATTCACGGTAATACCTGCCGACCTTCTCCATCAGTTCAGCGGCGGCATCCGGATACAGAACCAGGTCCATCAGGAAATTTTCCATTCCCCGCAGATACCAGGAGGTAGCAAATACCGCTCGACTCAAGAGAGCTATCATTTTTTTGCCCTTGTAGCGTCGTACAAATTCGGGAATTAACGTGAGCATGCCGTCATCCCGGGGATCGGGGGTAGAGAACCGGGAAATATCGTCGACATCCCGAATCGGCCAGTCAAGAAGAAAGGGAAAGGGCTCTTCTCCCAGAGCCAGACGGCAGCCCCAGTTATCTTTGAAGATCCTCTTGACCGGATCGATCCAGGGAAAATCCTCTTTTTCATAGAGTACCTGATTGACGGTCATGCCATCGAGATCCAGCGAGTCGATTACATCGAAATAATCCCTGCATCCGAGCCCCTGGATCACAGAATTAGCTATACTGAGTTCAAACAGGGGAGGACGGTCCGGCAGACCTTTTTCGAGGGCTGTTTTCATACGTTCGTAGCTGTTCATATCTTCTCCTGATATTTCCTGATGTGATAACTTGTATTACATACCATATAACACCGTATACAATGATACGAGTAAAATAGCATGAATTTTTGAAGAAAAAGCTTGCAAAGCAACAACTTCACTGAGACAATACTCACTATAGCATGTATTACATGTTACTAATATTTACCGTTAAAGGAGCTGTCAATGCAAAAGAAGATCAGCAAAGTATTCCTTGGCATTCTTGCCCTCAGTATTATCATGATGAGCGCACTGGTTGTCGGTTGCGCCGATGACTCTGCCGCCGAAGCAAAAGCTGCCATGGAGGCAAAGAAAACAGAAGCGGCTGAACCCGCCCAGGAAAAAAAGAGTGTACCCGAGAATCTGACCAAGGCTCTGCCCGATGCCAAGTACGTTATGCGTATGGCCTACACCGATGCCGGCACCTGGCCTGCAATGGGAGAAAAACCTCAGGCAGAACACGCCTACGCACTTCTTTTCAAAAGTGTCGTAGAGAGCATGTCCAACGGAGTAGCGTCGGTTGAACTGTATCCCGGCGGAACCCTGGCGCAGAGTAAGGCTGCCACTGAAATGGTTCAGAACGGAACCCTGGAAATCGCCATTACCACCGGAACCATTGCAGGTTTCTACCCGGCGATGCAGGTTTTCAGCCTTCCCTACGCCTTCCGCTCCGATGAGGTGGCCTGGAGAGTTTTCGATGAGAGCGACTTCTGGAAAGACATGGTTGCTGATATGGCAGAAAAATCCAACCTGCTCGTTCTCGGGATGGGTCAGAACGGAACCCGGCACTTTACCAACAGTAAAAAGGTCATCAAGTCTCCTGCAGACATGAAGGGAATGAAGTTCCGCGTAATGCCTTCCCCCATTTTCAGCAAGATGGTCGAAGCCCTCGGAGCTACCGCCATGCCCCTGGCTCATAACGAGATTTACACCGCCTGTCAGACCGGTGTTGTTGACGGACAGGAAAACCCCGTATGGAACATCGCTGCCAACAAATGGTACGAAGTGCAGGATTACATGACCCTCGATGGTCACGTGTGGAGTGAAAACATGGTTGTAATCAACAACGATTACTTCAACGAACTCCCCGCTGATATTCAGCAGATCATCAAAGTTGCCGCCCTTCAGGGTCAGTGGGCCGACCGGGTATCCGAAGCCCTGGCAAGCAAGATTACCGATTTCAGCGTCCTGAACGCAAACATGGACATCTACTCTCCCACCGCGAACGAGATGGGACAGTTCAAGGCAGCGGTTGAACCGGTAAAGGAATGGCTCAAAGGCGAAGTCGGTGCCCAGGTGGTAGACGATTTCTATGCCGCAATTGCCGAAGCCGAAAAAGAAATCGGATACTGATTTTATCCACGCATACCTCAGACAATTTCATCATCCGACCGCACCGGGCCTCCTCCGGTGCGGTCGGATATTCAACTTTTAAGGACATTGTATGGGCAGTTTACAAGCAGTAAAAGCCGTTCAGGTACTCTTTAAAAAAATGAGCGAACTATGCGAGAAGATTGGAATTACCATCAGCATCGTTTATGGGGTTTCGGTTTTTCTTATTGTTTTTTCCGGTGTCCTTCTTCGAACCGGGTTCACCCTTCAGGCACACCTGGGACTGAATATAGTACGCCCCTTTCCCTGGAGCGAGGAGCTTGCCCGCTGGCTTCTGGTGGGTCTCGCGATGTTAAGCGCCAGCGTAGGATTCAAACGCAAGGAACACATAGGAATTGAACTTGTTGTTGATCTGTTTCCACCGGTACTCAAACGGGCTGTTGCGATTATCACAGATATCACGGTCCTTATTTTCATGGCCATCTGTCTCTATTCTTCGTATATCGTTGCACTTCAGGCTGCAAATCAGACAGGCGACGTAATCCCCTATTCCATGCTCTGGGTTAAAATGAACATTCCCCTGGGATTTGCCTTTATGATAATCCATGCTTTATCGCATATGATATCCCAATTCTTCCCGGAGGAGAGTGAATAGATGGCACTGGTTTTTTCATCCTTTATCATACTTATGCTTCTGAATGTTCCCATCGCCTTCGTACTGGGAATCTCGTCACTTATATACTTTCTCTTTTTCGGCAACATCCCCCTCGCGGTTATCGGTCAGAAATTATACACAGGTACGGATAACTATGTACTCCTGGCAATACCCTTTTTCGTTCTTGCCGGGGAACTGATGAACCGTACACGGATAACAGACGATCTGGTAAGCTTTGCCAAAGCCCTGGTTGGTCGAATCCCTGGTGCTCTGGCCCAGGTCAACATAGTAACCAGTATCTTCTTTGCAGGACTTACCGGGGCGGCAGTCGCGGATACCGCTGCTATCGGCTCTCTTCTTATACCCGCCATGAAAAAAGAGGGCTATTCTCCCGAGTACGCAGCCGCAGTGACAACAACTTCTTCAATCATCGGCCCTATAATCCCGCCCAGCATTATTGTGGTAATCTACGCCACGGCAACAATGGAGTCCGTGGGAGCCCTCTTTATCGGTGGTTTTGTTCCCGGTCTCCTCATCGGTCTTGGCCTGATGCTCGTCGCACTGCTGTTCGCCTTGAAATACAAGCATCCCCGCCGTAAAACCAGAATGCCCGCACGGGAATTATACGTAACTACAAAGAACTCCCTGCTGGGGCTCCTGTGCCCCCTGATTATCGTAGGCGGTATTCTCTCCGGTGTCTTTACCCCGACGGAAGCAGCTGCCGTTGCCTGTGCATACGCGCTTATTGTCGGCGTTTTTGTTTTCAGAAACCTTTCGTTAAAAGACATCATCGCCAGCTTCGGCAAAAGCGCCATAACCTCCGGAGTAATTCTTCTTATAATCACCACGGCGACCCTCTTTTCAACTGTGCTTACCATTGAAAAGATACCCGAGGCTCTGGCGGAGTTCATGGTGAACCTGACCACGAACAAGTATATGTTCCTGCTGATCATCAATGTATTTCTGCTGTTTATGGGCATGATCCTTGAAACCGGAGCCAATGTAATTCTTCTGGCACCGATTCTCCTTCCGATTGCCCAGCTGTACGGAATCAATTCACTGCACTTTGCGCTGATCATGCTGGTCAACCTGAATATTGGATTGACAACCCCCCCCCTGGGTGTCTGCCTGTTTACAGCAGCCCCCATTGCCGGAGTTCGCTTTGAAAAGATCGCCAGGGCCGCAATGCCGTTTATCGGAATAGAGATTGTCGTACTTCTTATGATCACCTACTTGCCGGATATGGTTCTCTTTCTTCCGCGCATTACAGGTTACCTGTAGAAAGTCCGGTGAAGGTCTGGCTTCAGGCGGGGTACAGCCGTATCCCGCCTTATTTCAAGGCCAGTTTCTTGCGAAGGGTGACACGGTCGATTCCCAGCTCCCTGGCTGTACGGGAAACGTTTCGGTCGTTCAATTCCCAGCGTTGCCGGATAATCTCCTCCTCGATCTCCCGCAGAGTTTTTGCCTCGCCGTCGGTACTTTTCGCGGCGGAATATGTTTTTATGGAATGCTCTGACTTCAGCTCATCAATCAGATCAAGATAGACTTCTTCCCGCTCCTCCTCCAGGGAGGTCAGAACAGCGACTTTTTCGGCAAAATTGCGCAGTTGTCTCACGTTACCCGGCCATGGATACTGGATCATCACTTCATAGAGTTTGTCGGATATACAGTCCACGGGAACGGAGTTCCTGTTTTTCGCTGTTGAATAGAAGGCCGCGAAAAGGGGTACTATATCCTCAGCCCGTTTGCGGAGGGGCGGAATCTCAATATCCAGGATTTTGAGCCGGTAATAGAGATCCTTTCGGAACCTTCCCGCTTCAGCTTCCTCCAGCAGATCCTTGTTGCTCGCAGCGATAATCCTGATATCTATATCAAAAATCTTGTTGTCCCCGATTCGCATAAGCTTCTTTTCCTGAAGGACCCGCAGAAAGCGGGCCTGAACGGCATTGCTCATATCATTCACTTCGTCCAGAAATATAGTACCCTTATGGGCCAGTTCAAAAAGCCCCGGCTTTCCTCCCTTACGTGCGCCGGTAAAGGCACCTTCCGCGTAACCAAAGAGTTCACTTTCCAGGAGACTGTCCGGTAAAGCTGCACAGTTGACTCCGATAAAAGGCCCGTCACTACGGGGAGAGGCATTGTGAATGCTCTGGGCGAAAATTTCTTTTCCGCAGCCTGTTTCTCCCAGGAGCAGGACCGTGGAGTCTGTTCTGCTGAAACGTCTGGCGCGTTCAACGGTCTTTAACATGATCTTGCTGCGGGCTACTATGGAGTCAAAGGTATCATTCGCAATAAGTCCTCTGCTCGTCAGCTGCTGTCGTATCATTCCTTCCATATCATGGTAGTATCCCGTACTCTGGAGAAACAGCAGCGTCGCCTCCCGGATCCCATCCACCCGGACTGCCGAGACCTCCAGTAAAAAATCCTTGCCGTCGATCTGTATAAGACGGTTCCTGTTCTTGCCGTGAACTGATTCGCCGATCTGGCCGGGTATTAAATCTGAGCTTATCTTCGTTCCGGTCAGCCTGTACCGGCTGACTCCGAGGATCTTTTCCGCCTTTGAGTTTATAATTTCAATGGTATCTTCCGAGTCGAGGTAGATAACCCCTTTGTCGGTATGCTCCAGAATCGTATGCAGCCTGTTGCTGCGGACAATGCCTTCGTGCATATGGTCATAAAACCTGGCGGCGGCTTCGACCGTGGCCCTTATGGCCTCCGGTCCGGAACGCACCAGCTCGCAATTGATATTTCTGCCCTGGGCCGTCGTTATCGATACGGTATCGCCGATCAGAATATCCGCACCCCAGTTCTTGACCCTATCGAGCACGCTGTCGATTTTTTCCCGGTGCTGGACCAGAAAATACCCAAGTTCCACCCCGAGGATTTCCGCAAGACTCCGTGCGCCGCTGACTACATTCTCATAGCCTACAACAGCGACTTTGCTGCCCCTCTTTACGTATGGGTAAACCACCCGCAGCAGGTCAAAAGCTGTAACGTCGATCTCAAAAACCGGAATCTGAAGGTTCTGCCGTAAAAGTGAGGCGGTCCCTCCGCGGCTCACTATTACATCAACCTGACTGCGGACAAGTTCATCGTGGGCGATCTGAAGCCCCTTTTCCAAATCCCCCAAAAGGACTTTAACCTGGTACGGGGAATCCTTCAGGGTCTCTCCGGCAGTTTTAACAAGATCCAGATAGGGTGCGATAAATAGAATATTCACGGGGAGGATTATATCATACCATCAAAAAAAAGGCCTGCCACGCTGAGGGCGGCAGGCCGGGAATAATCGCTCATCCTGGAGTTTACAGGTTTTTTATAACCGAGAAATCTCCGGTCTTTGCTGCTTCAAGAACGGATCCCATATAGACGTCGATCTGATCTGCAGTCATCGGGGTCGGCATGTTCTCAAGCTTCATCTTCAGCTGCGGGTTTTTGGCCGCGGTAAGACAGCGGTCGATATGGGCCTGGGTAAAACCTTCAACCTCAGACAGCTTTACAGGGAAACCGATCTTCCGGGAAAGCTCGAGCATTGCTTCTGCTACCGCTACCCCGAGGTCGCGGCCGGTAAGGGAAAAAAGATCGCCCTTGAGCAGGCCGGCCTTTTCATAGATACCGCCAACGAGCTTCAGGGATTTTTCGATGGCCGGGGCAAAGAATACGGTGTAGTAGGGATTCATCATGGCACAGGCCCGGCCATGGCTCAGGATGTCGATAAGGGAGAAGCTGGTCAGGTGAGCACCGTTGGTTCCACCGACCATGATGGCGTATCCGCCCATATCAGTGGCGAGACACAGGGCGTCCCGGGCATCGAGGTCATCGGGATTATCGATAACTCTGGGAAGATTTTCGACTACCAGCCCGATACCGGCCTCGGCAATCTTTTCGACCTTATCGTAGTTCGGGTTTCCGACTGCACCATACAGTACTTCAAGACAGTGGGCAATTCCGTCCAGTGCTCCGTCCATAATCAGGCTCTTGGGAGCGCCATAGGTAACGGAAAAATCAAAAACAGGAAACTGGGGAACGATGGCTTCATCAACAACCAGCTTTTTCTGACCGGTTTTAAGGTCGGTGATGTTTGAGTACTTTGTCAGATGCGCACCGGAGCTTGCAGCAGTCTGAATGGCGATGTGGGGGGTAAGCTTTTTTCCGCTCTTTTCCACTACGGCAGTCACCTGTCCGGTTCCGAAATAGTCTTCGATATCCCCGCCGAGGGTGCGCAGAACCTCTGCGGATTTTACTGCGTCAATCGTGCTTCCGCCGCCGAAACTTACGAGCACGTCGGGGTTGGCGTCAACTATGGCCCTGGTGATCCTGCTGAGGTCTTCACGGGGTGCGTTGGGTCCTGCTCCTGCCTCTTCCTTTGCGATGGTCACGCCCGCATCCGTCAGGGACTTGCGTATTTTTTCAATATGCTCGTCACTTCCGGGGAATTTGTCGCAAACGAATACTGCTGTTTTACCAACAGCAGCGGCTACCTTACCCACGTCTCCAAGGACATCTCTGCCATAGAGATAATTATCGCCCTTGAACTCCTTGAGCAGGCCTTCTGCTGTTTTTCGATAGTCCATAAAATAACTCCTGTAAAATTAATCTCTTGTAGGGTAACAAAAAAAACAGGTTCGGAAAACCCTCCCCTGTTTTCAATATGGGACTCCCCGAAGGAAGTCCCCCGGATTACCGTATTATCTGGGATTCGAAGGGTTGTTAACCGGCCAGGTCGGCTTTTTCCCGTTGAGGGCTTCATCGATTCCCTGGGCCGCGTGAGTAGCCATTCTGATCATACACTCGGTTGTGAGTGCAGCGTTATGGGGAGTCACGACGACATTATCCATACTGAAGAAGGGATGGTCCTTGACAGGCGGCTCTTCGGCAAACACATCAAGACCGGCGCCGGCAATCTCGCCCTTTTTCAGAGCCTCTACAAGGGCAGGTTCATCAACGACCTCACCCCTGGCAGCATTGATTATGCAGGCGCTCTTTTTCATCAGACCGAACTCCTTTGCACCTATGGAGTTCTTGGTCTTGGGGGTGGCGGGAATATGGATTGTCAGATAATCGGAGGACCTGAAGATCTCATCCCAATCATCGACCTTTGTAACCCACTGAGGAAACTCATCAGCCTTAAGATATGGATCATATCCGAAGACCTTCATGCCAAGTCCGTGGTAGGCTTTTTGCGCCACAAGACGACCGATCTTTCCCATGCCCAGAACACCAAGGACCTTGCCTTCCAGGTCGCTTCCCTTTACCCGGTTTCTGATTTCGAAATCTCCCGCCCTGAAGGCCTTGTCGCTTCGTACGATGTTGTGGGCAAGAGCTATAATGAGACCAAGAGCGTGCTCGGCAACGGTGTTCGAATTGGATTCCGGTGCGTTTGTCACCCAGATTCCCATCTCCTCGGCTTTTTTAACGTCAATATTATCCACGCCGACACCGTGGCGTCCGATAACCTTGAGTTTTTTACCTGCTTCCAGCACCTCTGCGGGAAAAGGTGCAGTCCTGGCAAGAATGGCATCACAGTCAGCAACATCCTTAACGATATCTTCCACGGTGATACCGCTGCCCATTTTTATCTCATAGCCTTTATCCCGAAGATAGGCTTTGCCTTCTTCCATAATGTCCTGCGGGATTAAAACCTTGTATGCAGCCATTATATGCTCCTTACCCTTTTACTTTCTTGGCAATAGCGGCAAAACCGCTGCTGAGAATATTGATATCCAGATCATTCATTACCATATCCATATCCGGAAGCCACTTGTCGAAGAGCGCCCCGCCTGCATGGAGAGCAAAGTACTTGTTATGTTTCTTGGCGGCAGCGACGACCTTGGCGATAGCGGCCTGGTTGGTCTCGCACATTGTATCTCCGGGAACACCGAGAGAAATTGCCAGGTCGTTGGGGCCGATGAGAAGAACATCGATGCCGTCCACAGCCGCAATCTTGTCGATGTTTTCCACTGCTTCCTTGGTCTCGATCTGGGCGATAGCCAGGGTTGCCTGGTTCTGTTCCTTCATGAAGGTCGGCACGTCAGTCTTGACTCCCCCGAAAGAGGTGAAAACACCATTGCTTCCGAATCCCCGGCCTCCGACGGGAGCATAACGGGAATACTTTACAAGGGTCTTCGCTTCTTCTTCAGTACTCAGCATGGGGCACATGATTCCATCGGCACCGGCGTCCATGAGGCGGGAAACATATCCCTTGGATAATTCCGGTATACGTACAAAAATTCCCAGCCCCACGGACCGGGCCACCTTTGCCACATCGGAAAAGGATTCAATGGAGAGAGGGCCGTGTTCCATATCAAACATGATAAAATCGAGCCCGGCGTGTTTCGCAATCTGTGCAACAGCAGGATTTCTCATCATCCTGACCATTGTTCCAATAATTTTTTTACCTTCCCGCAGTTCCTTTACTGCCATTTTTGCTCCTCCTGATATATTGTAAAGCCTCTACAGAATCCTGCTGTACAGCTTTCAATTACCGATTTTCAATTTCTTTTCTGCTTTTTCCATTACTGCCCCGGGGAACAAAGACCTGGGGATAAAACGTATCAAGTATTCCTCTGCATGTAGTTCGCAGATGCTCCCGCATGAGGGATTCACTTTTATCGGGATCACCGGAGAGAATAGAATCAATGATAGAGACATGATAATCCCTGGAAAGAGTTTCTATTGATACAGAATGCCGCGCAATATTGCTCGTCATTTTCGCCATATAGCTGACTTTCTGATAGATTTCCTTTAAAAGCGCGTTTGAGGAGCCTTCCATGACCGTCTCATGAAACAGCCGGCCCGCTTTCGGCCCCTCTTCCGCCATATTTGTATCGTCCAGGCTGAACAGTCTTTTTCGCAGTGCCGTTAACCTTTCGAATATCTGAACATCGCCGCGCTGGCAGGTCAGCCGTACAGCCATGCCTTCAATAGCTTCACGGGCCTGAAAAATGTCAAAGATCTGCTCCCAGCCCAATTTGCGGACAAAAAACCCCCGGGAGGGTTTCTGCTCTACAATGCCTTCGAGCACCAGGCGCCAGAGGATCTCCCGTATGGGAGTTCTGCTGATTTCATAAAATTCACACAACTCCCGCTCGATCAGGGATTCCCCCTGCTCATAGACTTCAGTCAGTATTTTTTCCCGCAGATCATTCAAGATCTCATTTTTTGTCATTTTTCAGGTTGACCCGCCTTGTAAAATATTTGTATACCAATTGGATACCATAAGTCAAGGGGCTCCAGCATATAGTATGTCACGATCCGTATGCCTGGCACTTTATCATACACCAGGCATATTTCATACGGGGGATCTGACAGATCCCCCGTACTGTTTTACTCCGAAATCCTACTCATCCTGAATCTTCAGTTTCTTGCGGAACTTCATCTGACTGTAGATGATGATGATAAATGCGATGAGCAGCACCAGGCCGAAGGGCCGCATAAACATACCGGGGATGTTACCGGAATAGGTAACGAGAGCGCGGCGCAGGGACTGGTCAGCCACGGTGCCTATCATAACTCCCAGGACCATGGGTGCCAGGGGAAAGCTTCTCAGGCGCATTACATATCCGACGACGCCGAAGATAAACATGACCAGAACATCAAAGGTATTGAACCCAACGCCCCAGGCGCCGATTATTCCGAGTCCCACTGCAACCGGAAGTATAACCTCCCGCCGGACCGACAGGAGTCCGATAAAATATTTGGACAGCAGCCAGGACAAGAGCCGGAATATCACCGCTGAAACCCAGAAAAGAAAGATAACCTTCGCGATGAATCCGGGGAATTCGATAATGAGCATGGGACCCGGCCGGATACCGTACATGAACAGCGCTGCGAGCATAACGGCTGTAGGACCGCTTCCGGGAATACCCAGAACCAGCATGGGAATCAAGGCCCCGCCGGAGGTGGCGTTGTTCGCGACCTCCGGAGCGATGACTCCCTCGGGAATACCGGTGCCGAACTTGCTGCCGTCCTTCGATTTTCTCTGGGCCATGTCGTAGGCCAGCCAGGGAGCCACAGACTCACCAACCCCGGGTACTATTCCGACCCCAATTCCTATCATTATGGATCTGAAGATTGTTCTGATGTTTCCCTTGAAATCCCGAACCCTGGCAATCATGCGTCCAGGCTTCTCGGTCAACTGGTATGGAACCCTGTCGCGCAGAACCCAGAAAACTTCGGCGATACCGAAGAGACCGATAAGAACAGGCAGGAATTTTACTCCCCGCATCAGGGCCGGAGTATAACCATAGCGGAAGACACCCCAGATGGGGTCTGTACCGATCATTACAACCAGAAAGCCGGCGAAAGCCGCAATCCATCCCTTCACAGGATTCTTGGCACCAAGTGCACCGGCAAGGGTTAGTCCGATCAGGGATACAAGAAAGATTTCCCAGTCCCCGAGCTTCAAGGCTACCACGGCAATGAAGGGCAGCAGAATAAAGGTGCCCAGTTCTCCGCCGATTTCTCCAAAGAAACTCGACCAGGTTGCAAGCCCTACGGCCTCGCGGGATTTTCCGTTTCTTGCCATGGCGTGTCCGTCAAGAACGGTTGCCGCAGCAGCGGGTGTCCCGGGCATATTCAGAAGAATAGCCGTAATACTTCCGCCGTAAATCGCCCCGGTATAGATCCCCACAAGAAGCCCGATTCCGGCGTCCACAGGCATCTTGAACACGAAGCCGAGCATAAGGGTCATGGACATGACCGCAGAGATTCCCGGCAGGATTCCGCCGATTATTCCCAGCAGACCACCGAGGACAAGCCCCATAAGGGTTTGCGGGTTTGTAAGAACGGAGAGGGCCATGCTCGGCAGCATCGTCCACTCCTGTATAAGTATGCCCCAATCCATCTAGCCAACCTCCCTAGGGTTACATAATGTCGTATTCTTCATAACAATTTGAAATCCTGCTTAGGGTAACGGCATCTGATATACGGTTGGGACTATATAGGCGATAAGTACCGTATTCATGGCACTGTATAACAGAACGCGCCAGAGTCTTCCAACCTGCAGGTAATAGTAGATCACAAACAAGAAAACGAAGGTAATAAGAATAAAATTAACCACGCCCACCAGGACAATATAGATCCCGGTCATTACGATCAGAGCAACAGACCGCCTGACAGCTTCATCCCCACGGGCATTCTTAAACCATTCGCTTATACTTAGACTCGCAGATTTGTTTTTCTTCAAGGTCTCAATAATAAGAATAACCGATAATACGGAAACCAGTACGGACAGAAGCATAGGGGTAAAACCCGCCGATGTAATAAAGCCCATATTGGATTTATAGGTAAACTGGGTGGCGCCGATAAACATGAGTATCGCGAACAGAAGAAAAAAACAGGCCGCCAGGATATCGGAAAGTGTTTCATGACCTGAAGGCTTCATCTGTTCATTCGGCTGATTATCTTTCATGATTAATGCCTCTCTCTAATTAGGCTACAGTATGATTACAGGTCACCTTTAAAACTACCCTTTTTACTGCCATTTTCTTAAGGTGCCTTGGTATTGCTTTTTGCAGATTCAGAGGCAGCCTGACGGCTGCCTCTGATGATAATTCTGAAAGAAATCCTGAGTAAAGTTATTGTGCCGCCCTCTTAGTCGGCCAGCTCGCTTTCATACAGCTCCTCAGCCTTGGCAGGCCAGGGGCGAATGTTGGCTGATGTTTCGTTGTAAGGCCATTCCCATTCAGTTACCCTTGGAATTCCAAGAGTTTCAGGGCTTACATCAACGATGCCATAGTCGTACTGAGCCCAGCCACGGCCGGCACCTACAATTGCTGCCGCCTCGTCCGCAGCATCTCCCATTTTGGGATTTACAATAATACCTCTGGATTCAAGAGCAGCCTTGAAGCGATCCTGCTTTACAGCGTACACAAAAGCCTCAGCCATCTTTTCGATAACCGCCTCCGGGGTATCACGTTTTACAGCAATTCCCCAGTATGGGTTGATGGACATATAGACTTCCAGTTCAGGATAGTACTTGTTTACTGTCGGGAAAGTTACACCTCGCCATACATAGTCTTTGTCGTACAGATTAAGAACTGGTTTGATTCTACCTTCTTCGGCCCAGTCGGAAACATCCCCGAGGGATACGGAAATGTATTCAACGTCGCCGGACAGGAGGTATCGTCCTGCTTCGCGGCCGCCGTTGTAGGGAACTTCCTGGACCTTGTCAGCGATCCCTGCAGCCTGAGCAAAAACCTCGCCAAAAATTGAGCCGTTACCGCCGCGGCTGGTGGAACCGTATTTTACCACCTTGTTTCCGCTCTTGATGGCATCCACAAGATCGGTAATATCATCATACCCGGAATCGGTGCGTACATAGATGGTAGTTGCACCCATACCTGCAGGGAAAGGATAGAACTCTTCCCAGCCCACCTTGGCCTGCCGTGTAATGGGATATGTCGCCTGTACCTGGGCCCCACCGAACCAGCGGTAACCGTCACTTTCGGCCTGATACACGTTCTGATACGCGATACCACCGTTGGCACCTTCCATATTTGTAATCTTGATTTCGACCCCCAGATACTCAGACATTTCCTGAGCTACGGCACGTGCGGTGGTATCGGATGTTCCACCTGCGGACCATCCGAGCATAACCGTGATGGGTCGAGTAGGCCATTCGGGGGCAGCATCACCACCCTCCTTGGCACCTTCGGCGAATACCGGCATTGCAAGAGCAAGCACGAGTAAGGCACCAACTAAACCAATAAAAATCCTTTTCTTCATGAGAACCTCCTGGAACTGGAAATTGAATTGTGTACTTTTTTGAATACATTGTATACCAATAATATTTTTTATTCTAAGAGCAAATAATACATCTGTCAATGAAAAATGGATCAGAATAAAGGCTCTTTTTGCCCTTGAAGTTCCTTTCAATGCCGAATATAATTCCAGCTGGTATTTTTCAAGAATACGATATTATTACTTTTGTATACCATATTTTTCACCACATCAAGCAGGAGATTTTATGGATTCCATAAGCAAAATTCTCGACCCGATGCCACTACCGAGGATGTACCGTGTGCGCCACCGCATTGAAGGCCCGTCCATATCCGATGTTCCCGGCGAAGTCCGTAAGCAGCTTGCCTCCGGCAAGGCGCTTGCAAAAATCAAGAGGGGACAAAGCATAGCAATAACCGTGGGCAGCCGGGGAATCGTCAATCAGCCCCTGGTGGTAAAAACCCTGGTGGAAGAGCTGAGAAAAGCCGGAGCCGAACCGTTTCTGATTCCCGCAATGGGGAGTCACGGCGGCGCCACCGCAGAAGGACAGATCGAGATCCTCCGGGACCTTGGTTTTACCGAAGAATACACCGGGGCGCCTATACGAGCGAGCATGGAGACTGTACAAATCGGGCAGACTCCCTCGGGCCTTCCGGTATATATTGACAGGTATGCCCACGAAGCCGACGGAATAATCCTGGTAAACCGCGTAAAGGTTCACACATCCTTTACCGGCGAAATTGAAAGCGGACTAATCAAGATGAGCGTCATCGGTCTTGGAAAACAGAAGGGTGCAGAAATATGTCACGAACTGGGTTTTGAGCAGATGGAACCCAGGCTTCTGGAAATATCCAGGACAATAATCGATAAGGCTTCCATTCTGTTCGGACTGGCCATGCTGGAAAACGGTCTGCATGAGACGGCGGAAATCCATGTAGTAGCCCGGGAAGAAATAGAGAAGAAAGAACTGGAGCTTCAAAAACGGGCCAAGAAACTCCTTGCCCGGGTACCCTTCAAGGAACTGGAGGCGCTGATAATCGACCGTATAGGTAAAGAAATCAGCGGGGCGGGACTGGACCCCAACGTGGTGGGCCGCTATCATACCGGCCTCGGCAGCGGAGGCCCCTCGGTAACCCGGATAAGCATCCTTGATATTACTGAAGCCTCTCACGGTAACGGCTGCGGCCTGGGAATCGGGGATTTTACAACCCGACGGGCCTTTGAAAAGTTCGATTTCGCCGCATCCTACCCCAACTCCCTGACCTCGAACGTGACAGTTTCATCAAAAATACCCCTGGTTATGAAGAACGATCGTCAGGCAATCCAGGCAGCAATAAAGACCTGCCTGCTGTGGGATAAAACCCGGGCGCGACTCGTACGAATCCGGGACACCCTCTCCCTGGAAGAGTTTGAAGTATCTGAAACCCTTATGATGGAGGTAGAACAAAACCCGAACCTGGAGGTGCTGGAAGGCCCCTACGATTTCCGCTTTGACGAAAAAGGTAACCTGGTATAAATAGACAGGCGGCCTGAAAAGCCCTATCCCTTCAGCCTGGAATAACGCAGCAACACAAGGAAGATCGGGCCGGGACCTTTCCAGCCGGAATCCCGCTGGACCTCCCACCAGGCGGAGCAGCCCGTGAAAAGGGAGAACTGCCGCTGTCTGCTTCTCCATCCCCAGCTGATGCCTCCGCCCCAGAGCCACCCGGCAAAAGGATCGTCTATGTTGGGGTCCCAGTCAATACAGGCCCCTTCCAGCAGGTTGAAATAGCCGACGGGTAAACCGCCTTCCAGATCAAGCTGGAATTTACTGTCCGGAGATCTCATATGGCGCACAGCTACAAGTCCATAGGAGACGGTGGGAAAACCGAGTACCGATACGCCTAAAGATCCGCGAAGCCCTGTCTGCGGCTGTAAAAGGAATTCCACCGCGGCCCTGGGTGTAAGGAGTTGGTCAAGTTCCACTGAAAAAATCTGCTGAGCCTCAAGGGAGAAGCAGGTAACGATCCCAAGCACGCAGCTCATCAGCATGACAGTGGATCGCTTTTTCATATTTTCCTCTTGTAAAAATATACTGCCGAAATACCGGCCCGTCTCAATTTTTCAGTGTACTTTTTTTAAGATCCATATTATAATTCCTATAATTATCTGGATAACTGTTTACAATAAAAGGCTTTAAATAGAAGGGGCTGTAGCTCAGCCGGCTAGAGCGGTTGGTTCGCAATCAACAGGTCGTG
This sequence comes from Marispirochaeta aestuarii, assembly GCF_002087085.1. Classification (NCBI taxonomy): domain Bacteria; kingdom Pseudomonadati; phylum Spirochaetota; class Spirochaetia; order Spirochaetales; family Spirochaetaceae; genus Marispirochaeta; species Marispirochaeta aestuarii. The sequence continues at coordinate 280,886 of NZ_MWQY01000001.1, read as the reverse complement.
GGTTCGACTCCCATCAGCTCCAAAAACAAGAGGTCCGCTTTTGCGGGCCTGTTGTTTTTATAAGAGATGGGAGTCGAAACAAGCGAACGCGGCCCGTAAAGGGCCGGAAGCTAAACAGGATGTTTAGCGCCAGTGAGCGCGGCGGCCTGGAGGGAGGAGGCACGAAGCCGCCGACCGGAAGGGACTCCCATCAGCTCCAAAAACAAGAGGTCCGCTTTTGCGGGCCTCTTGTTTTTTGTAAGAGGTGGGAGTCGAAACAAAGTGAGCGCCGAGCAGGTGCGAGGAAGAGCGCACAGGATGTGCGCGGCAGCGAACGAAGGCGGCTCGAAGACCGGAGACAGGATGTCAACGGTCGGAGAGGACTCCCATCAGCTCCAGAACGGAAAAAGGTCTGCCGGTACGGCTGGCCTTATTGAGATCTACTGATGCGGCAGCTTCTTCAGCTCCTCCCGCCAGTTGTGCTGCTCCCTGAAACCCAGGATTTCCCGAGCCTTCTTATTTGACAGGGGGGCCTCATCTCCGGGAATCGGTCGGGTCAGGGGGACTCCGGGAGACCAGCGGCCGAGAAACTCCTCCGTGGGGATGTCCGCGGTTATCGTGTCGTTTACAGCATTAAAAACCTGAAAGCCCAATCCGTCTTTCTCCAGGCAGAGATGTACAATCTGCGCCAGGTCCCGGGCATCAACATAACTCCAGGCATTACGCTTGCGGGAGGGCGGGTCAGCGACAAAACCGGGAAACCTGTTGTACTCGTGAGGTTCAATCACGTTTCCAATCCGCAGAGCGTAGACATCAGCCTTGAATCTGGCGGCAAAGGCGCGGGCAGTACGTTCGTTCACCACCTTGGAGAGTCCGTAGCTGTCCATGGGATCCACGTCGTACTCCTCATCCAGGGGAAAACTGTGATAATCTTTATCTCCTTCGGCAAAGCAGACACCATACGTGGTCTCGCTGGAAGCAATTACTACCTTGCGGATCCCCAGCTTCATGGCCGCCTCGATAATATTGTAGGTACCCATTACATTGACCCGGTAGGTCTCGTTATCGGTATTGATGAGAATCCGCGGTACCGCCGCAAAGTGTACAACCGCATCCACCGGTCCCGGGGCGGAGCCCTTCTCCAGTCCGTCAAAACCGAAATGACTTGTCATGGCATTGAAGACCTGACCGCTGTCGGTTACATCCCCGATAAGAGTATGCACACCGGGAGTATCAAGGGCTTTCAGATCAAAGTTCAGAATACGATAGCCCTTTTCCATCAGCCAGGGGATCACGTGTTTGCCTGCTTTTCCTGTACCGCCGGTGAACAGAATTCTTTTACTCACAACATTCTCCTTACATCTTATATTCGGGGTCTTTTTATAATTCCATAATAAGCCGTCCTGATTTGAAGACGCTTATCTTTCGTGTCGATTCGGATATTGCCACAGCAAGAGCGGAACTGACGGCGGATATTCCCTGGGCTGCAGCATGCCGGGCGCCAAGGCCTGAATGCATCTCTTCGGCGGTCGGCTGGCCGGACAAATAGGTCCCGGCGGATTCAATTGTGCCGTCACCGTTTATAATAAAGGCACCGTCGATGCGGGCGAACTCCTTTACCGTCTCTTCAATGCTCGGATCAAGAATATTCCTGTCCTCCCGGGGATAACCATGAAAGGGATTGGCGATCATCTGCCTGGTATATTGCACGACCCCATCGTAATCGCCGACCACAAAAAGGGTCCCCACCGGTTTCCCCTCCCTTCCCTCCAGGGCGATCTGGGTCGCGACCTGAAGGACACGGGTGAAGGTGGAGATCTCCAGGTCCTCCGGGAAACCTTCGGTTGCAGATGAAAAGGGAATCTCCGCATCCTCGAGCCGGGTCAGCCGAAGGGAATCAAGAAAACCGGAACCAGGCTGCCCGAAGACATTTACAATGATATCAGTCTGGCTGAGCACTTTTCGGCTGAGAAGATACATCAGGGTAAACTGAACATGGGCGGAACGCTTGACTCCTTTGAAGGGCATGACAATCGGACTGTTTCCATCGGTGAGCCGGGAATCGAAACGTCCCTCCCGGCTGGTAACGATAATTGCATCCGTTCCCTCCACAAGGGATTCGATAAACTCATCATCCTCAATGGCATCGGCATGCAGCAGAAGACGGGCGGAATCGATGGAATTCCGAATCCTCACCGCCTCGTTGAAAATAAGCGAAGAAATGCCCAGACGATCATGGTATATATTGCCCCGGGTTTCCTCCGGTTGACGCAGAATGGAGATAAGTTCTGCGGCATTCAGGGCGGAAATGAGGCGATCAAGGAGCTCTTCATTCTGCAGAACCGCAGCCATTTCACTGAGGAGCTTGAGGTGTTTTTCCCTTCCCCCCGCAAGCAACATCACGAGACGAACCGGATTATCCCGGTCACTGTCCCAGTCCAGACCATCCGGAATAACAGCCACCGCCATCCTGTTGTCCTTACTGTGGGGGATAACGGCGTGGGGAACTGCGAGGAGAGGACTCAGCCGGGTGGATAGGGAGGCCTCCCGTTTCTGCACCAGGGATTCGACCTGAGCGGCATCCATTCCCCCCAGATCCGCGGCGACGGCTCTACACAGGCGCCGTATAACCTCGTCCTTGCTGACTCCCTGACCTGCCGGGTAGATAAACACCGAGCCTTCCGTCAGCATGCGACTGAAAATTGTCATTACCTTCAATAATACCCTACGGGTCTTTCCTGTCAAGGATCGTATGTAATCCGCTGAATTACAAAAACAGAAACCCCACAAGCCCCGAAGCCGCAATAATGAAAGCAGGATGCAGTCTTGAAAATCGGAGAACAGCGTATGCTCCCAGGGCCAGCAGAATCGGTCCTGAAGAATCAAAAGCTACCCGGCCTATGGACCAGGCGCTGTAAAAAATCAGGGCAACCAGCGCCGGCTTCAGCCCCAGCAGGGCACCCTGTATCCAGCTGGAATGGTAGAAGCGGTCCGCGACAATCCACAGAAGAATCACAATAAGGATTGGAATAAGCAGAACTCCCAGGGTTGCAAGGACTGAACCCGGAATCCCGGCCACCCTGTATCCGATAAAGGTGGCAGAGTTAATGGCAATCGGGCCGGGGGTCAGCTGAGAGATTGCAATGAGGTCGGCAAACTGGTGAGGGGAGAGCCAGCCGTGCACTCGAACGACCTCGACTTCTATGAGGGGGATCGCGGCATATCCGCCGCCGAAACTGAAAGCACCGATCTTTAGAAAGGCAAGCAGCAGCGAAAGCAGCGTCATCCGGCTTTCCCTCCTTTGCGTCTCCTGCGCAGAAACTCCCGCACAAGACCGGCAGCAACCGAGAGGGCGACAATCTGGTAGGGGTTTATTCCGGTAAGAATGAGCAGGAGAAACCAGATTACCGCGAGGATAACAAGAAACACGGAGAAAGTGCGCCGGGCGACCCGAATCCCGGTCAGCGCTATAAGGGCGACAACAGCGCCACGGATTCCCCGGAAGGAGGACATGACCTCCGGCAGCTCGAAAAATCCCGAAAGATGGATCGCAATTAACAGAATTATCAAAAAGGAAGGAAGAGACACCCCCAGACAGGTGGCCACAGCTCCTTTCCAGCCTCCGATGTGGCGCCCGATCAAAAAGGCCGTATTGACAGCGATGGGACCCGGTGCCGACTGGGCTACAAGCAGTACATGGTCTATCTCCGCCTTGCTGAGCAGCTTTGCGGTTGTGGAAATCTCATGCTCAATAATCGGTACCATGGCGTAGCCTCCGCCGATGGTAAAGAGGCCTATCCGGAAAAACTGTACGAAAAGCCTCATGATCATGAGGCGTCTCCATTCCTGAATCGGGGACGCCGTGAAACAGCCCGCTGGTATTCTTCCTCGCTGAGGCGACCTCTTTCCAGCATCAGATCAAAATAACCCCGCATATGTGCCCACCAGTAGTCCGGAACTTCACCGTCAAGAAACATGCCATGATAGCTGCGTGGGGCCGGGAGAATGGAAGCCAGCCAGACCGCTTCCGGGGCGCTGATTTCACCAGGCACCTTTCCGAAATAGTATTGCGCCGCCTCGCGAATACCGATTATTCCCGGACCGAACTCCACCAGATTTATGTAAAGCTCTAAAATCCGATCCTTGGAAACCCGGGCGTTCCCTTCCAGAAGGTAGACCAGGAAGGCCTCGTGGATCTTGCGGGCAAGAACCCTGTCGCGGCTCAAAAAAAGGTTCTTTATAAGCTGCATCGTCAGGGTACTGGCCCCCACTTCGATGCCGCCGGAAAGTATATTCCGTTCCATTGCGTGGCGAAAGGTCAGCCAGTTTATGCCGTCATGAAAAAAGAAGTCTCCGTCCTCACAGGTCAGAACCGCCAGGGGAATCCAACGGGACATATCCTCCAGGTACACATAGCGGTAACTCCGGTCGAGGGGAACATCGGCTGCCTCTTCCTCCCCGCCGAAGACCTCGGGTTCCGGAGCCCCCTGTTTTTCCCGGTTCTGCAGACGGTATATCTGTCTTTCCGTAAGCTCAGAGTTATCCAGCATCCACTGAAGCCCCACCCTCCGCGGTTCAGGGACCCTGATCTTTCGGGAATTTCTCCCATCTTCCAGTATGTGAACAAAGGATCGTTTCAGTTTATAGACGTTCAGCTCCGCCGGTATTGAATCCACAGCAAAGTCTTCCATGGATACAGAGGACCGCCAGTTCATCTCCCGAATCATATCCAGGGGAATCTCCAGGTCCAGATCCCAGGAGAGACTTCCGGCGAGCTTCATCCCTTCGAAGGGGCCGGAAAGTCCATCGGGCACCGCCCTGAGAATCGCATCAGCTCCGGTTTCCGGCAGATGAAGACGCAGATCAAGCCGGGCCGGCGCAGAGGTTCGTGGAAAGATGCCCCGTATTGCCGGAAGAAAATCCATGGCAATACCGTTTACCCTGAGATTCCCTGTTCGCACCCGCAGTTCTCCCCAGGCGGAAGAGGGATCCCTCAAATGAGACTCCTGCATGGCTGCTATGATTGCCGGATTTGACGGGGTTGCTTTTCCAAGAATCCTGGGCGGGGCCAGGGGGGGTTCCGGATCAAAGATCAGGTTAAAATCGTAGTCCAGATCGACCCCTGAAACAGCCTCTTCCCCCAGGAGCTGGTGGGAAACAGCGAGGTTTCTTCCCATTAATGCCCCTTCAAGCTCAATGAGCCCGGGGACGGGGCTCAGGAACCTGCTCTTTACATCGAGAAATCCGGAAATGCGGGGAAGAGCATCTGCAGAGAAGAAGAGAGGAACAAGGCGTTCCAGATCGATACCAGCAACCTCGAAATCGCCCTCGGCTTTCTTTTCCTCGAAGTTCAGACTGACGCTTAAGCCTGTTCGCTCATCCTTTGCTGTAATCTGAAGCAGTCCGGGGGAGGATTCCCGGTCGATAAATACATCGGGACCGTTGAAAATTTCAGTTTTTCCAGTTTTGCCGGTGCAGATAAAAGACGGGTTATACAGGAAAAGCTGATCTGGAAAGAGCCGGTGTCCGATTATCCGGGAGCCGATGTTCCAGAAGCGGATAAACTCAGGCGGAACCCGGGACACTGACTTTTCCCCGCTGTCTGTACCTGTACCGGCAGAGGATTCCGGGGTCCCGGGATCCGCCGGTGCAGACATGTTATCGGGAGTTTTCATGCCGCCTTCAGGCTGATGTACATTATGCCTATCCCTCGCGAAGGAGAGAAGATCCATTGTCAGAAGGATTCGCGGATCATGAAAATTTACACTCTTTACAAGATTCCCCGCCCCCGTTCCCCGGCTAAGCAGTAGCAGTATGTTCAGATCGATATCCATCCGCCGGGCGGTAAAAAATGGGTCATCAGACTCCTTATATGCGTCAAAAAGACGGACCTGGGAGAGCTTCAGGCCGGCGAAAGGGAAATAGCTGATGGAATCCGCATGAAAAACGAGGCCGGTACGTTCTTCGAGCCGGTTTGCCATTGCTGTTACAGACTTCGGCAGCAGCCGGGTATTGAGATACACCAGACCGGAGGTAATGAGCAGGACAATCAGCAGAGGGGGCAGAATAAAGATGACAATTTTAGACTTCATCGGGTTTTCGCCGCAAAGTTTCGCACTTAAGCAGTATGAGGGTCAATAAGGATTGACCTCGGAATTGAGCCCCTGTATACCCGTCCAATCCGTAACTCTGAGGGTCTGGATCTCTTCGACGATGGGAATTCCCTTCAAAAAGCTGATTTCTGCAGAAATACACAGGACAGAATTTGCGTTTCATAAGCTTGTTCATAGAATTCCTGGTAGATCTCATTTTAAAGATCAAAAATATTAAATTCGGAGATGCTGCATGAAGACTATTACCCTTCTGGACAATGATTCTGTTTCTCTCTACTGCTACCCTGAACAAGGAATAATACATCACGAAATCCATAAGTTTGTATTCGGTGAACCCTGGCGGGAAATGATGATGAAAGGTGCGGATGCCTTTATTGAACACGGATGCACCAAGTGGTTATCCAACGACAAGAGCAATTCCGCCATGAGACAGGAGGATCTCGAATGGGGCCAGAAAAACTGGGAAGGCCGTATTCTCGAGAAGGGCTGGAAGTACTGGGCACTCATGGTGCCGGAAAAGGCCATCGGAAAAATGAATATGCGTCCCATAGTAGACCGCTATGCGGGAATGGGTGTTACGGTTCAGATATTTTCGGAATTTGACGACGCCTTTAAATGGCTTACTCAGCAGAGCTGATTCTCCCCGGCGAGTGACGCGGCCCTCTCCCGGATTACCGGCCAGGCTTCCAGGAGCTCACCGTAGAGCTTCAGCCACTCCTGATAGCCTCCCGGAAGTCCGGCGAGGGGATCCTTAACGCCTGCGGTCAGGGCATCCCGGTAGGATGTTAAGGATTCGGCCCACCACCCGGGTTCATCGTTGTAAATATCAAGAAGCCTATCTATGAACTCGATGCGGCTGTCTGAGTATTTTGTGTATTGTGCCCTCAGATACTCCCGGAAGGAGGTCTGCCCCAGGGAAGCCGTCCGGATATATTTCTGCGCTGCCTCCTGCAGCCTGCCCTCGGCTGATTCCGAGACAAACTGTCTGACGAAATCTCCGAGAATCATATGGTTCATCCTTCCCGGTCCGGGCAGCAGGTCCCGGTCTGTCCCCGACAAGTCCGGTTTGTCCACTTCCGGATCGTGATACAGGGCCGCGGGCAGGTACATTGCCCGGACCTGAGGATTACAGGCCAGAAACATCATGCCGAAGCAGGAGTCCTCCTGACGATCCAGGGGAAACCAGGCGGGCAGTTCCAGGGTACCCTCCAGGGCCAGGCTGCCTCCCTGCAGGTTTAACCCGTCCCGTACAACAGGCATCCGGGGCGCATGGATATTCAAGCCCGACAAAACCGAGGCGGAGTAACGCCTTTTATCCAGGTAAATGTCATCATCCGAAAAATATCGCCGGGAATCGATAAAAAAACTGTCGGTAAACCAGCGGGCACCGCAATAGCCGGCACTGACGGCGCCGATCAGGGCTTCTCCGCCCTCGATAACCCTGGCCGTTTCGGGGCTCAGAGCTGCAAGATCTTCCCGACCCGCTTCATCGAGCTTCAGGGGCTCCCCCAACCTGGACAGAATCTCCCGGGGTAGATTGTAATTCTCCATGGCTACGAAGTAGTCCCGCAGCTCCCCCTGGGACGCAAAGAACTTCAGCTCAGAGTATCCCCCCGCCTCGAAACGCCTGCCTTCTCCAACTGCTCCTGGATGCGAAAAAATCCGATAGTACAGGTCGTCATCGCTGTACCAGGTCCGTCCCCTGCCGGCTGCAAGCAGGGCGGTATTGCGGTTGGCCCCGGTGCGTACAAAACCAGCTCCATCCCCGGGACCGTGAAGAGCAAAGTCCAGCAGCTGCGGAGAGATACCGTCCAGGCTGCAGGCGGCCGCAAGAGAGTCGCGAAACAGGCGCTTTTCCTCCTCCCCGAAATAGACAAGAGGTCCGGGATAGTCCTTTCCAAGATCAGCGGTGATTTTCCTGTTTCGCTTCGCATTGTCCGAATTTCCGCTGCCGTCGAAAACATACAGAGGGATTCGCGGCCCCGAAAAGTCCGAATGACCGGTCCGTGACTCGAGCCACTTTTTCAGGGATTCAGGACGGTCCGCGGTAATTACCGCTGCGGAAAGCCCCCCGCGTTTATGGTCTTTGCTGCTTTTTTTCTCTGCAGAAAGAAGGGCCTCCGGCCTGAGCAGACCGGACTCGACCCATCCGGTAAGAAGTCGCCGCAAAACATCAAGCGCAAAACCGTATCGGTCGGCCTGAACCAGGGTTTCCAAGTGGCCGTCCAGGGAAATACAGCCTGTAAGAAAACGAAACAAACCATATTGCGCCGCCGGTAAAATCAATGTTTCCCCGGCATTCCGGTTCCTGAGCAGTACCTCCTCCCGCCCCGCAGGAAAGGCCGCGCATTCCGCGGGATAAAAACGCTCCTGCATCATGGCCCCGGACCTCCCCTCCGGTTCAAGTCCGCCGCCTTCCGCCAGATCTCCGGCCATGCGCAGAGGAGTTCACCGCAGTGCGCAAGGTACTCCCGGAAGGCCTCTTCGTCTAGTTCTTCCTCTACCTCTCCACCGGGGTTTCTGAACTCCCGGGGCAGCCAGGGCCGGGCTTCACGGGCCTCGTTTCGCAGGAGACGAATATGCAGTTCCAGATCTTCCGCCCAGAAACGGGGCTTCCCCCGGCTCTCTTCAAGCCCCTGCCTGAAGACCCCAAGACGGCCGCCCAGGGATGCAAGATAGAGTTCCGTCAAAATCTCCCGCCGGCGCTTTAGCGGTTCTCCTGCATAACGGGACAGACCGGTCCCCAGGGCGTACAATACGCCGGCGGCATCCGGGGTCCCGGGAATACCGCTCTGTATGAACCTGAGGAGCTGCAGCATGATTTCCGACGTTCCGGGAACGATGCCGGTAAAATCGTTTCCCGCGAAAGGCCGTTTGATACTTCGATCATGTTCAATCGCGCGAGGCAGGTGGCAGATCGGCGACTCGGGATACAGCGCCCTGAGCATCCAGGCCCAGAGGCTGTCGGAGCTGCGGATTCCCGGCAAAAAGGGGGGAAGCAATTCGCTGCCGTCATAGGCGAAACAGGTGGAAACAAAGAAGGGTGCGCCGGAAAAACTGATTTCGGGATTGAGCATAAGGGCCCAGGGCTCAGTGCGGGCGGTTTCGTACTCCTTTTTGCCCCGCCAGATCTGGCCGGACAAATTCGAAGGCACAGCGCACAGGGAAAAAGGATTCGTATACCAGCGACCGCCGTAGATCCCGCACATGGCGAGCTTCACCGGCCCGTTATGGTCCACGGAAGACGGAGAGCTTCCCAGTACCGTATCTATTGTATCCGGGTTCCAGTCCGCCGGCACCGTCAGTTTATCAAGGCGCTTACGGCTTCCCAGGGGAAGAAGCAGAGGTATCCCGTCGTCATTCCCTGCAAAACCATTTGCATCCCGGAATCGGAGAAAACGGAAGCGTACATCGTCGTCCAGGCTCAGGACCTTCCGACCGGCATACAGCAGGAGCCCGACATTGCGGTTGGCCCCGGGGTGACCCGTTACAACCGTTTCCGGCAGACCCAGGGCAAACTCGAAGAGAGAACTCCGGCTGCTGTTATTGAACCTGTCAGACAGAGCTTCCCGTTCGGCCCGGCCGAAGCAGCGCAGACTGCCGCCGAAGGTCCCGGCGAGACCGGCGCACAGGTCCCGGTTCGCCGCAGCCGAGACGGAGTCCCGGGAATCGTCCAGGATTGTGATCTTCGCGGCTCTACTGCTGTTTTTCAGATACTGAATAAAAGAAACCAGCGCCTCTTTCAGGATTTCGGGGCGCTGGTTGGTTGGGATTACAATTTCCACCTATTTTTTCAATGCTTTCAATTCAGGAATGGAAATAGAAGACTACTTCGCTAACTACTGTGTTTTCCCCAGTTTTAACTTCGAACCCGTCTGTTATAGCAGAATAATTAGAGGCCATGGCAACTGCAGTATAATCAACAAGTTCTAATATAAGCCTATATCTCCTGGCAGGTAATGCAACGATAATAGTGCCTATAGATACATTATTAGCCACAGGGCCATAATAGTAAGCCTGTGTATCAATGGGAGGCAATAAAGAAGAAGTACTATAATAGTAGTAGTTACTAAATTGGTCTATTGTAATTGTCTCATTCGCAAGCATCGCATCGACGTCTTCCTCAGGATATATGTAGACTTTCACATATCTTCCATACCCTGCATATCCAACTGCATTCTGTGTCTGCAAATCGATTGTAATCGCATTTTGCTCATTATCACTCTCACCAGGCTCAATATAACAGCCAGAAAGAGAAACTAGTACAAAAATCAAAACAGGTAAAAATAACTTAAAAAAATTATTCATATACGCTCCATCAATTTGGATATATCCATGGTATGGTCGCTGTTCCATAATCTTCATATCCTGTTGGAACAGGCAAGCTCTCCACCAGCTCCTCAATCTGCGCGGCACTGATATTCACCCCAAACTGCTGCTCCAGGGCCTGGAGGGTTCCCGGGGGAATCTCGATACCGTCGGAGGTGATGCTGACCCCCGCGGGGATGCCGGCGCTCTGGCCGTAGGCGTTTATCAGGGCCACCAGGCCTTCAACGACCTGCAGGTTGTAGCCGTCATAGCTGAAGCTGGTTCCCCGCACGGCAGCGGTGGATACGGGGCTTCTCAGGCGGAACTCCTGCTGCAGGCCTCCGGTGCGCCGCACCTCGGCTTTTACCCGGCCCACCCGCAGATAAAGGTCGGTCTTTACGGTTCCTTCCCGTTCAGCCAGTTCGTCGATGCGCATGCGGGTCAGAGGTTGAACCTCCAAGGTGGAGTCGCCGATCCTAAGTACGGCTTCGGAACGGAAACCCGTGGAGATTGTCGCACCCTCGGGGATGCTCAGCCCGGTGCTCACGGCTGTCCAGGCGCCGCCGCTCTGGTACTCCACTTTGCCGCTGAAGCTCTCCACCACCACGCTGGTCTGGGCTGCGGCGGGTACAATCAAAGCGATCAGCAGGACCGCTGTAATGCAGATTAATCTGATTTTCATACTTTCTCTCCTTTCCTTACATTAAAGCCCTACAGAGACGTCCAGGCGGATCAGCCCCTGATTGGGACCGTCATCGGGCAGGTACATGCCGCCCTTGAGGGATGCTCCCACGTCCGAGGCGGGTTTGAAACGGACACCCCCTTCAGCCTCCATGCCGGTGTACTCCCCGTCGAAGTAGAAGGCCCGCCCGCCGGCGGTGAACTGCAGATTCCTGAAGAACGGATCAAAGCGGTCGGCCCAGGGCCGGATGGAATAATCCGCGGAAACCCGGGTAAGCTTTGCGGGGGCGGGGGAAACGATTAAACCGAGGGTCGGGGAAGAGACGGTAAAGAAGTCCTCGCTTCCCCCCAGCACGCCGGCGGATACCCGGCTGTTGTAAAAGCTCTCCATGTATAAATATACCTCGCCGGAACCATAATATCCCGACAGGTCGTTGCTGATGTCCCGGGAAAATATTCCGTTCACATTATAGAAAAAACCGCTTCCAAGACTGCCTTCCAGAGCACCGGCAAGGTGCAGGCTGTTCAGTTCATCGTCATCACCGCTCAGGTCCTGTTGAAAAAGACCTTCGACAGACAGAAGCTGTCCCTCCACAAGATTCGGGAACTCCACCCTCAACTGCTCAAACAGCCGCTTCGGCGCAAAATAGACATCGTCGTCAGCGTCATCGACATAATCCGAGAGGGTCATGTTGACGGAGGCTTCCGGCTTGGTAAGGAGACCCGTATAGCCCGCTGCGCCTGTAACAGCCGCGGAGCCGATGTCGAAACGGGCCCTGGCGCCGTCGGCCAGGTGATCAAGGGCTATTCCGGTAGGGTCGGAAAAACGGAAGCGCCCCAGGGAGGCGTCCATAACGGTTTCGCCGCCGAAAAGCCCGCCCTTCTTGATGCCAAGACGCAACAGATCGGTATCGAAGATGTGATACTCTTCTTCGTTGTACAGGTAAAAGACATTGCCAGCGAAACTGTACTGGGTTTCGGCGTCATCGGCCCAGAAGTGGTTGAACCAGATGGAGCTCTTGAACCGTGGGGTGTACTCGGCGTCTTCGTCCTCCATAAGGTCGATATCGGAACGGCTGTCCACCACGACACCCCAGTCAAAGGCGTTCAGGCCGGCCAGGGGAAGCAGGATAATGAAAACTGCACACAGATAGAACAATGTTTTTTTCATGAACGCTCCTCCAGTTCACTCAGGGCCCGCCCGATAATACGCAGGGCCCTTTCTCCCGATACCGGAGAATCGGGGGCTCCCCGGCCCTGAACCATTTGAAGAAACTTCAGGTCCCGCAGGGAGTACCGGGGTCCCGGGAACAGCATGCTCCCGAGCCCGCGGGGCAGATCCAGCTTGCGTTGAACAAGATGGGCGAATTGACCGAGATTAACCTCCGCATCGGCCGCTGCAAGTCCGAGAAGCTCAAAGGCAGCTTCCGACCGCAGGGCACCGAAGGCTTCTTCCCTGGAGCCATAGGAGGCATCCCCTTCAAGAACGGTCAGCAGATAGGCGGCACTGCCCGCGCTCAGGCGTTCTTCGAGGAGGATCTGGTCGATGATCTCATTGGATTGAGAAAAAATCGGCAGGCTGATCGTTATACCAACGAACAGCAGCAGGGTAACTCTTTTCATACTTTCCTCTTTTGGTATAATACATTCTATGAACTGACAAGGAAACTATAATTTTATATTTTCCTGTGTGCAAGAGTCCCCCCGGAATAAACGGAGGAAAAAATGTCCAGAAAGTTCGAGTTCCGAAACTATTATCTGACCCCCCTTGTTATTGCGGTCATAACCTGTTCCCTCTTTCTTTTTCCCGGCCTGCGCGGTGCGGACCGCCGGATTTACGACACCTTTCTGCATATAAAACCGGCGGTAAAGGAGGAGTCATCACTGCTTCTGCTCGACATCGACGATCTGGCCATTGCCCAGGTGGGAACCTGGCCCTGGAGCCGCAGCGTCATCGCCGACGGGCTCATACTGCTGAAGGAGTTCGAGACGGATACCGTGGTATTCGATATCGAATACGTGGACCCCAGCCCCAGGGGAGTTGACTCCCGCTATCTGGAGCAGGAGATTCCCCGGCGATTCCGTGAGGAGTTCGGCGAACTGAACGAAAACATAAACGCCCTCTTCGAAGCCATTCTGCAGGGCTACATACCCCTTGAAGAAGCGGAAGAGTACATCTACGACCTGACGGACATCAGTTCCACTGTCCGGGACGAACTGCTCCAGTCGGTCCGGCATGTGGCCAGGGACAACGACGAATATCTGGGCAGGGCCTTTAGTCTTTTCGGCAATGCCTGGGCAACGGTAAACATGCTTCCCGACGAGGTGGAACTGGTCAAAGTGGGAGACGAGCTGAAATCCTACGTGAAAGAGGAGATCAGCCTGAAGAATCTTGCGGTGCGGGAAGACTACCGGCATCCCTATTCAGCCATGGCCATTCAGCCGACAATCTATCCTGTTATATCCCGGGCCGCGGGGGCGGGTTTTCCAAACGTGGTTGTGGACGAGGACGGAGTACGGCGCAGAATCGATCTTGTGGCCCTCTACCAGGACAGCTGGTTCGGGCAGCTTGTTTTCAGTCCCCTGGTATCCAGCCTCGGTATCACGACAATCCGGCTCCAGAAGGGCCGGATTGTTCTCGAAGCCCCGGAACAGTCAATCACGATCCCCCTGGACAGGGACGGCAGAATGCTGATCAACTGGCCGCCGAAAAAGTTCAACGACAGTTTCCGGCACCTCTCCTACAACAAACTGGTTGTCCATGACAGGATCGAAAGCCAGATAGTCAGGAATCTGCAGATCATGGAGCAGGCGGGCTACCTTGATTTTCACCGGAGTGAAGCCCCCCTGGCTGACCTGCTTTATTATACTCAGCAGCTGAAGGAGGAACTCCTCTCCGCCGGCGGCAGCGCTTCTCCGGACGAAGCTCAGGCAGCCAAATACCGGGAACTCCGGGCTCTCCTGTTTGCGACCTGCGCCGATTTTACGGGAGGAGAGACCGAGGCCCTTATCCTGGAGGAGATCGACCGCATTCTGGCCTCCCCGGATCTGGAGGATGAGCTGCGGGATGAGTATACCGCTGTCCGCAAAGAGGTCAGCGCCTCCTTCGAAGCCCTCGGGGCGGATGTCAGGGAGCTGACGGCCCTTCGCGAGGAACTGCAGACGGAACTCGCAGGATCCTTCGTCATTATCGGACACACGGGAATATCCACTACGGATATCGGGGTCAATCCCTTCGAGAAGGAGTATATGAATGTGGGAACCCATGCAGCGGTCGCCAATACCATCCTGCAGGGGGAGTTCCTGGACGAGCTTCATACCGGCTGGTCTCTCCTCGCGGCGGTACTGCTGACCCTCATACTCTCCATGGTTATCCGGACCCTCTCGCCCCTGCAGTCGATAATCGTGAGCCTGGTATTCATTCTCGGGACCCTTGGGGGAGGCCTCCTGCTTTTTCTCTTCAGCGGGGTGTACCTGCCCATGCTGGGTCCCCTGATCATGCTCTCCCTGAGCTTTCTTACAATCTCGGGTATCAAATTCCTCAAGACCGAGGGAGAAAAAAGCTTTTTACGGAACGCCTTTTCCCGCTACCTGTCGGCGGATGTCATCAAGCAGATAATCGACAACCCGGACCGTCTGAACCTGGGGGGCGAAAAAAAGGAGCTCACGGCGGTTTTTACCGACATCAAGGGGTTTTCCACCATATCGGAACAGCTTGATCCGACGGATCTGGTCAAACTCCTGAACCAGTACCTGACGACCATGAGCGATACCATCCTGGACCTCAAAGGGACCATCGACAAGTACGAGGGCGATGCGATTATCGCCTTCTTCGGAGCCCCCATCGAACAGTTCGACCATTCCTACCGGGCCTGTCTTTCCGCGGTTCGCATGAAGAGGATGGAACGGGAGCTTAACCAGCGCTTCATGGAGGACGGTATGTCCCCCTCGCCTCTGCTGACCCGGGTGGGGATAAACACCGGAGAGATGGTCGTCGGGAACATGGGTACCCTGCAGAAGATGGACTATACCATCATGGGCAACTCCGTTAACCTTGCCGCCCGCCTCGAGGGGGTAAACAAGCAGTACGGAACCTGGATTCTGATGAGTGAACAGACCAGGGAGGCGGCGGGAGACTCCTTCGCAGCCCGCCAGCTCGACCGCGTCCGGGTTGTGGGGATTCATCAGCCGGTGCGCCTGTATGAGCTTATCGACGAGACAGAACATCTGGACTCCAACACCCGGGAGGGGCTGGATACCTTCCACGCTGCCCTGGAACTCTTCGAGGAGCGGGAATGGGAGGAGGCGGAAAAGCTCTTCAGGGCGGCTACCAAGCTGCTGCCCGAGGACGGACCCTCTGGTTTCTATATTGAACGGTGCAGAAAATTTGTCAGCACCCCTCCGGCGGAAAACTGGGACGGTGTATTCAATCTGACGCTGAAATAAGCACCAGCTTCAGGACTGCCGGCTGCCGGCCAGAGCGTAGCCTGCGCCCCACCTGTTCAGGATATACCTGGGCCGGGAGGGATCGGGTTCCAGTTTTGCCCGGAGCCGACGGATATTTACGCGGACTGCCTGGAGGGCTTCAGAGCCTGCCTCCCTGTAGTCCAGCCGGCGGGCAAGCTCTTCAGAGGATACATAGGCACCCCGGCGGTCCGCAAGCAGGCCGAGGATTTTCAGTTCCTTCGGGGTAAGTTCCACCTCCCTGCCCTCCACAAAAACCGAACGCCGGGAAGAATCGATTCTGACCCGGGGAAGGTTCTGTTCCGCGGAGGGTTCGATACGGCGGAACACCCGACGGATACGGGCCGCAAGCTCCAGGGTATCGAAGGGTTTTCCCACATAATCCTCGGCGCCGATATTGAGCCCCAGGGCCACCTCCATGGGCAGCGTTCGGGAACTGATAATCAGAAAAGGGATCCCCTCCTCCATGCATTTTCGCCCCACCTGATACCCGTCCATGTCCGGCAGGATCAGGTCGAGCAGAACCAGCTTGGGCGGCCGGGTCTGCAGGATCTCCAGAGCCCGGGAACCTTCGGAAACCCGGGAGACCGCAAAGTCCAGCCCGGACCGGGAGAGGGCATCCTTTATTCTGAGGGCTGTGGAATCCTCGTCCTCGACAATCAGACAAAAACCGTACACTAGTCTCCCTCCGTATTTTCGTGAAACCAGCGAAAAAACTCCCGGGAAAAACGGTCTGCCAGCACCACCAGGGATACCGGGTTTCCGCCCTCCCCGGCTGTTTCAATTTCCCGGGCCAGATCAGCGGCCTCACAGGCACCCGCATCGGAACAGAAGCCGGCGAGTTTGTGGGCCAGGTCAGCGGCTTCGGCGCTCCGGCCTTCGCCGCAGGCCCTGTTAAGGGCGGGGATGTCCTCCTGCAGTATCTCCCCTCCCCGGCGCTGAATAATCTCCGAAATATCAAAGCTCTCTTCCGAAGAAGTCGCTGCCCCGAAATCCTGAGCCTCGAAAAAGCTTTCGAGAATGCTTTTCAGCTCCCCCATCCTTAGCGGTTTTTCCAGGATGGCGTCCATTCCGGCCTCAAGGATCTCTCCCCGTCGGGTCTCAGAGGCGCAGGCGGTTGCGGCTATAACAGGGATATCCCCGCCCCCGTGGTTCCGGGACCGTATCCTCCTCGTCGTCTCGAGGCCGTCAAGGCCGGGCATTCGGCAGTCCAGAAACAGGGCGTCGAACACCTCGCTCTCAAGAAGAGTCAGGGCTTCCTCCCCGGAGGAGGCCAGGGTCACGGTGCAGCCGAGCTCTTTGAGCATGGCGGAGAGAATAATCCGGTTGGTCTCGTTGTCATCGGTCACCAGGACCTTCAGGGGAAAGCTTTTCTTTCCGGAATCTCCGGATGCCTCTGCAGGCGCTGTATCGAGAAGGGGAAAATCCAGATCGAAGCCGAAGATACTCCCGATTCCAGGCTCGCTTTCCAGGAAGATATCTCCCCCCATGAGGCGTACGATCTCCCGGCTTATGGCAAGCCCCAGTCCGCTGCCGGAGCCTGTTCCGGAACGGGACTCCTCCACCCGCTCGAAGCGCTGGAATATCCGCTCGTGTTGATCCGCAGGTATCCCGATTCCCGTATCCCGGACCATAAAACGAACCCGGACAGAGGAATCCCCCGGGGAGACAAGGTTGAGAGAAAAAACAATCCCTCCCTCTGCGGTATAGCCGACGGCGTTGGCCAGCAGGTTGTCGAAAACCTGCCTGAGGCGCAGCGGATCGGCCGCAACGGACCGGGGCAGAGCGGGATCGATCTCCACATCCAGAGCAAGTCCCTTCAGACTGCAGCGGGGCATAACTGCCTCCGCCGAACGCTCCGCGAGATCTGCCAGATCGACGGATTCAGGATTGATGGGTATTCGTCCCCGTTCCAGTCTGGAGACATCCAGAAGATCATTGACCATCGAAAGGAGGTCCCGGGCCGAATCTTTCAGGATACCCAGGTAGCGTTTTCGTTCCCTCTCTTCGCAGTTTTCCAGCATCTGAAGAGCCCCCAGAATACCGTTCAAGGGGGTACGTACCTCGTGGGACATGGTATCGATAAAATCGTCCTTGATTTTATTGGCGTGCTCCAGGCGCTGCTGCTTCTTGCTGTTCTCCCGGGACAGTTCCTGCAGGTCGCCCCTCATGGCGTTTACCGCACCGAAGAGCTCCGCCAGGGGGTCCCCATCGTCGATGCGGGGGATATGGACGCCGTAGTTCCGGTTCCAGACGATCTCGCCCATCAGTTCAAGCAGTTCGTCCAGACGCCCTGGACTCCCGGGCACCCAGGGATTGCGAATTCCCCGGCGTTCCATATCTACCCGGACGACCTTCAGGGCCGATTCATAGTCCCGGCATATGAAGATCTTCTCGGATAGTCCGGAGATTGCCACAGCCAGGCGTACAATTCCCCGCATGGGGCCTCTCATGCCGTAGAAAACCACCAGCCTGAGCCGGGGCAGTAATTCCCGCAGATTGCTTAGCACCTCGTTTCGATTGCGGATGGGGGGAGGAATCAGCTCGGAATAGTCAAAAAGGGCGTAAAAATCCTCCCGGGGGTCGAGAAAGACATCCAGAAACTGCCGCACCAGCCGGGTCGTTCCGTCGGCATCCTCCTCCCGGGGACGTCCGATGGATTTGTATATACCGATATTGCGGCCCACCATGCGGATCTCTCCCCGGTAGTGGCCATCGCCGGTTTCGTACACCCAGTCTTTCATAAAGGTAACGGGCAGTCCTGTTACAGGACAAAAAGCATCGGGGGATTCTTCGGAAATGGAATGATCAGCGGCTTCCGGTGTCTGCATTTTTTTCATGGTGTAAAAATCCGGTTTTTCCAGACTATCACAGGCACAGACGGGGAACAAGGAGAGTTTGTAACCTTTTTGTAATGAAACCGTAAGGTTTCTGTTCCTTGATTTTGCCTGCATCTTCCTTAGGATGGTACGAAGCCCGGAATTTACCAAAAAAACATTCGGAGGCGTATATATGATGCACAAATCAGTCATCCCGGTTCTGGTACTTGCATTTCTGGTTCTGCCCCTGACAGGTCAGACCACCGGGGAGGTACTGGACCAGAAGATAGAAACCATCGGCACAGCCAGGGGGGCAGACTCACAGGAGATTGCCGCAGCCCAGGGGCTGCTGCGCAACAGCGTTCCCGCGGGTGCCCTGGACGGCGGATGGAAGGTAGTATCCCCCTTCGATAGCATCCACGTCCGCCCCCTCTCCCTCAAAGCAGCGGGAACACAGATCAGCCTGGTCATGACCCCGGAGCAGGCGGAATACGTGGATACCTCCGGGCCGCGGGGTCTTGGGGCATCCCTTCGGACCTATGCATTCTTTCTGGGCCGGGGACTCACCGGGACCCTGAAGGCCCACCTGGAACGCTATGTGGGTCCCGTACAGATAGTCTATTCCGGGGCTGTTCCGCAGCGGGGCTTCGCGGTAGTTCCCTCCCTCTCGGGCTTCGAGTACAAATTTGTCATGGCGGATATAGTCCTCCAGACCATCCGGGTGGACCTTGATCTTACGGTCGACCTGTACATGGACGGGAAGCAGATCGCTTCGGAGGTTTTTTCCCTGGACAGATACAAGGGCGAGAAATCCTTCGTCGCCGTGAACAGCGGCCCCGTGGCGGAGAATATGGTCCTGATCATGTCGGAACTGGTTTCCAGATCCCTGCCCTTTATTCACGGCGCGGTCCTGGAATACGGCGGACCGCCTCCCGTCAAAATCGATATGGACCTGGTAATTGCCGCATCCACCAGCTGGGAGTTTTACGAAAGCCTGAAGGATGAGCTCTCCAGAGAGGAACGGGGACTGGTTCACTATTTTCTCTCCATCGACCGGGCCTACATGGACAGCAACACCGACCGGCAGGCGGAACTCCTGTCCAAACTGAACAGTTATGTCAAACGCAGCAACATCGAGGCCTCCGCCCGGGAAGAACTCGTGGAGGAGATGCGCTATCGCTACCGGCTCCGGGAGGATCAGCAGGCCCGACAGAACAAAATCGATGACGAGTTCTACAACTTTGCGGGAGAATACACCGAAACGGTCATCGATGTGGCGGAGATCGTTCCCGACGCAACCAAAGCCCTGCTTCTGGTTGTCGGGTACAGTAATCCCGCGACTGCCAGCGTACTGGCCGCCGGATCGGTGGCCCTGGCTACCATGGAGGGGGTCGAAAAGGGTGCCAGGTTTGTCGGCGCCGCCTCGGCTGAATACCTCCACGGCAGCGGAGACCCCGTACAGTCCCTCTACGCCGGAACCAAGGCTTCGGTACTGGATATCGTCGGCGGCAAAGCCGGTGATGCCCTGGGTACTGCGGTTATCAGCAGGGTTGCGGCCCGGGAGGCTGCGGAGATGAGCAGCAAAGCCGCGGCCAGAGGCTACGGAGACGACTTTGCCCGCTATGCCGCCGCCCGCGTCTACGGCAGCCGCATGGGACGGAGCCTTGAGCCGGGGAAGAAAGCGGCGGGAATTCTTACCGGTAAAGGGGCCGCCTACTCTGAAGAGATAATGGAAAAATACACCGGGCTGAACTATCAGGTTGTGACGAACTCCTTTCTCGGGGAGCGTCCGGAAACCACGGAACTGCCCGGGAACGCCAGCCGTATTGCCGGAGGAAAACAATGATTCGAATACTCTCTACCCCCTTTGCCGTCCTGCTTGCCCTCAGCCTGCTCTTTTCCTGCGCCACAAGCGGCAGCGCTCCCGGCACCTCGACTTCCGCGGTACAAGCGCCCGCAGAGGTCCCCCTGCGCCTGGCAGACGCCCGTCCCGATCTGGCCGCCGTGGTTACCGCCGTCTACGGAAGCCTCAGGAATCCGGAAGCCCCCCTTGACGGGACCGTCCTGTTCGACAAGCCCCTGTTAATCGAAGGAGAAACGGACATCCGGGGATTCGGCCTCGGTAATGTGGCCATAGAAGAGGATACGCCCCTGGGGGATGATCCCCTGTTCCGGAAAACCTCGGGTCTGCTGCGCCTCGCGGATCCCCTGGGCCGGGAGATGTACTGGTCCTGGGCCGCGGAATACCTGCTGCAGGATGAGGGTATCCTCATACTTTCCTCCGCTGCGGCTCCCGTCTACGGTAATTTCGACAGAATCCGCTTCTTTTTCGTAGAGAAGGACCAGCTTCCCGCCCTGTCGTACCTGGAAGACGCGAATTTCGAGGAGCTGCTTCCTCTGGTTGCCGCCAACGCCAGCGAGGCGGGGGAGCTTAAGGCTGAAAACGGCATGAAGGATATGTATTTATTTGTCTTCGATATGACCCGCAGTGAATCCTCCGTCGACCTCGAGCTCTATTCCGACGGGACCCTTGCCGATGCGGTCGTTTCGGATAGCAGGAGTATCAATCAGGAGGGATGGCGCTTTATCATGGCCGAGGGGTCCTTCCGCTTCGGTAATGATGCGAAGTACAGGCTTTATGCCGCGGAATCCCGGGACGCCCCCAGGGTGCTCTCGGTGCTGGCGGTTGAAGACTGAGGGGCAGCCTCATGCATGACCTGCAATTAGTTTATACAGTATTAATTAAATTTTGCAGGTCCAGGGATAAAAATGAGAACTATACGCAAAAAAATATTTGCGCAGTCGGCGAAACGGGCGTAGGATAAAGACAGATTTAACAAAAACACCTTCAAGGAGGAGCTATGTCAACATTAATTATTCTTGTTGCACTGGCGATTTATCTGGTCTTCTACTTCGTCTACGGAAAAAAACTGCAGCTGAACCTGATAAAATCGCACGAGGCGGCGGACGCACCATCGAAGCGTCTTTCCGACGGAGTGGATTACATTCCGACGAGCAAATTCGTGCTCTTCGGTCACCACTTCGCCTCGATCGCCGGAGCGGGCCCCATCGTCGGACCGGCCCTGGCCGTTGCCTGGGGATGGCTGCCGGGTCTTCTGTGGATCTGGTTCGGTAATATCTTTATCGGGGCCATCCATGACTATCTCGCCCTGACCGCGTCTGTACGCTATGACGGGCGGTCTGTCCAGTTTGTGGCCCAGGACCTGATCGGCAAAAAAGCCGGCAAATCCTTCGGCTGGTTCATCCTCTTCCTCTGCATCCTGATCGTTGCAGCCTTCGGAGACATCGTTGCAGGGCAGTTTGCAGGAGACGGAGCTGTTGCCTCCACCTTCTTCCTTTTCTGTGCCGCAGCGATCGTTCTGGGAATACTGCTGTACCGGACAAAACTTCCCTTTTCCGTCAGCACGATTATCGGCCTTGTTCTGCTGGTTGCCGCCTTCATGATCGGACGCAATGTAGGGATCCCCGCCAGCAAGGACACCTGGTTCCTGGTAATTCTGGTTTACATCTTCATTGCAGCCGCGCTGCCGGTTAATATCCTGCTGCAGCCCCGGGACTACCTGAACAGCTTCCTGCTCTATTTCGGACTGCTCGCAGGGGGAGTCGCCGCAGTTATCGCGGTAAAGAACTTCGATTCCGTTCCCCTCTTTACAGAATTCAGCGCAAAGGTCATCGGCGGAAAACCCTCTCCCTTCTGGCCCACGGTACCCCTGGTAATCGCCTGCGGGGCCCTGTCGGGGTTCCACGCCCTGGTTGCCTCGGGAACCAGCAGCAAGCAGCTCCGGGAAGAGAAAGACAGTCTCTTCGTCGGTTACGGTGCCATGCTGACTGAAGGTTTCCTTTCCACCATCGTTGTAATTTCCATTGCAGCCTTCGGCATCCAGGCCCTGGGAGCAGGAAACGTACTGACCACCGGTGCACTGCCCCGCTTTACCTCCAGCTACGGTGCCATGGTTGCCTCTGCAATGCCGGTCTTTACCGCGGATTTCATGAAGCTTTTTGCCTCCATCTGGGTAAGCTCCTTCGCCCTGACTACCCTTGACACCACAAACCGTCTGGGACGGTATATCCTCGGCGAACTGGCCCTGCCCCTTAAGGAAAAGAACACCGGTGCCTACAACCTTTTCCAGAACAAGTGGTTCGGCTCCATGGTGGTCGCTGTCCTGGGTATCGGACTTGCATGGACAGGAAACTACACCGTTCTGTGGCCCGCCTTCTCCGGCGCCAACCAGCTGATCGCTTCCGTTGTCATGCTTACCGTCGCCATGTGGGTACACAAGCAGCTGAGCGCAAAATACACCAATATCGTGCTGATTCCGGCGATCCTTCTCTGGGTAACCGTAACGGCAGGTCTTATCTGGTATGAGCTGGTTATAATACCCGGCCACTTCGCCACCGGCGCTACTGTCAAGAGCATGGTAACCGGCACCACCGTCGGGCTTATTACCCTGATCATGCTGATCATGAATATCACCATGATCGTCTCGTTCTTCAGGAACTTCAAGGAAAAGACCGGCGCCTGAGCCGGCAAACGGACTTTACCATGATTGCGGCCTGTGAGTTCCCCCCTTAGGCGGGGGGGCCACAGGCCGTATTCCGTACCGGAAGAAAAAGGAGTACCATACAACAATGCTGGAAAAAATCTCCAGGGGACTCAGAGTATTCTGGGAAACCGCCGTACAGGTCCACCGCGACAAGGCTACCGGAATGCTTGAGTTTGAACTGAAAGAGATGGAAAACATCTTTGTCCTGCTCCTCTTCGGCAGCTTCGTCGGGCTCCCATCTCCCCCCTCGGCAATGGCCCTTGAACTGATGCCCTACATGGAAGAGGAGATAAAACTGATGATCTCCCGTGCCGACCTGGCCCAGGACCCATTGGGCAGTCTTCTTGGAATGCTGGAGGTGGACTGATGCGAAGAATGCTTTTTTTTCTCGGTAAAGGCGGGGTCGGTAAATCGACCATCTCATCGGCGGTTTCGTACCAGCTGAACCGCCTGGGAAACACGGTTCTTATCGTCAGCCTGGATCCTGCTCATAACCTGGGCGATATCTTCAATACACGCCTGGCGGATGAACGCCGCAATATAGTAAAAGGACTCGACGCCATGGAAATCGATCTCCAGGGCTGGGTCCAGAGGTATCTGAAGAAAAGCCGGGACGAGCTGATATCGAACTATAACTACAATCTTTCCATCAACCTGGATTCCTATATGAATATTCTAAAATACTCTCCGGGGACCCAGGAATATGCGACCCTCTGGGCCATCGAGTACATATATGAGACCTGGAAGGATAAATACGAGTATCTCGTTTTTGACACTCCGCCAACGGCCCTGACCCTGCAGTTTCTGGCCATGCCGTCAATAACGCGCCTGTGGGTACGGGAGCTCACATCCATGAGGGAAAAAATCCTCAGCAAGAGGCAGACCCTTACCCGGCTGAATCCGGAAGCATCGGTTCTGAAGGGGGCGACAAAGAAAGAGGACGACAAGGTCTCCATGCAGCTGGGGTCGATCTCGGACCGCCTGGAAAAGCTTTATCAGCTCTTTACGGAACGGAGTTACATGTCTCTGGTGATAAACGATGACCGCCTGAGCCTGGAAGAGTCCAAGAGAATCAGACAGGAGCTTCAGAAACTTCAGATCACCATCAACAGTGTCTGTCTTAACAAGATCCCCTCGGTGGAGGATTCCCATCCGGAAATCGAGAACCACTTCGCCAGTTTTCCGATCAACAAGATTGCGTCGGTTCCGGGGGGTATCCACAGGACAGAGGATCTTGCAGACCTTACCATCGACAAGATCCTCGATCATATACGTCAACAGGAGCCTTCAGCATGAACTCACTTATTTATCTTCTTATCGCTCTGGCCGTTGCAACAACCCTCGGATACTACAAGGGGAGAAAAAAGAACCGCGAAATCGGCGGCATGATCGGTACAGTCACGGAAGAGATACTCTCTCCCGGGGAAAAGGAGTATGTAAACATCGGCGGGACTCTGGGTCACAATTTTACCTATCAGCTCGATCCGCCCTTTAAGGAAGCAAAGGGCACCTTTACCCTGCTGCCCAGGCATTCCGTACTCTACCTTCCCCTGTCTCTGTTGATAACCCGCCACGACCGCTACTATCTGCATATATACTCTTCCAGAGAACTTCAGGGAGAATGTCATATTATTGCCAAACGCTACTTCCCTAAAATGCGGGTGGACATAAAGGGAATAGATAAACTGAAGCGCGACACAGTTCAAACCAGGGAAGGGGAATTTATTCTTTTATGGGACAATCCCCGACTGGAGGCGAAGATGCGGACCCTGATCGAGAATACGGAGGGCATCGATACGCTGCTGCACTTCTGCTGCTATCGGGACAACAAGGTTTTCTTTATCCACAGTATTCCACGGGAGCCCCGGTTCCGGCAGCTCCTGAGCGGGATTTATGCGGGACTGCCGGAGTTCATGAAAAAATGAGTTCTGGAATGCCCCTTCCTGTACAGCGGAAAATCGATTCAGTGCTGCAGCGGGTCAAGGAACCGGAGACCCTGCGCAGCATCGGAGAGCTCAACCTTGTCCGGCGGGTACGGTACAGCGAAAGCGAAAAGCGCCTGATCGTTTTCATGGACATAGCAGATCCCCGATCGACCTGTATGGTCTGCTCCATTGTCAACGAACACCTGGGCTCATCCATCCGGCGGGAGCTTCAACGGGAGATGGAACGGGAGTTTCCAGGCTTCAGCGTCGAGATTTCCGGATAGACTTCGCGCCTCTGTGCTTGCCCGATGCCCGGGGAATTACCTATAATAGGGCCAGTGCATAACCCAATAAAACAAGGACCCATCAATGAGCTACTCTAGGCTGCTTTCTCCTTTTCAAGTTGCGGATGTAAACCTTAAGAACAGAATAGTAATGCCCCCCATGGTAATCTGGAAATCCGGCGAAGATGCCGAAGTACGGGATGTCCATCTCAGGCATTACGCATCCTGCGCCGGTCCGGGGCTGATGATCGTCGAGGCCACGGCCGTCTCTCCGGACGGAAAACTCCATAAAAATCAGTTAGGGATTTTTGAAGACCGGCACATACAGGGCCTCTCCCGACTCGCGAATACAATCCGGAAAACCGGGGCCCTTCCGGGAATACAGATCAACCATGCCGGAGGAAGGTCCACACCGGAGTGGAACTGGGGCCTCACTCCCCTGGCACCCGCTACCGACGGCAGCATACAACCCGACAGCCCCGAATGCCGGGCCCTGAGTATCGACGATATAGAGCGTATTCAGGCCGACTTTGTCAGCGCCGCCAAACGTGCGGTACAGGCGGGATTCGAGTATATCGAACTCCACTACGCCCACGGCTACCTGGGAAGTCAGTTCCTCTCTCCCCTGACCAACACCAGGACCGACCGGTACGGCGGCAGCCTTGAAAACCGGCAGCGCTTCCTGATCGAGACGTATCGCCTCTGCCGGGAAGCTGTGGGAGACAAGGCCCTTCTGAGCTGCCGTCTCGGCATTATCGACAAGGACGAAGGGGGAATCTCCCTGGAGGAAGGCATCGACACGGCCCGGAAGCTGGAAGCCGAAGGCGCCCCCATACTGCATATTTCCCGGGCCCACGGCGTACCGGATTCCGTACGCCCCGAGGGAAGCAGCTTCGATCCTCTGCTGCACCTGGCGGGAAATGCCAGGCCGGAACTGGGTATTCCGGTCATCGGTATCGGCGGAATCCTGGATCCAGGGACTGCTGAAAAAGCCTTGAAGACCGGAATCGCCGACCTCGTCGCGGTGGGACGGGGCATTCTGGCGGATCCTCAATGGGCTCTGAAGACAATCAGGAACACGGCGGAGAAGATAAACACCTGCAGACAGTGTTCTCCCTGCCTCTGGTATAAAACGCCCGAGAAGTGTCCGTCCCGGCTTGCCGCAGGAAACACAATCTGATACAGGTAGAACAAGAGAGCCATGAAAAATATTGAGGATCTTAAGATCCGCTTTCCGGGCATAGATGATCTTGCGGCGATCTTCCACATTGGAGAGAAGGTTTTTACTCCCCAGAATTACTCCAACCTCTACCGCACCTGGGACGAGTACGAGGTTACGAACCTCTTTAATTCCGAATCCGAACACATGCTGGTGGCGGACGTGAACCGCCGGGTAATCGGTTTCGCCATGGGCACGACCATTGAAAAGGCCCGTTCCGCCTGGACCTATGGCCACCTGCTGTGGCTGGGTGTGGATCCGGCCTACGCCGGACGGGGCATCGGCGGGATGCTCTTTGACCGCTTCAGGAAAATCATGGACGAAGAGGGAATCAGGATGCTTCTGGTGGATACCCAGGCCGACAACGAGGAGGCTATACGCTTTTTTGAGCGGCGGGGCTTTGAAAATCCGGTGGACCATATCTACATGACACTGAACCTGCAGAACTACCGGGAGCCCCGCTGATGAAGGAACACGAGGTAAACCGTAAACGCCTCTTTGCCCTGCTGAAAGATATGGTGGATATCTACAGCCCTTCGGGAAAAGAGGAAGAGCTGACGGATTACCTCGAGGAGTATATCCGGGAACGGGGACTGATCGTCCGCCGTCAAAGCGTGGACGAAGGAAGGGACAACCTGATAATCGGCTCCGGGACCGACTCCGACGGGCTCCTGTTTCTCGGGCATATAGATACGGTGCCAGCCTTCGATATCGAAGAGTTCGAGTTCAGCCAGTCCGGGGGACGCTGCTACGGCCTTGGAACCTCGGACATGAAAAGCGGCTGCGCCGCCATGATCGAGGGATTCATCAGCGCCCACGAAGACGGCGGCCTGCCGGAGTCCGCCACCCTTGCTCTTGTGGTCGGCGAAGAGGAGAGCGGAGACGGTACGGCTGCGCTGCTTGAGAAATTCAGCTATAAAGAGGCCCTGGTGGCGGAACCAACGGGGCTGCAGCCCTGTCTTGAGCATTTCGGTTATGTGGAGATGCTGATCCGGACCTACGGTTACCGCCGTCACGCGGCCATGGCCAGCCGGGAGACCAATGCCGTGCGCTGCATGCTCAACTATCTTCTATACCTGGAAGACAGAATCGAGGAGGAGCCTGATACCATAATAAATATCCGGGATCTTCACAGTTCCGAGTCCGGTTTCGCCGTTCCGGACCAGTGCGCCGCGGCGGTGGACCTGCATATCCCCCCCGAGGTGAGCTCCAGCGACTACGCCGCGGAAGCCCAGGAGTTCTCCAATCAGCATTTAAACAGTTCCGGGGCATCCCATTACGAAATCGAGTTTCCCACCCGTACCGACGGCTATACAATAGATGAATCCGTCTCGCTGGTCCGGGGACTCAAAGAGGTTTACCGACAAACCCATATGGAATGGAAACCCGCGGCATTCCGCAGCCACTCCGATGCGAACCTTCTGCGGGATGCCGGCTGCCATGCCCTGATTCTGGGCCCCGGGCAGCTCTCCCTGGCCCATACCATCGATGAGTCCGTGGACTTTGAAGAGGTGGTCCGGGCCGCCAGAATATACTCCCTGCTTCTGAAAGATCTAGGAATTTCGTCCTAGTTTAGAAAATCATACAGATTTCCGATTTTTTCCTCTCCTTTCTGCCTGTACGGTAGGGCCATCACAAGGCCTTGGAGGAAAATTATGAAGGCTGTCTACCGTACTGGTATTATTTCGATGGTATTACTCTTGCTGGCGGCTCCGCTGATCTGCCAGCAGCCCCGGGAGGACCGGGCATTATGGTCCGTGCAGATGGAAGCCGGAGGCGGAATCAGCGGCGGAGAGGGGACCCTGGAATTCGGCGCCGCCCTTACACGGGAAATGAAAAGCTGGCTGGATATAGGCGTGTCGGCCCGGGGAATGAGCCGGACAGACCACGGGATGGAGGACCCTCTGGGAAGGGAATATCACATGGAGACCGCATATGCAGCACTGCGACTGCGGCCGAAGATGGAACTTGCCCCGGGTATAGAACTGGCCCTGCCCCTGGAGATGGGCTCCGGACAGCTGGTCTACCGGTATGAACACAAGTATGCCGATGATCTGCGATGGACCGAAGAGGTGCTTGACCAGCTGAGCTACGCGGTCTATTCCGCAGGGCTGGAAGGCCTGGTGAACCTGGGTGAAAGCTACTCCCTTTGTGTCCGTGGAGGGTTCAGAACGACCAGTCCCATCCGGACCGACCTGGCGGATACCGATGAACTCTCCGGCTTCTGGGCTGACCTGGGGATTGCGTACAGGTTCTAGCACCTTGAACTGCCGTAAGGAAGGGATGCCCGGGGGCGGGGCTATTTACAGTCTTTCCTCCGTGGCATACTATTCTCTCCGATATGCGGCACCTGGTGTTGTTTCTCTATTTTATTTTCCTCTCCTCCGGTTTTGCCGGAATTACCATGATATCGATACTCTGGAAGAGACTGGGCCATCGTTTTCTGGGATGGATTCTTGCCCTTGTATCGACATTTACAGCATGGCTCCTTGTAACCGCCATAGTCTACTACCTGGAGCAGATCATCCGCATCCCTGCAGCGAGGTTCCTGGGGCCCGTCAACCTTCTGATGGGAACTCTGGCGTATCTGTTTCTGCTCTTTTCAATGCTGAGTTCCCCCGCCCCGGTAAGAAAACCGGAGCTGCTGCTGGCCCTGTCTCCCATGCTGCTCTATTACCTGCTGCTGCTTCTGGGCTTTACCCTGGTTCCGGGGATCTTCGTTTTCGCAGAGAAGCATCCCCTGCCCTTCATGTTTTTCAAACTGGCCGCCGGTTCCATATTTGTTTTCTACATCGGGCGCGGCTTTCTTGAGGCAGCCCGCAGGCTCAAGCAGGACACAGCGGCGTTTATCCTGCGGGGCTACGGGTTTGCACTCCTGGCCTTCGGCGTTGCCATTCTGGTTTTCAGCCTGATCCTTGCTCTCCTGGGAACCCAGGTCGAGCAGGTCGTTCTTCTGGAGTTCTTTTTCTTCTTTTTCCTGAATATGCTTACCCTGGCAGCTTTTATCCGCTACATTCGACAACCCAACGCCTTTATAGAGGATGGTAAAATAAGCTGGCAATTCATAAAGGAGTATGGAATTTCCCGACGCGAAGCCGAGGTAATCGAGATGGTCTCCCGGGGAATGAGCAACAGGGAGATTGCGGAGAACCTCTTCGTCAGTTTTCCTACCGTGAGGACCCACGTCTACAATATTTTCAAGAAGACCGGCGCTTCAAGCAGGCTGGAACTGCTGCGAATTGCCTCCAGATATCGACAGTAGAAGGTTCCTGAGTATCTCCCTTTGAAATTCTCCGGCATTCCCGTATTATTACAGCATGAGTCATCATCATCGCAATCCGGTCCATTCCCTGGCTGGTCCTGTCGAGCATTGTTCCCTGGATCTGCGAAGGAAACTGATCCGGGAAAGTCCCTTTTTTTCAAACCTGGAACCCGGACAGATCGATGAAATAAACAGCCGCTTCCGGGACGTCGGATTCTCTGCGAACAAGACTATTCTCCGGGAAGGAGACAACGCCGATTCCCTGTTCATTGTGGCCACAGGACTTGTAAAGCTCTACAGTGCCAGCGGCGACGGAGGAATCCTGCTGATCGACATACTGAAACCCGGAGAACACTTCGGCTCAGTCGCCGGATTCGGACCGGAATGCTACGAGGAGACCGCCGTGGCCGCAATGGATTGCTGTCTTCTGAAAATTTCCTCAGAAAACTTTCACCGGGTTCTTACCATGCACCCCCAGGTTGCAGTCCGTACGGTGGAGATACTTTCCCACAGGGTGCGTTTTTCCCATGAGCTGATGAGGCGTCTGGGTTCATACTCGGCGGAAAACCGAAGCGCCTGGCTGTTGCTGCGTCTGGGAGAAAAACTCGGCCGCCCCTGGGAGGGAAAAAACCTTATAAACGCCCCTGTTTCCAGAGAGGAACTCGCAGCGATGATCGGGATTACGACGGAGACGGCCAGCCGGATCGTCAGCCGTTTTCAAAAGAAAGGCCTCATCGAAAGCGGACGCGGCTGGATCGCCATAAAGGATCCGGAGGGATTAAAAAAACTGACGGAAGACGTATTCGACTGAAAAATTCCCCGTTAATTGATCTGGATCATGGTTCCCTGCTTCCGTCTCCTGTAATTTATCGTCAGATACATTGCGAGGAGGCAATTATGAAAACACTGCTTAGAAGCGATCAGTTATCCTGTCCGTCCTGTGTGGCAAAGATAGAAAAGAGTCTTATGTCCAACAAGGGCGTTCATTTCGCGAAGGTTTACTTCAATACCGGAAAGATTGAGGTGGAGCACGATGACGAGCTTACGTCGCAGGACGATATAGTCCGTGCAGTCCGCCAGGCAGGCTATTCCGCCAAAGTATCGAAGGTGTGAATATGAACGCGACCATCTCCAGAGTACTTGGGGCCATTACCACAAGTTCAAAGGGAACTGTCATTACAGCGGGGGGCCTCATTATCGGGGCCCTGGCCGCCGGATGGCTGTTAAAACTCGAGGTTCTATGGGCGGTTCTGATGGGGGCGTCCGCGCTTGTATCGGGCCTGCCCATAACGGCAAAAGCCCTCCGATCCCTCGGAAACCGCCACGTCGGAATCGAACTCCTGGTCTCTCTCGCAATGATAGGGGCCATTCTTATTCAGGAATACTGGGAAGCCGCGGCGGTTACCTTTCTGTTCAACCTCGGCGGATATCTGGAAGCCCGTACCATGGCCAGAACTCGCCGGGTAATCCGAGAGCTCATTGAAATTGCTCCTTCCAAAGCCATTCTGCTAAAAAACGGAGAGCAGATTTCTGTTCCTCTAGAGGAAATTCAAGTTAACGATATTCTGATAGTGAAACCCGGAGGCCGCGTCCCCGTTGACGGTGAGGTCAAAAGCGGCTCCTCCAGTGTCAACGAGAGCGCCATTACCGGAGAACCCCTTCCGGTCCTTAAACAGACGGGAGATTCCGTCTTTGCGGGTACGCAGAACGAGAACGGAGTACTTACCCTCCGCGCTACTGGGATTGGAGAAGACACAACCCTGGCGCGTATCATTCACCGCGTGGAAGAAGCCCAGGAGGCCAAGGCCCCTGCCCAGCGATTTATGGAACGCTTTGCCCGTTGGTATACCCCCCTTATTATTGGGCTTTCAGGGGTGATCTACCTTGTTACCAGAGACCCGTCCTTTGCCTTGACGGTGCTGGTAATCGGATGCCCCGGAGCGCTGGTGATCTCGACCCCCGTCTCGATCGTAGCCGGCATAGGAGGAGCGGCGCGGCAGGGAATCCTCATGAAAGGCGGAACCCATCTGGAAACAAGCGGAAAAATCGACGCTGTCGCCCTAGACAAGACGGGAACCCTCACTCTCGGCGATCCGAGAGTGGAAAGGATTGTTTCTCTGCAGAAAGATGACGGAATCAGTCCGGATATGGTTCTGTTTTACGCTGCGATTGCCGAGAGCGCCTCGGAACATCCGATAGCGGGAAGAATTGTAAAGACTGCAGAGAAGCAGGGGCCGGTTCCCCCGCCGACGAGCGCCGAGGCTGTCGCGGGCAAAGGAATAAAGGCGGCGTGGCAGGAAAAAAATATCCTGGTGGGTTCCAGACGCTTCATGGAAGAGTCGGGGATCAATATTGATCAAGAAGATGTCGGAGCAGCGGATATCGGATCGGGGGAGACAATGGTATTTGTAGCCCTGGACGATCGGCTGGTCGGGCTTATCGGCGTCGCCGACCCGGTGCGAAGCCATGCAAAGGAGGCCGTCGCCCGGATGCGCTCAAGCGGGGTCAAGAGAATTGTCATGCTTACAGGAGACAACCGGCGAACTGCCCAGGCCGTCGCCCGGCAGGTGGGCATTACCGAAGTGCACGCGGAACTGCTGCCTGAAGAAAAACTGGCACATATACGGGCTCTTCAGGAGGAGGGATTCACCACGGCAATGGTGGGGGACGGCATAAACGACGCCCCCGCTCTGGCCAGCGCCGACGTGGGCATCGCAATGGGAGACGGCGGAACCGATATAGCCATGGAAACCGCCGATATAGCCCTCATGCGGAATGATTTGACCGTGGTCGCCCAGGCAATCGAGCGTTCCCGCGGAACATTGCGGAACATACGTCAGAATATCGCGCTGGCAATAATTACCGTCACGGGACTCTTGATCGGCGTTCTGAGCGGTAACGTCCACATGGCGGGGGGGATGCTGATTCACGAGGCCTCGGTAATGCTGGTTATATTGAACGGCATGCGGCTTCTGCGGCCGGCGGACTGAATAACCCCGTTCTTCTGCGGCCGGGGCAGCGGAGGGCCGCAGAAGAAAGCTTCCTAGGTATCCGGACGGAACCTTATAAGAGGATACGCCAGGGCCGGAACGAGGGCTGCCAGCAGCATTGCCGGCCCCAGGCCGAAGCGGTCCGCGGCGAGACCGAAGAGGGGGGACAGCACGGCGATCATGAGGGTCTTGAGCTGGCTCTCTCCGGAGAGCCCGGTGGCCATTACAGAGCCTTTGATGCGGTCGCTCAGGAATCCCAGAGTCGCCGGACGTCTGAGATTTTCCAGCAGATAGTAGATTACAAAAAGTAGTACCGCCAGGGACGGAAGATTCACATTCAGAAAATAGGCGATGCCCACAACTACGACAACACCGCTCACATAGGTTATGTTGAGTCCGGTAATTCTGTCGGAGAACATGGAGTGAAACCGGGAGGCCCGGCTGCTTGCGATACTGGTAAGCAGGTACAGAATGGTGTACACCACCCCGGACATAATCGCCACCCGCTGGTTTCCTTCCAGCATGGTAAACAGCGGCAGGGCAAGGGCAAGGTTTTTCAGAATGGGCTGCACATAATCCTTTATGGTCTTGAACACGCCGTCAAAAAGACTGGAATTAATAAGGGCACGACGGACCTTCGGCTCCGTGAACAGACCGATAAAGTTTCTGATCGTGGTGACGACATCCTTCCACCCTTTTTTTCGCTGTTCCTCGTCGCACTCCTCCTCGTCACAGGAGAAATCAAGTTCTTTCGGATAACTGGCAATAAGGATCATACCCGCCAGATAGGGAAGAATACTCCAGAGAAAAACCGAGCGATAGCTTCCGGAGAAAAAGACCAGCAGAGATGCTATGAGCGCGGAAATCGCCGAGCCCCTCTGTGACCAGGCCCGGGTATGTCCATAGTAGGCCACTTTCTGATCGGTCATGTTGTGGATTTTCAGATATTCCATGATCATGGCTTTATGGGTCCCGGAACGAAAGCTCTCTCCCAGGGCAAAGAACACCATGGCTCCGATATAGACCCAGTAGTTCGGAAACAGATAAAACAGGGCAAAGCTGACAATATAGCTTGCGAAGGCAAAAAGCATCGCACTGCGGCGCCCCAGGGTATCCGCGAGAATCCCTGTGGGGATTTCGGTAATATTTGTAATAATCTCCCGCACAGAATAGAGCACACCTATCTGGAAAAAGCTGATCCCCATCTCGCGAAAAAAGAGAATAAGAAAAGGGTCGAAAAACTGGAGGTTTTTAACGAAACCGTAGAGAGAGAATTTCCAGTACTGCAGGTCACGTTTGAATTCCGTCATTCCGGGCTCCTGTTTGAGGGGTAGAAAAAGTAGATAATCGCCGAAGCAATCAGAATCATACCGCTGAATACCGGCCAGCTGGGATCATCTCCGGGGATTATCAGCCAGCTCAAAGCAGCACCGGCCACGGGAATAAGAAACTGCCAGATACCGATTACCGACACCTTCTCTCCCCTCACGGATAAAAGGTGGAACCAGATGGAGAAAGCCGCGGCGGAAAGAAATCCCAGGTAGATCAGGGCCCCCCAGAAAACAGGAGCCGGGGGAAGGACAAATGCCCCTTCCACAATACGGGAGATCCCGAGCAGCATAAGTCCTCCGAGAATGAACTGCGAACTGGTAAGGACCATGGAGTTCATGGTGCCCCGGGAATGATACACGACTATCTGACCCAGAACATTTGCAAAACTCGCCCCGAGCATGAGAAAAATACCGACCAGCTCCGGACCTCCGATTTCTCCGGGAACTCCTCCGTTTCGGGTCACGCTCAAAAGAACAATGCCCCCGAAGCCGATACCGAGGCTCACAAGCATCCGTCGGCCCATTTTGTCATCCTTCAGGAGAACATGGGCTGCCAGGGCCGCCCATAGAGGAAGCATCCCGTTTACCACGGCCCCCACGGAGCCGGGAACCAGATTGAGGGAAAGAAAGAACAGGGAATAGAGCAGAACCGTCTGGAATATCCCGACCTTAAACGGAAGAAAGGGAGAACCCCTCAGTTCCCGAAGGTATTTCAGCGGTGAGCCTGCCAGTGGAATAAGCAGAATCCCCGCAAGGGTAAAGCGAAGCCCGGCAAAAAAAAGAGGCGGAGCGTGCTGCAGACCGGTTTTAACCCCCGCGAAGGCGCTGGACCAGAGCAGGCAGGATACCACTGCCAGGGCCCAGGACGGCACTTTATATGAGAGACCTGGATTTACCACGTATGTTCCTTTGTCAGCAGATGCTTAAAAATGCATAGTAGAGAAAGAAGCGGGAAAAATCAATGAGCAGGAGAACGTCTACCTGCAATACAGTCTGTCAAAGCAGGGGTGCAATCATCCGGAAGAGAGAGTTCCGCAGTTTTCGGGGAATGCTCATGGATTCCACGTCCTCGCCGGTAATCTTTCTACAGAATTGCATATAATAATGAAACTTTTCTTCCAGCTGCCGGGCAATATCAACATCATAAAAAAAGGCATTAAGCTCATAGTCCAGATGAAAACTCCGGACATCCAGATTGCAGCTGCCGATGGTAGCGATGGAACTGTCTGTGCAGAGGGTCTTGGAGTGAAAAAAACCGTCCTCGTAGAGGTATATATTCACCCCCGCTTCCAGCAGATCCTCAAAATATGTGTGGGCAACCCAGAAGGGAATCCGCTTATCCGGCACTCCGGTCATCATGACGTTGACCTCCACCCCGGAGAGGGCGGCGGTTATCAACGCATTGGTAATGGTCGCTTCAGGGACAAAGTAGGGACTCTGAATATAGATACGGTGGTTTGCGTTATGGATCAGGTTGGCATACATCATTCTGAGACTGTTCCAGTCCGAATCAGGGCCGCTGCACACAATCTGCATGGGCAGCTGACTGGAACACCCCCGGCGGCGACCCTCTTCCGGGAAAAAACGCTGGTCCTGTATTAATTCTCCGCCGGAATTATACCAGTCCGAGAGGAACACGGCCTGCAGAAGCTGGACCGATTCACCCTCAAGTCGAATGTGGGTATCCCGCCAGCTGTTGAAATACCGGCCGCCGGTTATATATTCGACCCCGATATTCATTCCGCCGGTATAGCCGACCTGCCCGTCAATGACGATAATTTTGCGATGATTACGATAGTTCAGCAGCCTTCCGGACAGCACATTCATGGGATCAAGAAAATATCTGGTTTCGATGGGGGATTTCCGCAGTTCCCGTTTGAACTTCCAGCTCATTTTATTGAAACACCCCACCCCGTCAAACAGAAGCCGTACCTTTACCCCCTCCGCGGCCTTGCGCAGCAGGACATCCCGGATTCTTTTGCCGAGCTCATCGGACCTGTAAATATACACCTCCAGGTGAATGGAGTCCCGCGCTCCTTCCAGATCGGAAAGCAGGTCTTCTACAAATTCCTGCCCTTCATAATATGTCTTTACCTGATTGTACAGGGTTATAATGGAATTGCCGGCCCGGAGGGCAAGGTTGATCGATTTGGCAATATCATTATCCATGGAGTCCCAGTCGTTTCTGAGAAAATCCATCTGCTGTTCCAGAATCGGGCCAAGAAGGGTTTGAAAGGTTTTTTCCGGAAGAAGCTTCATTATCTTGCGTTTCTTCCAGTTTATCCCCCCCAGAATGTACATACCCGCCCCCACGTAGGGCAGAAAATAGATCGCCAGGAGCCAGGCTATGGAGACTTCGGGAGCCTTGTTATCCAGAAGAATACGGACCGTCAGAGAGACTACAAATACAGCATACAGGAACAGCAGCACTGAGGTGGGAGAAAGAAGATCCCCAGCCATATACGGAACTCCTTGCATCAAAAAACCTGTGAATATTGTACACGAGCATGCAGAAAATTACCAACAGGCTTTCTTCTATGTTCTGTTTTGACAAGTCCAGTGTATGGACGCATACTATTGAACATGGCGCAGTTAGATATCCTTGAGATAGCGGGAAGGCATTCCATAATCATGTCAGCCCATCCGCTGGAGAAGGTCGAGCAGAAAGAGGAGTTTCCCGGGACACTCCGGTCGTTTTTTGCTGACCTGAACAAGCTGGAAGTGAGGGCCGTTACCGTTCTTCTGCCCCAGGAAGAACTTCTTGGAAACTACAAGGGCACTGATCTGGTAAAAGAATACCGCCGCTCAGGCTTCGAGGTACTCCACTTCCCCCTGGAGAATTTCGGTACCCCCCGGGGGATAGAGGTTTTCGATCAGCTCATGTCCCGTCTGTCTGAAAAACTGCTGAAGATAAATGTACTGATCCACTGCAAAACCGGATGCAGCCGTACCGCCATGGTAGCTGCGGGAGTCCTGATAAAGCTCGGCAGCAGCGC
This sequence comes from Marispirochaeta aestuarii, assembly GCF_002087085.1. Classification (NCBI taxonomy): domain Bacteria; kingdom Pseudomonadati; phylum Spirochaetota; class Spirochaetia; order Spirochaetales; family Spirochaetaceae; genus Marispirochaeta; species Marispirochaeta aestuarii. The sequence continues at coordinate 243,950 of NZ_MWQY01000001.1, read as the reverse complement.
CGCCCGGGCCATAATGGCTGTTCATTCCGCCCGCCCCTCCTCAAACCTCACGATCAACCAGATTCAGTTCCTCAGGGAATATCAGCGGTATCTTTCGCAGAAGTAAATCCGTCACGCGGTTTCCAACCCGCAACAACCCTTGTCACCATCCTACATGAAGGAATAATATTGCGCCGCAAACATACATTTTTGTAGTATTTTTCTACACATATTACCCTTACGTATTATTACATCCAGCAAACGACATCGATGTGAGACAGGTCAATTTATTCACTGATAACAAAATACCTGCTGCCGCCTGGAAAGCTCCGCAGAACATCATTCAATATGGCACAGCTCTTGCTTTCCTATAGTCAACACACTCCTGGAGGAAATTGTGAATATTGGAACTGGAAATGGAAGAATCAAAGCCCTGCTTATTCTCCTGATAATGGCGCTAAGCGCAGGCGGATCGCTCTACGCACAGACCATGGAGGACTGGGAAACTATCAGAGTGGGCCTGGATACCGTGTGGGTTCTGCTGGCGGCTTTTCTGGTCTTTTTTATGCAGGCCGGTTTTGGAATGGTGGAGGCCGGTTTTATCCGTGCGAAGAATACGGCCAACATACTGACAAAGAACTTCCTCGACTTCTGCATGGCGTCCATTGCCTTTTTTATCCTGGGCTATGGACTCATGTTCGGAAATGGTAACGGTTTTATCGGATTTTCCGGCTTCTTCATGATAGGAGCGGAAAGCGGAGCCGACGTTCCGCTCTACGCCTTCTGGCTGTTTCAGGCGGCGTTCGTTGGAGCAGCGGCGACTATTGTGGCCGGAGGAATGGCGGAACGCATGAAGTTCCCCGCCTATCTTATTTACTCATTTATAGTGTCGGCCCTGGTATACCCTGTTATAGGACACTGGGTATGGGGAGGCGGCTGGCTTGCGGAACTCAATTTTGCCGACTTCGCAGGTTCCGCAGTAGTTCATACAACCGGCGGCGTGGCAGCCCTGGTGGGGACCATCATCCTCGGACCGCGGACGGGAAAGTACCGTTCCGACGGCAAACCGAACGTTCTCGGCAGTCACAATATTCCCATTGCGGCTCTGGGGGTATTTATTCTCTGGTTCGGATGGTTCGGATTTAACCCCGGATCGAGCCTGGGAGTCGGAGACGGTTCGCTCATCGCCCTCGTGGCCATAAACACCAACCTCGCGGCTGCGGCGGGAGCAATCGGTGCAATGATAACCGTGTGGATCAAGGTGGGCAAACCCGATCTGTCGCTGATAATGAACGGCGCCCTTGCGGGTCTGGTCGCAATAACCGCACCATGCGCCTTCGTCTCTCCCGTCTCGGCAATCGTTATCGGGGGAATCGGCGGTTTTCTTGTAGTAGTAGCAACCCTCGGCCTCGACGATCTGAAGATCGATGATCCCGTCGGCGCTTTCCCCGTACACGGCGTCAACGGCATGTGGGGAGCCATATCCGTCGGACTTTTCGGCCGACAGTCCCTGGGCCTCGCCGGCGACGGACTCTTATTCGGCGGAGGTTTCAGCCAGCTCGGCATTCAGCTTCTGGGCACCGTCACCATCGCGGTCTTTGTTTTTATAAGCATGGGAATCGTATTCCTTGTCCTGAAGAAGACAATCGGCCTCAGGGTCAGTGCCATGGAAGAATACCGGGGCCTGGATATCGGCGAACACGGTGTGGAGTCGTATAACGGATTCCAGATAATCGAATAGGGAGGGAAGAATGAAACTGATAACAGCAATGATCAAACCCCAGAAACTGGAGGACGTTAAAAAGGCCCTGTTCGAGGCGGATGTCCATAAAATGACCGTCACCTCGACCCAGGGATGCGGCCAGCAGAAAGGCTACACTGAAACCTTTCGCGGTGCCATTACCGAAATCAACCTGTTGAAGAAGATCCGACTTGATATCGCGGTAAACGAAGACTTCGTGGAAACCACCATCGATGCCATCTGCAAAGGTGCCTATACCGGAGAAATCGGGGACGGCAAGATATTCGTGACCGAACTGATCGAGTGCGTACGCATTCGAACCCGGGAACGGGGCAACAAGGCAATCGGCTAGAATCGATAAAAAGCCGGGGCACTCTCCAGCCGAGGAGAAGGCCCCGGCTTATCCCCCCTGTCAACATCTTTTTCAAAAAAAGTAATGGCCAGTCAGGCAAGTCGCATAATCCAATTGCAGAATCAGCAGTCCGGGCGTACACTTAAAGAAAAAGAGACGAGGAGGAGCATATGCTTATTGAAGCCCTGCTTAAGAGCAAAGCTGTTCCCGGTGTAATTACCATCGCCGGAGATACTCCCGTCGCCGAAGCTGTGGCAGAAATGAACAGGCACCATATCGGGGCGGTACTGGTAGTAGACCGGGAGAAACAGCTTCTGGGAATTCTGTCGGAACGGGACGTACTTCGGCATTTTACCGAATGCGCCAGGGGCCTTACGGCGGAAAAGATCATGACCCCCAGATCGCGCCTGATTATCGGACACAGGGATGACACAGTCGAATACGCCATGAGGGTGTTCACCAACAACAAGATACGCCATCTGCCCGTTCTGGAGGGAGACCGGATTATAGGCATTGTCTCCATCGGGGACGCCCTCAAGGCCCATCTGGAAAGCCTGGAGCACGACAACAAAATGCTGGAAGATTACGTCACCGGAGCCTCTCTCGTGATTGATTAAAGAGGGCCATCGTTTTCCGGGGCAATTGTTTCATGATCTCTGCCATGATAGACTGCCGGTTATGGCAAGCATCTACTGGTACGATCTGGAAACCTTCGGGAAAAACCCTTTTTACGACCGCGTGGCCCAGTTCGCCGGGCTGAGGACCGACGACTCCTTTGAACCTGTCGGTCAGCCCCAGGTTTATTACTGCCGACTCTCGCCGGATTACCTGCCGGATCCTGCCGCCTGCATGGTCACCGGCATAACCCCTCAGGAGGTACAGTCCAGGGGTATGCCGGAAGCGGAATTTGTTCGGCAGATTCTGAAAGAGTTCACCCAGCCCGGAACCTGCGTGACCGGGTATAATTCCATCCGTTTCGACGACGAGTTTATCCGGAATCTTCTCTACAGGAACTTCCACGATCCCTACGAAAGGGAGTACCAGAACGGGAACTCCCGCTGGGACATCCTGGACCTGCTCCGTACCGCCCACGATCTGCGTCCTGAGGGGATCACCTGGGTTCGCAAAGAGGATGGAAAACCCGACTTTACCCTGGAAACCCTGGCAGCGGCCAACGGAATTGAACATGAACACGCCCACGACGCCCTGAGCGATGTATATGCTACCATTGGTATGGCCAGGCTGGTCCATGAAAAACAGCCCCGCCTGTTCCGTTACCTTTTTCGTCTGCGCAGAAAACAGGAGGTGTGGAAGCAGATCGATCTGTACAAGCAGACACCTTTTCTGCATACCTCCGGAATGTTCACCTCCCCTTCCGGCTGCACCTCCCTGGTAATGCCCCTGACCCTGGATCCGAACAACGGGAACTGCGTCCTCTGTTACGATCTTCGCTACGACCCGGGTCCTCTCATTGAACAGAGTGCCGACGAGGTACGCAGACAGATCTTTACCCCGAGCCAGGAGCTCACGGGCGACCGAATCCATATAAAGGGAATCCATGTAAATCGCGGACCGTCCATTGCCCCGGTTAAAATGCTGGACAGCAGCTCCGCCGGGCGTCTCGGAATAGACCTGGACACCTGTAGAAAGCATTACCGTCTCCTCAAAGGGGCCGGTGACCTGTTGCAGAAGGTCCGCCAGGTATACACGGTGGAAAGGCCTCAGGACGACTCCCGGGACCCGGACCTCCAGATTTACTCAGGGGGGTTTTTCAAGGACAGCGACAGGGAAGGATTCAAACAGATCCACTCGGCAAAGCCGGAGGAACTGCCCGATCTTCAGCGAAAATGGGATGACCCGCGAATTCCGGAACTGTTATGGCGGTATATCTTTCGAAACTACCCCCAGGTAATGCCTGAGAATGAAAAGAAAAAGTGGAAGAGCTTCTGCGCATCCAGAATACTGATACCCACCGCAGCAGAAGCCGTCAGGCTGCCGGAATTCCGAAAGAAGCTGGCCGCGTACCGGGAGGATAAAACCCTGGCACCCCGCAAAAAGGTTGTCGTGGGTGAACTGGAAAGATGGGCCGATCAGCTTGAGAAGGATCTTCTCTCCTGAAGGTGATTCAAGAATCCCTGTGGTGAAACTTCAGGTGCAGGCGTTCCCCCTTCCGGGAAACCCGTATAACCTCGGCACCGATGTTCCGATACCGCCTTCCCTGAAATGAAAAACTGACAGTAAGGTCATCCCCTTCGGAAAAACGCTTTTCCGGATTGTCCGTACAGGCTCCGTGGGAGCTGAGGTCATGCATCCCGGCAGTCAGCCCCTCCTTTGCACCCCCTAGGGGAGCGAGGGTCGCTTCAATATCGACCCGTCTGCGGGGCAGTTTTCTGCGAGTAAGGGCAACAGCCCGCACCTCTTCGGAGATGGGCTTGAGTCCGGCCTTGTACATCACACTTCGAACAAGATCGTCCCGGCCGCCTTCATGCTGAAGATATTTGCGCAGGCATGCATTGAAAACATGACTGTCCACCAGCAGGGAATAACGTTTTTCGGGGGTTCCTAAATAGCCGGCGAGCTTTGTAAGGAGCTCGGCTTCCTCCGGGGTAATATCGAACTTTTCGATATAGCGGTTCCATTTGGTTTCGTAGGCTTTGTGGAGTATTTCTCTTTCCCGAATCTTACGGCGCTTGTTGGATATCACAAGGAAAGCGATAAAAAGCAGGATCAAAACCAGGAAAACCCACACCTCCACAGGACCCGAACTGAGAGAACGTTGGATTATTGCCTTCCAGATCTTTTCTAAAAAGTTCATATCTATAAATAAGATACTATCTTCCAGGCCCTTTCAAAAGCTTTTTTCCCGGGAACTGGTCATCGATGCTGAATGGTGATATTATTGAGCCAAAATATATTTACAGGAGAAAAACCATGCAACTAAAAAAAACTGCAACCCTTTTTTTGATACTGATGCTTGTGTCTACATTTGCCTGGGCCGCACCTTTGAAGGGAATGTCCCTTAACGGAGCTACCGGTCTTATCAGCATACCCACCGGACGCATCGGCTGGGAACGGAGCGCCGATATCGGCATCGATCTCGGGTATCACGCCATCGTCGATGAAGAAACCGTTCATATTCCCAAGGCGTCAATCAGCCTCTTCAAGATCGCGGAACTCGGTTTCGCCTATGACACCCAGGATGATTCGGACAACGCGGACACAATTCTGCACGGAAAAATCCAACTTCCCATCAAAGGATCCTCTGCGGTTGCCATCGGGGGAAATCATCAGATGCTCCAGACCGCGGGGAATGACACCGATCTGACCCAGATTTACCTGGCGGCGACCTATCCCGGGGAATTCTTCCGTATGCCCGCGGAAACCACTGTTGTGGTAGGCAAGAGCTTCGGCGACGAGGCACCGGACGACGCCATCGATTTTGGAATGGGTTTTGATCTTCTGCTGTTTCCGGACATCTTTCAGGGTTTCGTTCACTGGATCAACGATTTCGCCAACTTCTCCTATTCCGCCGATGCCTACGGAGCAGATGCTAATTTCAGGGGAGTATTCAACTCCGGAATCAGGATAGACCTGGCAAGCATACCTGCTTTCTCGAAGTTCAAGTTCGCCCTGGATGCCATCATGACCGATGCTCTGGATGACAACCGGGCCTTCAGCCTGGGCGTAACCTTCGGAGCACCCCTGGGTTAACAGATAATCACCCTGATTCGAATGCGGGCAGGATCTGCCCGCATTTTTTTTGTCCCTCTTCTTGTACCCGTCCGGCGGGCAGCTTATGATTATATACAGGGAGGCCCGCAAATGCAGAGGGGAATAGTTTCTGTCAGTAAATCCGTTCCAACCACCGAGGGGGCAGGCGTACACCTGCATAGAGCCTTCGGATTCGGCAAAACCGAAGAGTATGATCCTTTCCTGCTTCTGGATGATTTTCGGGGGGATAATCCTGCCGATTACAGAGCAGGTTTTCCCTGGCACCCCCACAGAGGCATTGAGACCATAACCTACATACTTGCGGGCACGGTGGAGCACCGGGACAGCCTGGGTAACAGCGGGGTCATCGGCCCCGGGGAAGTCCAATGGATGACCGCAGGAAGCGGAATAATCCACCAGGAGATGCCCCGGGGAGACGAGTCCGGACGCATGTACGGTTTTCAGCTCTGGGCGAATCTTCCGAGGGCAAAAAAGATGATCCCCCCCAGGTACCAGCAGTACGGGGCCGCAGATATCCCGGCGGTAACGAGCAGAGAGGGTTCCTCTGCCAGAATAATCTGCGGAGAACTCTGGGGAGGCCGGGGGCCCGTGGATGGAACGTTCGTTGATCCGGCCTATTTTGATATTGAAATACCCGCCGGAACCCTCCAGGAGATACCCATTGCCCCGGGACGACATGCCTTTGCCTACATAATCGAAGGAAGCGGAGATTTCTGCGGTAAAAAGGAGCCCTTCGATGTACCCCGCTCGAGCGCCGGCTGGGCTGATACGCTTGTGGAGAAACAGGCCGCGAACCGGCATCTTCTGCTCTTTTCCGACGGCGACAGCATTACTGTTGAGTCCGGCAGCAAAGGAATCCGATTTCTGCTGGTATCGGGCATTCCCCTTGCAGAACCTGTCGCCTGGTACGGTCCCATAGTCATGAATACCCGGGAGGAGCTGCAGACAGCCTTCAGGGAACTCGAGGAAGGCTCCTTTTTAAAAGGAGAACAATAAGGGGACAGCAGGAGAATAGTTACAACACAAAGTTCAATTCAATTTCTTTGTTATCTCTATTTTAGTATCCGCCTCAGGTTTGAATTGGAACACTATCAGCATAATTAATTGCTTTATATGATTTTAAAACATGATCACTTCAACATGAAGCCTCGCATTCCTCAAAAAAACTTGACTAAAGCACGTTTACTATTTAGTATTCTAAAGATAATCATTATATGTCCTGAACTTTATACAAGATCAAGGAGATAAAACTGTATGTCCAGTCAAAACAACCGGGAGGGCTCCGAAGCTCACTATCCCGAGCCGCAGGCACCGGAAGAATCTGCCGGAGAAAATGAAGGCTTTATTCAGGTTAAAAACCTCTGGAAGGTATTCGGCCGGGATGCAAAGCGAGTACTTTCTCCGAAGATGAGAAAGCTCTCAAAGGAAGCAATCCAGGAGAAAACCGGCTGCGTCATAGGAATGAGGGATATCTCTCTGGAAGTAAGCAAAGGCGAATTCTATATCCTGATGGGTCTCTCGGGCAGTGGAAAATCCACCCTCATCCGTTCACTGATACGCCTCAATGAACCGACCAGCGGTACAATCATTGTCAATAACACGGATGTTACAAAGCTGAACAAGGAAGAGATCCTTGATTTTCGCAAGACAACCTACGGTATGGTGTTTCAGCACTATGGACTCTTTCCCCATATGACCGTTCTGGATAATGCGACCTATGGTCTGAAGGTCAAAGGACTCCCCAAGGGAGAACGCTACGCCAAGGCCATGCAGTCCCTGGAAACGGTGGGGCTCAAGGGCTGGGAGGATTACTATCCCGGGGCCTTGAGCGGCGGAATGCAGCAGCGCGTCGGACTCGCGAGGGCCCTGGCAAACGATCCGGACGTCCTTTTAATGGATGAACCCTTCTCCGGCCTGGACCCCCTGATCAGGCGTCAGATGCAGGATGAACTGGTCGAACTGCAGGACAAACTGAAAAAGACGATTATCTTTGTAACCCACGATCTTCACGAAGCCCTTAAACTGGGAGACCGGATTGCAATAATGCGGGACGGCAGCATCGTACAGATCGGGACTCCGGAACAGATTGTAACCGAACCCGCGGATGATTATGTCCATGAATTCGTCCGGGACGCTTCCCCTGCCAAGGTCCTGACAGCCTCGAGCATCATGCAGGAACCGGAGGTTCTTCTCTACGCCTGGGAAGGTCCGAATACGGCGATTCATATGCTGCAGTCAAACAAACGTGAAGCAGCCTTTGTCGTGGATAAAACCCGCAGACTCCTTGGAGTCGCCACTATAGAACGTCTCAAACCCCTTGCCTCGGAAAAGAAGAAGAACGCTAAAATCCCTCCGGAAGCGATCCGCGGGGTACCGACGGTCAGGGAGGACAGCTATATAGAGGAGCTCTTCAGTATTGTTAACGCGAATCCCTATCCCATCCCGGTTACCGATGACAACGGAAAGCTTCTTGGCGTCGTAAAGACGGACACAATATTCGAAACCATCAAATCAGATGAGGAAGATAAACATGATTGAGTTCCCGGAAGTAATATCCATCCCCCTGGCAGACTGGATCGATGCCATCATGAACTGGCTTCTTACCAACATGGAACAGATTTTTGATATCATCAGATTCATCATACTCCAGGTTATGCTGGCCTTCGAGAACCTCTTTACCCTGGTCCCCTGGTTTGTCATCATCATACTGGTCTTTCTGACGGGGTGGAAATTCCTCGGCAAGTGGTATGACGGCTTTGCCTTCGCTCTGATGCTGTTTTTAATTGGAACCTTCGGTTACTGGGAGCTGGCAATGCTCACCTTGAGTATCGTTTTCGCAGCGGTGATATTCTCTCTTCTTATCGGACTTCCCATCGGGATTGTCATGGCCCGGAGCGACAGGGCGGAATCCATCATCAAACCCATACTGGACGGAATGCAGACAATGCCTTCCTTTGTGTACCTTATTCCGGCCCTGATGTTTTTCGGCCTTGGAAAGGTCCCTGCAATAATAGCGACGATTATCTATGCTGTACCCCCGGTAATAAGACTGACAAATGTGGGCATACGAACAGTAGACAAAGAGGCTGTTGAAGCCGCCCTGGCCTTCGGCGCCACCCCCCGTATGGTCCTCTTCGACGTGCAGCTGCCCCTGGCGAAACCGTCGATCATGGTCGGCGTCAACCAGACAACCATGATGGCCCTTGCAATGGTGGTAATCGGCTCGATGATCGGAGCCAAGGGACTGGGAATGGAGGTCCTTCTTTCGATTAACCGCATAGATGTCGGACGGGGATTTGAAGCAGGCATCAGTATTGTACTTCTGGCAATAATCATCGATCGCCTTACCCACTCTTTCGCGAAAAACGACTACACCAACAGTACTGAGAAGTAATAAAAGTAAGGGGGACACGGCAACGCCGTGCCCCCCCAAGAACGGATGGGACAGTGCTTGGTTTCGGCAGCTTATCCAGTAGAACCGCCCTGCTCCCCGTAAGGAACAGAAAAAACGAGCTATACTGCATAAACCACAGTATAGCCTGGAATCATAATACCATTGGTCGGACCAATATGTCAACATTTTTTTTCTAAAGCTGCGGACTTGACCTTTCCAGCCGTCTCGGGTAGGAATTATGCATGGGCAGATCCTGGAGATGCCCATATACTCTTCAGAAACAACCGCACCGGTAAAGGAATATATTCACTATGATAAGCGCAAGTGACATAAGCCTCTCCTTTGGAGAGCGGGTACTGTTCAAAAACGTCAACATCAAATTCACCCCCGGCAACTGCTACGGTGTTATAGGCGCCAACGGCTCGGGAAAATCGACCTTCCTGAAGATCCTTTCGGGAGAAATCAAAGCCGACTCCGGCGAAATAAACACCTCCCCGGGGGAACGTATCGCCGTACTCCAGCAGGACCAGTTTGCCTATGATGAGTACGCGGTACTTGATACGGTCATCATGGGACACCGCAAACTCTACGAAATCATGTCCGAAAAAGACAGCCTCTATGCCAAGGAGGACTTCAGCGAAGAGGACGGTATGCGGGCCTCCGAGCTCGAGGGGGAATTTGCCGAAATGGGGGGATGGGAGGCAGAGTCCGAAGCGGCCCAGCTTCTGAGCGGTCTGGGAATCGCCGAGGAGTTTCACGCGAAGAAGATGAAAGACCTGGAAGGAGCCCAGAAAGTACGGGTACTCCTGGCCCAGGCCCTCTTTGGAGACCCCGATATTCTGCTTCTGGACGAGCCCACCAACAACCTCGACCTGGAATCAATCAGCTGGCTTGAGGACTTTCTCTACAATTTCAAGAATACCGTCATCGTCGTATCCCACGACAGACACTTTCTCAACAGGGTCTGTACGCACATAGCGGATATCGACTTCAGCAAGATCACCCTCTACGTGGGCAACTACGACTTCTGGTACATGGCAAGCCAGCTTGCCAACAAGCAGATGAAGGATGAGAAGAAGCGCAGGGAGGACAAGATCTCAGAACTGAAGGAGTTTATCCAGCGCTTCAGTTCCAACGCATCAAAGGCCCGGCAGGCGACGGCAAGGAAAAAGCTCATCGATAAACTGACTATCGACGACATCAAGCCGACCTCCCGAAGGTTTCCCTATATCAGTTTCGATCCAGGCCGGGAAAGCGGAAAGAGCATACTCAGCGTGGAGGGCATTACAAAAAGCCTTGACGGGGAAGTCCTGCTGAAGGATATAAGCTTTACCATCGACAAAGGTGACAAGATTGCCTTTGTCGGTCCCTTCCACCAGGCAAAAACGGTCCTTTTTGAGATCCTCATGGGACGCATGGAGCCCGATTCAGGAAGCTTTGACTGGGGAGTTACCATAACCCCCGCATATTTTCCCAAGGACAACAGCGAATATTTTACCTCCGACATGTCCCTGGTTGACTGGCTGCGACAGTACACCGATGCAGAGGAAGAAGAGAGTTACGTCCGCGGATTTCTGGGGCGTATGCTTTTTTCCGGCGAAGAATCCCTCAAATCGGTCAAGGTACTCTCCGGAGGCGAGAAGGTCCGCTGCATGCTGTCAAAAATGATGCTCTCCGGTGCGAACTTTCTTATTTTCGATGAACCGACAAACCACCTTGATCTTGAATCCATCAGCGCCCTGAACAACGGTCTTATGGAGTTCAGCGAGGCCATTCTGTTTACCAGCCATGACCACCAGTTTGTCGATACCGTGGCAAACAGAATAATCGAGTTTACCCCGGGGGGAATAATAGACCGAAGAATGCGTCTTGATGATTACCTGGCTTCCGAGGATGTACGGGCCCATCGTGACAAGCTCTACCACAAGCATCTCAGCCTGGTAATTTAAGCTGAACCCCGTCTGCCGGGCTCTTCAGTTCCGGCTGCCGATTCTCCAGTCCGCTGCAACACTGAGCAGGATATCCGGTCCTTCATGGGTAAGGAAATCCTGCTCAAGGTATACCTGCAGACTCCAGGAATCATAGCTTCGGCGAAAGCCCGTCTGCAGGGCTGTTACAGGCATTTCAAACTGATCCGCGCCTGGAAAGAGGGAGTGATTCAGGGGCGCCCGGGAGGTAAGGGGAGATGTATGTATCCTTATCTGCCCCAGCAGACTCCAGGCATCGGAACATAACCATTCCAGACCAGCGAGGGACTGACTGATAAGCAGGGGTTTCGCTTCACCGCCGGCTCCGAAGATCAGTTCTCCGGGAACAACAAAACCCTGCTGCAGATGCAGGACAAAGGATTCCCCCAAAAGATGCTCAAACAGCAGCTGTGCTCCCAGATCAGTATGGCCGTTTCCCCCGGGAGTCCCCTTTTTCCCCGTGGGGAGTTCCACAGCCCAGGCCAGTCCCCAGACTGTCCGCCGGGTTTCTGAAAAGGTCCAGATACCGAAAATTTCCATGTCCCCGGGAAGTATTCCGGGCCTCTCCAGATCAATTGTAAGCCCATTGTCATTATCGATGGACACAGCGGTTTTCCCTTGAGGAAAATACTCCCTGGAGGCATTGGGCAGATTAAAAGCGGAATGAAAGCCCTCTATGGCGGGATCAAGAAAACCTCCATAATAACTGTAGAAACGGAGGCTTATTCCCATTCTGTGTGCCCGCCCGAAGGGAAAACTGAGTGTGCTGTCCAGAACCAGGGCTTCAAAATCCATTGCCGTGAGCTCCCTGGCGCGATCGGGATCTGAAAACCTGCCCTCTTCATCGAGGCTTTCCTCATCCGGATCAAAGGCATACCCCCGAAATTCGTTCAGGTAATAAACCTGCCCCCGGGCATGCACAGACCGGTCCAGGCCCTGGGAAGCTGAAAACCCGGGAAAGCCATAGTAGATCTGGTGCGGAACATCCAGGAGTTTTCCCCGCAACGGACCATGGGCAAAAACCGGATCGGGACGGGAAAAAAGCACCAGGAAGAGAGACAACAGAAAAAACGGCGCAGTTCTGGAAACGCTGTTCATCATACAGAATCCGGCACCATCATCGGCCCGGGTATATTCCGTTCAGGGCTTCATGGACCTCCCGGGCCTCCTCCAGGTTCTGAACGACCGTCTGCAGTACCAGTCCCTCAGGAGAAAGCTCACGGCTTATAAGCCGGTAATCATCCCGGGTCAAGGGACCGCGGATATACAGCAGGCGCCCTGCTTCCTGTATGCGCTTAAGATAGGGCATCATCCGGGGCAGGTCCATTTCACAGATATCCTTGTTGATCTCGAACACATCGATTTCCTTAACATCGAGAAAATGTTCGAGCAGAAAGAGGCTTGCAGAATGCAGGTGGATAAGACTGTAAGGAAAAGAAGCGGCGATCTTCCGGTCAAAATCCTGTATTATCCGGACATAAAGATCGGGAGAATAGACGGCGGACTCATCCTCCTGGAGACGGACGAAGGGTCCCGGGGCCCAGATTCCGTACTGCTCGATATAGTATCCTCCGAAAAAATCCCCCGCGGTACCGTGATGCTGCCGAACAAGCCCTGTCAGGGCATCGGCACAGACTGCGCAAGCCTTCCTGGAAAGTTCCGGCTCTTCAATGCAGTCGATCAGGGCCTCGCTGTGCCCGCGGAGCATTCCGAAAAGATCCGCCGTTCCCCGCAGAATAGGAAGCCCCACCGGATACCGTCCCCTGCCCTGTTCAGACAGATCCTGAACAAAGCTAAGATACCTGCGAAGCCAGGGGTTATCATCCGTCAGCTCAAAGGAGAAGATGTCGTCCCAGCTCAGCCGCCGTTCATCGGCCCACACACTGTCCCGGTTACGCCGAAGGCGTGCGCCAAGTACCCCCTCCATCCAGGGTATGGCGGAGATCGGCGCAGCCCCTTTTATCAGGTCATCCTCCGTCGCCAGGGACCGCTGGAAAAACTCCTCGTAGTCAGAAAGACATTCTCCGCTTGAAAGCTGTTCCGGGGAGATCTGCGCGCCGTCGGCAATTCTGCTCAGGGAAGAAAAACGTTGAAAAGGAAACCAGCCGCCTATGTCTATACCGATAATGGGACGCTTAACAGGCTTGCGGTCCCAGAAATCCCGAAAGCGGGACAATTTTTTCTCTAAAACAGAATCCCGTACAGGCATAAAGAAACTCCTACAGGTTATTTATGAATAATGATTTACACGTGATACCCGGTGCTGTTCATCTCAAGAGTGCGTAACTGATCATATACCGCGGGATCAAGAGGATAATCCCAGCACCCCATGCGGTGAAAGATATATCCGCCGAATCCCGTCTTGAAGCGGTAGAGGCCGTACATGGGGTGAGCTTTGTCGGCAGAAGGCGAGACGCCGAACATATCGTATTCCCTGCAGCCCTTGTGTTTTGCCCGCTGTATTGCTTCCCACTGGAGGGCATAGGTGGGCATCAGGTTTCTTTTTTTCGTTGCCGAGGCACCGAAGAGGTAGGTAGCCCGTTTACCGGTGCTTACAAGAAACATTGCGGCCAGATCTTCACCGTCTGCTCTGGCAACAAGGAGCTCCATATCCGCGGAATTATCATCAAAAGCCGTCGCTGCATCTGCAACGGCGCGGAAAAAAAATCTCCCGTGAAGATTGATTCCGTTTCTGCTGCAGGTTTCCCGGTACAGATCATACCAGGTATCGAGCCGGGTTCTGTCGGCGGAAATGACCTCAACCCCCCGCCTTTGAGCAAGACGGACATTATACCTGGTTTTGGCCCGCATGCGGTCGAGCAGCTCATCTTCAGACCTGGACAGATCGATGAATACCGTATCCGCCGGAAGGATATTGGATCCGGCTTTTCGGAGATTCCAGTTATGGGTAGGGAAATTGATCCTGATCTCCTGACTTCGCTGTTCAGGAGGGCCGAGCCAGTTGCCGTTCTCGTCAAAACGATCGTCCTCCTCTGACCAGGGAGATCTCCACAGCAGATCATAACGGATCAGAATGCAGCCTGCAGGCAGAAACCCCCGTAAAGTCTCCGATAACTCCTCCAGGAAAGGGCCGAAATTCTCCGGTCCCGGATCGAGCTCAGGTCCATAGGGGACATACGCAATGGAAAGCCCGTCACCGATCTCCTGAAACAGTACCAGCAGATCCTCTGACGAATCGCCGGTGGCCGCGGTAACTGTCAGTTCATCTGAAGTCACCGAGACACTGAAAGCGGCGGAGGATACCCCCTGAAGCTTTTTCACCTCGGACCAGTAAGCCGTCTGCTGCAGTACAGGCGTAACGCGAATATCCTCTGTTTTACACGGGTGCACGGAAAGATCCATAGGATGTTATACCTGTCCTCCGGTCTATATCCTAAACAACAAGCAGCGCATATTCAAGCTTATTGTGTCTTGCAGTCCGGGATATCCGATATTATGATGAACACAAATTGCACACAAGGTTGAGCTGAAATGAAGGTATTTATACTTGATACAGGAACCCTGCACTGCGACAGGGATATGTTTGTCATTGAAAAAGGTCGGACCTACAGAGCCAGGCCCGAAGAGGAGACAGTGCGGATTCCCGTTCCGGTATTCGCCGTACTGATACAGCACGAGAGCGGTACCCTTCTCTTCGACACAGGCTGCAACAAGAGGGCCATGGAAGGCTACTGGCCGGAACATCTGCGCAGGTCTTTTCCCGTATCCATATCCCCTGAACAGGATCTGCTGCATCAGCTGTCTTTGTGCAATACCCGACCCGAAGATATTTCCACCCTGCTTATATCTCATATGCACCTGGACCATGCGGGTAACATTCGTCTCTTTCCCAATGCGGACATATATGTTGGCAGAAAGGACTATGAATACGGCAAGACCCTTATTTCTGATCCGGATATCAGAAAACACGGGGCCTACATTGCTGAGGATTTTCACTTTTCCACGGACCGACTCCATCTGGTGGAATCGGAGTTTTCAATAATGGAAGGAGTGGAGCTGATATCCCTCCCCGGGCATGCCCCGGAGGTGCTGGGACTGATCCTTCATTTAAAGAACCGGGTCCTGATATTCCCCCAGGACAGCATATACACCCCGGATAATTTTGAGCCCACAGGTAAAGCCTCGGGGATTGTCCATGATATGCAGGCGTATTTCGATTCAATAGAAAAAGTCAGGATCCTGAAAAACCGCTATAATGCAGAGGTTATCTTCCCCCACCACCAGGGATTCTTCGAAGGCCTGAAAAAAGCACCACAGTGGTATGAGTAGAAAGGTGCTCAGAAAAATCATATAGAAAGGCCTTTTCCTGTCTTATTACCTGGAAACCACCTCTTCTATCCGCTGAATCCCCTGCCTGTTAACCACCAGCCGATATCTGGATAACTGCTCCTCATCTTCGCTGGAGACAAGCCGCAGCACAAGGTTAATATGATATACCCGCTTACCCTTGACTGCTGATATTCTGCCGTCTTTCCAGGTTCGCAGCAGCTTCTTGGCGTCGTCCATTTCCTCAAGAAATCGATCCATTTTTACACGAATGATTTCTGTAACAGCTTCGATCCGGGAATGCTCCTTCATCAGCTTCCCGCTTTTTATGCTTATGTCCTTGCGAAAGTGGATTATGTTTTCCGGGGGCAGTATGGTCTGGAAGGGATTCGCCCCTGCATTTCGAACCGCCTGAACACTGCGGGGTGTTTCCTTCAGCTGAACAAGGCGTACCATACTTTTTGTCTTGCCCACGTTTTTCTGCAGGATCTGATCCACCAGTTTCTCGGTGCGATCTGAAATAAAGCGCGGCATTATTCGCAGCAGGATTCCCCTGAGGATTTCCTTGATACGGTCTTTCAGCATATAGCTGACGACTATGATCATTGCCCAGGGAATACTGTAACTGGCGAAGAGCCGCTCGGCGAAGAAAGTCGCAACAATGGCGAAAGTCATGGCAGCCGCTGCTGCAACCCCCGCCAGAATATGACCGATCTTCCGGTTGGTACCCGTTTCTTCGCTGGACATATAGAGAACCGTCTGAGCCCACTTTTTCAGAATGCTCTCCCGGTACAGAATACGCTCAATCTCGCTGTCGTTTTTATTCTTCAGGACTGAAGGGTATTTCATCTCCCGACGGTGCTGATTCTCCGCTTTCATCATATTTTCTATTACAGATTGAATCTTGTGTCCGTCAAAAACCCGGTGAAGGTAAAACAGCATTTTTTCCGCCGAAAGGCTTATGGACTCATCACTCCAGCGCATCGCCGTTCGTATGCGGGAATTTATGGAAGGCTCCATGAACCTGGAATGGAATTCCCGGAACTGCTGCAAAAAGACGGATGCTTCATCGAGAAACTTTTCTGTCTTTTTTACCAGATGCTGACTGATTCCGGCAGAGGCAATATCACTGAGGAGCCTGTAGGTCGCCTTCATTTCCGCGGAAAAAAGATTGGCCAGGGTCCTCAGCTCATAGAGAACGCGATGCTCGCTCATGTCGGCAGAGAACGTAGCTGTATCAAGGTAGTTCCTTATTCTCGTCAGGGGACTGATTGAACAGCCGGGGTCAACCAGCCGGGCCAGAGGCACGTAGGAAATTGAAAAACGCGTATGACTCTTAACATCGGAAAAGAACTGGTCAACGCTGAAACGTTCATCGTTTATTCCGAGCTGTGCCGGCGTGAACATAAAGGCATCGATGCTGTAAGAAACCCGGTTTTTTTCCGTTGGAAGAGGATAGCGGTTCTTGATCTCCAGCTGCGTTTTTCCGTGAGCCCGAACCAGAGAGCCAAAATCGGTCATATCTTTATCTTCCCACCATAACTCTTTTCGGAGACATCCGCATCAACGCTTGTACACCTTAAAGAAATCGGTCTTGAAAGAAAAGTGGACATCCTGTCCAAACCGGAAGTTGTGTACCTCTCCATGGGTATTGGGATGAATCGCTGTAAGAAATCCATCCGAGTATTCTACCTTGTATTCCGTAGTTGCGCCAAGGAAACTGCTCACCTCTATTTTGCCGGTAAATTGTCCGGTATCAGGCTGGACCTCCACAGCCTCGGGTTTAATAGCCAGCATGACCTCATCCCCGGTATTCAGCCCTTCCTGAGCGTTTGCAGTGGGGATCCTGACCTCCGAGCCCAGAAGCGAGACAGTTACAAAGCTCTTATCCAGTTCAGTTATTTTTCCCTCGAAGAAGTTGGCGTTACCGATAAAATCCGAGACGAAGGGATCCGCAGGATGATTGTAGATATCCTCCGGACTTCCGCTTTGTACAATTTTTCCGTTATGCATGATAACGATAGTGTCGCTGATGCTGAGGGCTTCGCTCTGATCGTGGGTAACATACAGTGCCGTTATGCCGAGCAGCTGCTGTACCCGCTTGATTTCCGTTCGCGTCTGAATCCTGAGTTTGGCGTCAAGGTTGGAGAGAGGTTCATCAAATAGAATAATCTCCGGTTTGAGCACCAGGGCCCGGGCCAGAGCCACCCGCTGCTGCTGTCCTCCGGAAAGTTCTCCGGGATAGCGGTTCTCCAGTCCCACCAGGTTCACCATCTGTGCGGCCATAGCCACATCATTGCGGATAGTGTCCTTCGGCATTTTTCGGATCCGAAGCCCGTAAGCAATATTTTCAAAAATGGTGAGATGAGGAAACAGAGCATAACTCTGAAACACCATGGGCATATTGCGGTCAAAAGCCGGGACATTATTGATCTTTTTATCGTTCAGGATTATGTCTCCGGCGGTCTGTACTTCAAAGCCTGCAACCATGCGCAGGGTCGTTGTCTTCCCGCAACCCGAAGGACCAAGAAGGGTTACAAACTCACCCTTGGAAATCGAGAGAGAGATATTATCCACGGCACGAACAACATTGCCTCTGCCGTCATGAAAATCCTTAACCAGATTATTGAGCTGTAAATAGTTATTCTGTTGCATCGCCTGTTCCTTCTAATGCTTTGTTACTTTGTTGTGCCGAAGATCTGTTCCCGTCCCAGACCCGTGACCTTCATGATTATGAAAATGAAGACCATTATTACGATTATGAGGGCAAACGACATGACCGAGGCCGCTCCGAGTCGCATAATTTCCGTCTGGGCGAGAATAAGTACCGTCATGTGATTCCACCGTGCCGAGACAAGAAAAATAATGGCGCTGATTGCAGTCATGCTCCGCACAAAGGCAAAAGTCGCCCCGGAAAACAGGGCCGGGCGGATAAGCGGGAGGGTTATTTTGCGGAACGTCGCGGCACTGGTGGCACCAAGGTTTATTGATGATTCCTCTATTTCGTTGGAGATCTGTTTAAGGGCGGCAATCCCCCCCTCCACTCCAATAGGAACATTCCGGAAAACATAACAGGTAATAAGAATAAACGCTGTTCCGGAAAGCTCAAAAGGAGCCTTGTTGAAAGCGAGGATATACCCGATACCCACGGCTGTACCGGGAATAGCGTAGCTGAGCATGGAGATAAACTCCATGAGGTGCTTGCCGGGAAAATCCTTGCGCACGACAATATAGGCAATCGCCATACCGAACAGAGCTGTAATGGGGGTGCTTACAATGGCAAGAAAAAGCGTATTCTTCATGGTAGTAAAGCCCACGTCCCAGCTGTACACAAAATGGTTAAGCGTAAAACTCCAGTTGATTCCCCAGAGTTTTATAAAGCTTCCGCCGATGATGGTGGCATAAAAAAGCAGAATAAAACCGGAGATGGCTGCACAGACAAAAGTAAGAATTATTCTCAGGGCAGCAGAAGACTGGGCCGTGCTTCGCCGACTCGATTTTCCGGTAACCGTGACATAGCTCTTGTTTTTCATTATGTATTTCTGAACAAAAAAGACGCCGACGGTCGGTACCAGAAGCAGCATGGCCAGAGCAGTACCCCTGGGCAGGTTTCCCATACCAGTAAACTCCAGGTATGCCTGGACCGACAGAACGTTGAAGTTTCCTCCGATAATGATGGGATTGCCGAAGTCGGTCAGACTGCTGACGAAAACCAGCAGCCAGGAAGCAAAAATACCCGGGAGTGCCAATGGCAGGGTTACGGTAAGAAAAGCCCTTCCGCGTTTTGCTCCGAGATTCATGGCACAGGTTTCAAGATCAGGATCTATCCCCTGCAGAATACCCGAAAGGGTCATGTATGCAATGGGAAACATACTGACGGTCTGCACGATAACCAGACCTTTAAGTCCGTAAATATTGGCCATGTCCATTCCCAGCAGTTTTGAGGTGATAAGGCCGTTTCGTCCGAACAGAAGAATAACCGAGAGGGCAAACATGAAGGGAGGCGAGATGATCGGCAGCAGCGCCATTCCCTGAAAAAACTTTTTCCCGCCGATGCGCACCCTGGTAAGGGCAAAGGCAAACAGAAAACCGATAAACGTCGCCAGTGACGCAACAATAGCACCCAGGAGAACACTGTTCCTGATGGCGCTCAAATATTGAGAATGGGTCAGCACATAACGGTACACCGAACCGGAAAACTTACCATCCGGCGTCAGACTCATTTTGGCCGCCGCAAACATGGGGTAAAGAATAAACAGGACCAGCAGTCCGGTAATGATAAGTACACCGATCATCAGGGCCGGCTCCCTGGTGAGCTGATGAAAGCCGTTATTAATCCGTCGCGGATTCCGTGCAGTAATCATGAATAATGCTCCTTGGAAAAAACACAAAGGAAGGGCACTTCCCGTACATGGAAACGCCCTTCCGGATTACCAGTACGACTATTTCTTGGCTTCCGTCCTGGATTCACCACCAATGATGGCGTTCCATTTTTCCACCAGGCGGGTCTTGTTTTCTGCCGCCCATTCGTCATCCTGATCAATGGTGTTAACCTTGCTGATCGGCATGGCACCCTTGGGAAGGGGTACATCAACAAAGGGAACGACAAAGGCCGTGGTGTAGATTTCTGCAGCGGTTTCACTCAGGGCCCAGTCATAGAGTTTCTTCGCGGCTTCAAGTTCTTCCGCAGGCCCGCCCTTGATAAGACTGACGGATGCTACTTCATAGCCGGTCCCTTCGGAGGGAAAGGTGATTTCCAGAGGGTAGCCTTCGTTGACCAGTCGTACGCCGTCATGAGCATATCCGATGGCGACGGTTATCTCACCAATGGCGGCGTTCTTTCCCGGGGCGGAACCGCTGCGGGTATACTGGGTAATGTTCTGATCCAGCCGCTTCATGTAATCAAAGGCCTTCTCTTCGCCGTATATCTGGACCATGGTCGCCAGCACATTGTAGGAGGTTCCGGATGAACCGGGATTCGCCATCTGCACATGATTTTTGTACCTGGGATCCGCGAGTTCTTCCCAGGAAGTGGGGGCTGTAAGACCGAATTTCTCCAGGGCCTGGGTGTTGCTTTCGAAGCAGAGGGGGCCGGCGTAGATTCCGGACCAGTAACGGTCGGCATCGCGGAAGTTCTCAGGCATCGCAGCGGCAGGACTCTCGTAGGGCATGGTCAGTCCCTTGTTCTTTGCTTCGATATGACCAAGGCCCACCCCTCCGTACCAGATACTTGCCTGGGGATTCTCTTTTTCCGCCTCCATTCTGGCTACGCATTCCCCGGTGGAAAGCCGTACCCAGTCAACCTGTATGCCAGTTTCGTCTGTAAAAGCCTTGAATACCTTTCTGGCAAGTTCCTCGTCCAGGGTTGTATACGCTGTCACTTTACCGGCGCTCTCTTTTTCTCCCCCCGCAAAAACACCGAAAGAGACGAACAGCAGCAGCACCAGGGCTAATGCAATTACTCTTTTCATGATAATTCTCCTCCATATTTACCGTAATGATCTAAAGTCCCTTTCAGTGTAGAGGCAGCCCCTGTAACGGGCAAGAAACAATATGGTTACAATCGGGTTACGAAACGGTAACAGTGGGGACAAAGCGGTAACCCCGGCCCCACTGGTTTACAATCATTACCGGGTTCCGGGGGTACTTCTCAATTTTGTTGCGCAGTCTTTGAATATTTACTTTCACCATCTGCCGATAGCCGTCCCATTCATCGGCATCCCATACTTCATGCAGGATATCCTCAGAGCTGAGAACCATTCCCTGTCTGCTCATAAGCAGTTTTAACAGCAGATACTCGGTGGGGGTAAGCCGTATAACGCGGCCCCGGCAGATAACCTCTTCCGTATCAAGATTAATCCGGACATCCTCACTGATCAGGGTTTTCGGCGTTTTCAAGCTCGTGTTTCTGTCGACAAGATTGGCCACCCTGAGAATCAGCTCCCGGTGATTGAATGGTTTTCGGACATAATCGAGGGCGCCCGTCTCCAGACCGGACACAACATAATCATCCTCATCGTAACTGCTGAGCATAAGCACGGGTATATTCTGATTCTGCAGTCGCCGGCACACGGAAAAACCGTCTATTCCCGGCAGCGCGAGATCCAGTATTACCAGGTCGAAATCCTCATGTCCGGCGAGCTCGATGGCCGTCTCTCCGGTATCCGCGGCAGTAACGAGGTATCCTTCATCGGTGAGGAGAAAATGAAGAAGATCCAGAATATGCGGTTCGTCATCCACCACAAGGATCTTTTTCGCAGTATCACTCACTGATCATCTTCCTCATGATGAGGCAGCGTAAAGGAGACAGTAGTACCCACATGTTCCACAGAGCTGACATATACCTTTCCATTATGCTTTTCGATTACCTTCTTGACAATGGCCAGTCCTAATCCGGCACCGTCCAGCTGTTCATCCGACCAGCTGTCTCCCTGAAAAAACTCATTGAAGACCTTGGCTCGTTCCCCCAGCCGTATTCCGGAACCATTATCGCTGACAGAAACAACCATGGCCTGTTCATTTTCGTTTACGGAAATAATGATCCGTCCTCCATAGCGAAGATGCTTGACCGCGTTATGAACAAGATTTACCAGCACCTGATGTATCCATCCTTCATCCGCAGGCGGACGGGACAGGAGTTTCGGAAACGAGTAGCGAAGTTCGATCTGTTTTTCCTCCAGGACGGGCCGCATATGAACTGCAACATCCTTTATTAACCGCCGGATATCAATGGGGTGCAGACTGACCGTAAACCAGGCACTCTCCACTCGTATACTGGCAAGAATGGCGTCGGAGAGTGTTACCAGTCTGCGTACATTGCTCCCCACGGACTGGAGAAACTGATACTGCCGTGGACTCAAGGGACCGCCCCTGCCTTCACACATGATATCGACGGTGGACTGGATAACGGTAAGAGGCGTGCGAACCTCGTGGGCCAGGGTTGAAAGAATGGCATCCTTCGTTTGAAGGTTCTTTTCAGTTTCCAGGCGGATTGATTTCTGCTCACGATGAAAAAGCATGGAAAAACAGGCGGCGCAGGAAGCCGCAAGGGCTGCTGCAAGATACAGTGTCAGCGCCGGGGGACTTGCCGCTATCCCCGCCAGTAGAGGAGGAACGGAGGTCATCACCAGTGCAATCCGCTGCTTCCAGCCTGATTCATCGGCAAAGAGCAATCCCATTCGCAGTGCAATGACGGGAGTGAAAAACAGAAAATGAGGCAAGGAGAAAAATGATGCCGCACAGGAGGCAAGGACAAGTTCCGATGCAATTACCAGTCTGTTTTGAAAAAAAGAATGTTCGCCCCACCATATTTCTGCGAAGAACAGTCCGGCCAGTAACGAAACACCGGACACAGCCAGCAGAATTATCCTTTGTTCCCAATCACTCGGAAAATCAAGAAACAGAAAGAAGAGAAATACTATATACAACAAACGCCGGAGATAACGATCGAACCGGGCCATAAAGTATCCTACTCCGCTTCTGTCAATATTACAATCCTGATTGATATGGTCAAAAGACCAGGAAGAGAAAACCGCACCTATTATGAATCTGGTACGGGATAATGTGAAAAATGTATTCACGTATTCAACTGCCCTCTCCAGGGCCAGATAACTGCGGCACCTATGTCACCAAGTCAGGGAAAGAGCCTCTGCCATCGAGAATGAATAAAAGAAAAATCCGAAGAAAGTCATATACTTCAGAATATAATCTCTATTTTTCTATATATATCCATAGAGCTGCGACCTGAGACGGAAGATAATTTGACAAATACTTATAACGGATATTTAATAGAAAGAGGGGAAACATCCACAATAAAAATCCAGATTAGGAGAGTGCGTATGAAAAATGTTCTACTAGTTACATGCAGCCTGCTCTTAATTGTATTTCCACTTTTCTCAGGCGGGCAGCCGGAACAGACTGCCGCAGGTGAAAAAGAGACAGTGGAAATCACAGAACCGGTGACTATTCAATTCTGGCATGCCATGGGAGGCTCAAGAATTGATCTCATCCAGGGAATAGTGGATGATTTTATGAAGGCCAATCCAAATATAAAAGTTGAGGTACAATACACTGGATCGTACAACGACACCTTGAACAAAGTCAAAGCGGCATCGAAAGCGGGGAATGCCCCCCATGTGTTTCATATCTACGAAATCGGAACCCTTCAGATGGCCAACAGCGGGATCGTTACACCAATCTACGAAATCGAGGCATGGGATCCTATAGACTGGGAAACGTTTTTTTCGCCGGTACGTAATTATTACACAATCAATGGGAAACACTATTCCATGCCTTTCAATTCTTCGACTCCTCTGATGTATTACAATAAGACCTTCTTTGAACAGGCTGGTCTTGATCCCGAAAAGCCACCGAAAACATTCGAAGAAGTCATAGAATACTCAAAAATTCTCAAACAGAAGATTCCTCAATTAAAAGCTCCAATTTCATGGAACCTGAACAGCTGGTATTTCGAGGAATTTCATTGCCTCATGGACGCACCCTTTGTCAACAATGACAACGGTCGAATGGGTGAATATCCGACCAGGGCATTATTCAACGGCCAAGCGGGACAACGGATTCTCGAATGGTGGACAGGAATGGAGCGGGACGGACTGTTCCTCGACGTCGGACCTGGCTGGGCCAACCATCGAGCGGCCTTCGGTTCAGGGGAAGTTGCCATGGTAATGTCCTCCACATCCGATGTAAATCAGCTTACCGGTCTTCTAAAGGAAAAGGGATGGGAAATGGGTACCGGCTATATTCCCCGTCCGGAAGGGGCACGCGGCGGCGTAACCATCGGCGGAGGAAGTCTCTGGATAACCAACAATCATCCGAACGAAGAGCTCCTGGCTGCTCTGAAACTCGTAAAGTACATCTCCAGCGACGAGCCCCAGGTTCGCTGGCACAAAGGAACGGGGTACTTTCCCGTACGAGAGACTGCAATGGAAATGCTTGAAGCCGAAGGCTGGTTCGATGAGAATCCCAACTTCCGCACGGCTTTTGACCAACTCCTTGAAAGTCCCTATACCCTCAATACAGCCGGATCCCTGATGGGAGTATTCCCTGAAGCACGGTCACTTATAGAGACAGGAATCCAGAAGGTATATGCAGGAGAGATGACAGTCAAGGAAGCCCTTGATGAAGCGGCTGAAAAGACTACCAAATCGATGCTTGAATGGAATGAATTAGTCGAATAACCGCCGTATTTAGCGGGATGGGCGGCAGAATCTGCCGCCCGCCTGACAATTCAGAAAGGAAAAGGATCATGCAGTCCTATTTTCACAATAAACGGTTACCATACCTGCTATTACTGCCAACATTCATTATTCTGATAGTATTTCTTTTCTATCCTGCCATTGAAACATTCCGCTTGAGTTTCTACAAGGTTCATCCCTTCGGTCTCAAGACAATCTTTGCCGGTTTGCATAATTTTATCAATCTGTTTTCTGATGAAGTATATATCAAGAGTTTTATAACATCCGTCGTTTTTTCTCTCGCAGTGGTACTCGCAGGCCTCAGCATCAGTTTACTGATCGCTCTCATGCTGAATCAGGATATAAAAGGGATTAAAATCTACCGTACCCTGCTTATATGGCCCTACGCCCTGTCCCCGGCGATATCGGGAGCAATATTCAGATTCCTTTTTAACCCTGCCAATGGGTATATGAACCATTTTTTCCAGGTAGCCACCGGTATGAATGTGGAGTGGCTTACCAACAGCACCCTCGCGATTCTGGTGGTAACAGTGGCGGCCACATGGAAAAACCTCGGGTACAACATTATATTTTATCTTGCAGGTCTGCAGAATGTGCAGAAAGAAGCCATAGAGTCGGCAGCGATCGACGGGGCGGGCTCCGTCAAGAGGTTCATCTACATTACTTTTCCGATGCTCTCGCCTACTACCTTTTTTCTCCTGATAATGAATATTATCTACTCATATTTCCAGTCCTTCGGTTTGATAGATGTTCTCACGGAAGGTGGACCGGCGAATTCAACAAATATTCTTATCTATCAGTTATACAGAGACTTTTTTGTCAACGCGAAGACCGGATACGCCGCTGCTGAGAGTCTTATTTTGTTCACCCTTGTAGTGTTTCTTACATTGATACAGTTCAAGACAACCGGCCGTAAGGTCTACTATCAATAGGAAAAAGCCATGAAACGTACAAGATTACAGACAATCGCCCTGCATGCTGTGATAATCCTCAGCATCCTGATAGTCAGCCTTCCCGTTGTGCTTTCATTCGTTATAAGTACGCAAACACCGGCGGAAGTCTACTCTTCACCTCCTAAACTTCTTCCTTCCGCACATTTCAGTAATTACACTGCCGCGTGGCGAAGCGTCAGCCTCGGCCGGATGATGTTGAATTCAACAATTATTGCAGCTGCCGTGACAGCTGGAAAAATAGTATTCAGCCTGTTGGCGGCCTTTGCTTTTACCCACTTCGACTTCAAGGGAAAGAACCTGCTCTTCTTCATAGTAATCATAACCCTGCTGCTGCCCATACCGGTACGCATAGTAGCTCTTTTCGGCATCGTAAGCAGTTTCGGCTGGATAGATACATATGCCGGACTTATTTTTCCCTTCCTGGCAAGTGCAACCGGGACGTTTCTCTTCGTCCAGCGATTCCGTACCATTCCCCTTGAACTTCTCGATGCTGCCAAGATGGATGGATGTCACCCCCTTCGATACCTGTTTCAAATCCTTATTCCCTTATCCAAAAACTCAATTGGCGCCCTCACGGTAATCGAGTTTATATATATATGGAACCAGTATCTCTGGCCGCTGATGGCTACCAACTCCAAGCAGATGCGCGTAGTTCAAATCGGCGTCAAAATGCTTATCCAGGCCGAAGCGATGAATAACTGGGGCGTCATTATGGCAGGAGTCATGATTACCATGATTCCGCCCCTTTTTGTATTCTTTATTATGCAAGAGAGCTTTATGAAAGGATTCGCACTGGCTTCTGAGAAATGAAGAACCATTAGCCAACAACGGTTTCGATCATGCGCTTTTTTTCAGTCTCAAAGGTTCTTCATGCCTGATGAATGGACGACAGAAAATTGCGATCGTTACTTCTGTTCAATTTATCCCCAAAAGCAGATAAACTACTACTGTAGTACATATAAATAAATAATCTCATTACGTACTGCATAATATAATAATTCGGACAGGCATCCCGGAGAATTCCGGGATGCTGTGTAATACGGTTATTATGGGGAAATTACTGCCAAGGGAGTAAAATACTGATTACACAACGTCATATTTCCACCAAGTTCTAAATCTCTTAGATAGCCGATGACAGTGATTTCCTTACTACTCGATTTCAGTTCATCAATGATGATCTCTGGTGTATCATCAAGATTGAGAGAAAGACCTATATGATCATCGATATTTCGATTGAACGTATTACCCTTGTTTATCATTGACCAAAAGTAGTTACTTAAATCTGAATCCATCTCATTAACAACAAAGAACGGACAAAGTCCTTCTAATCCATTATCAACATCTGAGATCAAAATTTCTTCGAAGTAACCTGTAACCTGTAGATATCCAAAAGGAAAAGATGTTGAGTTGGAAAACAGGAAGGATTTAAAAGGATTTCCACTACCAGAAAAAGGGTTGTATAGACTACTCTTCTCCTTGATTAGAGTTGAATTGGCAGTAGTTAATTCTTCATTACGCTCTTTCAGTTTTTCATTTTCAGACTGGAGATTGTAAACCTTTGCTTTTAGCTCTGCGACTTCTGTAGAACGGTTTGATTCATCGGCTTCAGTACATGCGGTAGCTAAAAATAGAAATACAACAATGGTAGAAATTTTCAATGCTTTCATTTGTTACCTCATAAACCATGATTTTGATACTGGAATAGTAATTCTGTCATAATTACTCATACTTTGAACGACATTTCCATCAGCACCCATCCCAGGAGTCCTTCCATTTTTTAGAACATCTCGCTGTACTTGTTTATGTAAATGTGGCCCTGTTGAATTCCCAGTATTTCCACCTGTTCCCACAGAAGTCGTTTTATCAACGTAGAAACCTACTCTAATTTCAGGAGCGATGGAATCTAAGTGAGCAAGTACCTCAATATTAGATCCATCCTCACTTTCAATTCCGACATACTTACCAAATCCACAGCCTGGATCTTCATCTCTAATATATTTAATTTTACCCGGTCGATCCGGAAAAATAGGTGTACCTGTTGTTACGTTATTTCCTAAGTCATCTGTCTTCTTCAGATCGACACCTGTATGAATCCCATTAGATTTTGGGTAGTATCCCATTGATGCCATTTCAGCAGAGCCATAATCTTGAGTTATTTCCCATCCCTTATTCTGTTCATAGATTGCGTTGTACCAATGTTTTGCTGCATCGGCGCTTTCTAATCCCGTAGGATCAACATACATCACCGGATTATTACTCACATAACTATACCAATTCGCCGCTTCTACAATAGAAAACCCCTCCCTGTTCGGATCCCCCAGTTCCGGTCCCGCCGGATCCGCACTCAACCACCTCCCCCGCTTGGGATCAAGGTACCTGGCACCGTAGTAATACAGCCCGGTCTCTTCGTCCCACTCCTTTGCGGTAAAGCGGAAGGGGATCATGTCGTGGCTGTCGGATACCTGTTCCTCCCACAGCTCTCCGTAAGGCGTGTATTCCATGTGCTCGTACCGGCCTCCATGCCGGTCGGTCACGAAATGGGCGCTTCCCAGATGATCCGGATGGTAGTAGTAGGTGTTCGCAAGTTCATAGCTGTTATCGGTACTTCCGTTCCGGGATTCCAGGTTTAAACGTGTTGCAATGCGCGTTTCCCCCAGGTAGATGTGCTTGGACTGGCGGAAGTCGCTGTCCTCGTTTACCCCCTGCCAGAACTGGTCAAAATAGAGGGTCTCTTCTCCTGCCTGTATGTGGTACTTCACTGTCCGCTGGTTATCGGCGTCATAGGTGTAGGCCATGTTCACCCGCCTGTCAGCGTAGCCGGTCAGGCGGTTCTCCTCGTCCCACTCATAGCTTCGCATGGCGACGGTCTCTTCGCTCTCATCGGGATTCCGTATCAGGGCAAAGCCGCGGTTAACCGATCGCAAGACTCCGTCCTTCACCAGGGCAGAGATTCCGGCGGTTGCTTCGACTGAGGGGCCGCCTTCCCGTTCTTCTATTATGTTTCCATTGGCGTCGTAGCTGTAGTGGGTATTGCCGACCCACTGTACCCTGTGGGATTTTCCCTCCCAGTAGCGATACTCAAGGTTGTAATTCAGAGAACCCATGGGGGTTCGGTTCGGTGAGTAGCCTTGACTCGAGGTCTTTCGGCTGAAGTTCCCCAGGGAATCAAAGTCATACTCCTGGCTGTAACGGGAGGTATAGTCAACCTGGGTGTTGTAGGGGGTATGTTCGTAGGTCCCGCCTGCACTCACAAGCTGGTTCAGGGCGTCGTAGCTGTACTGTTGTTCGGTTCTGTAACCGTAGACCTCGTTTCTGTAGCCCTCGATGTTACCCACGGGGTCAAAACTGTACTCGATGTTCTGATACTCCCGGCAGCCGCCGGGATTGGTGGTTACGATGGTGTCGAGCCAGCGCCTCCAGGGATTATAGCTGTACTCGGTTACAACTTTGTTGCCGTACTCCATATATACCCGCTGTCCGTACTCGTCGTAGCCGATCTCTTCTATGTATACGGTGGTCGTTCCTTTGCTGACGCCTTCCACGTGATTTACCTGGCCGCCGGCGGTGTAGCTGTAGCTGACGACCTCCGTATCCGGGTACGTAATTGATTCAAGGCGACCCAGGTAGTCGCAGACAAAGCCTGTCTCCGCACTCTTCGCAGGGGCTCCGGGGGAGAGGCGATTTAAGCTGCGGCCCGCAAAAAGCACTTCACCGAGTTTTCCGTAGCGGTACTCGATGGTACCGGAGGAGTCGCTCCGCCGTACAAGGCGCCCGGCCTGGTTCTCATCAGTCTGGCTGCCTGTGCCGTATTCAAATGTGGTGTCTGCCGTTTCAGGATATTCTATTCGGATGAGCCGGTTGTGTCCGTCGTAGCTGTAGCGGATGGATTGTCCTTTTGCCCGCAGCCTGGAATCCACCTTTTTTAACGGGTTACCGGCTTCATCATACTCAAAGGTAATTCTCCCGGCGTCCGGGCTTTCGATGAGGGTTCTTCGGCCTGCCAGATCGTAGGCGTAGTCCACGGGATATGATATTCCTGTTTCCAGCTGGTATTCAAGGCTGCGGATCAGCTCGTTCAAGGCTGAGTACTCATAGCTTGCCCTCTTCAGGAGCTCTCCCCCGGGGGCCTTCTTTCTCAGTTCCCGGATGTTTCCCCGGGGGTCCTTGATTGTTTCGGTGATATTTCCCAGGGGGTCTGTTTTTATCTCCAGCAGATTGGCCGCTTCCACCCGGTAGCTGACCGAGATAATTGCGTCATCCTCCGGGTCCTCAGGATCATCGGGCAGCACGATACTGACTACCCGGTCCAGGGGGTCGTAGCTTGTGCCGGTTGGATTCTTGAGGCCCGCCAGGGGCGGAAGGTTTGAAAAAAATTCGCCCGTTCCCCCCGTAAAGACCGTTTGCCCTTCCTGCACGACACGCCCTGCTCCGTCAAAGACTATAGCGCCTGAGCAGTTCCAGCCGGTCCCTTTGGTATGAACCTCTCCTTCCCTCGCTGTCTGGATAATCCGCCCCAGCCCGTCGCTGGTTACGGCTGTCAGCAGGTCGTCTTCGGAGACAGGATCGTGACTTACCTTGTTGAGAGTCACCGCCTGCCAGGGGAATGCATCGCTGCGGTAATCAAAGGCGACTGCCGGCCGGGTTCCGGTATCATAGGGACTCCATACTTCCGTGAGCCGCCCGAAATTGTCATACGAACGGGTCTGTACATTGGCGTTCTGATCGGTCAGGACAAGCTCTTTGCCGTAACGGTAATCCCACTCCAATGAGCTGGAATAGCTCGGGGTAAAGGCGACCCGGTCATTCAGACTGCGGATGCTCACCGGGTAGGTATGGACCGCGTCATCATAGTCTATCTCAACAGCATGTCCCCGGGGGCCTTCCATGCGGATCAGATTCCCATAGCGATCCCACTCCAGCAAATGGGTGGACCACCGGTTTTCGCTGCTGTACTGGTCCAGTCTGATCAGGTTTCCCCGGGATCTGTCGTAACCCCCGAAACGGCGGCGCAGCAGGGTATCATCGCTGCCCCGCACTTCAATGGATTGGGGATGGGCATGCAGGTAGCGGCCTGAGTCCGGTTCAGCGTAGAAAATCTCCGCTGTCATGTCATCGTCAGGGTCGCGGGCCGAGCCATAGTCGGTTAGAAGTTCCACGTTGCCGTACTCATTGTACCTGCGGTATTCGATCAGCTTTTCGATGCAGGTCTGGTCTTCCGGAGAATAGAGCCGTTCGGTCTCCCTGGAGAGCTGCGGAAAGCGACTCCTGTCTGTAAGGGGAACCAGGTCATACGTACAGATCTTTTCGCTGTAAAGAAGAGCCCCGGAATCCTCCGGGTGTCTGTCGTAAACGGCGCGGCGGGTAAGGAGCCCCCGGCGATAGATGTTATCGTCATAAGCGGGGTTAAGGGCATAGGTGTCCTCCGTTACCGAAGCAATGTCCCAGTCACCGGGATCGCTGGACTGGCGGGATTCGAACCGGGTGATTCTGACTGTACCGAATCCGCAAAAAAGGCGTTCCCGCCGGTCATAGAAACCATCTCTGAACTCAAAGGACTGTACGTAACAATGCTCTCCCGGTCTGTCGGGATCGTCCTGGAAGCCGTCATTCACGCTGATCCTTTCCGGAACCCACCTGTTCTGCGGCATGGCGACGGTGTTGCCTGCTCTTCTGTAGCTGATTTCTGTGACCCCTCCGAAGGGGGATCGTATGGTTTTCAGGAGCCCCGCATGCCCCAGCCTGTTCTCCATGACCCGCACCCTGTTTTCTCCGGGGACCCGGAGTACGTGATCCGGCAGCCCGTCCCCGGTAATATCCTGAAACTTCAGAGTCGCCGCAGTATTGACATAGGATCCGTTTACCCCGGGGGAGATGTCGAAGCTGAGAACCGGATACCACAGGGGAATGGAAATGGTCAGAGAAGAATTGAGAGAAAGAGAGAGACCGGCAGCATACTCCAGGGTATCATCGATGTTGAAAGGATTCAGTTCTATTCCAAGCCTGTCTTCAAACTCCAGGGAAGCCGGATCGATGTCAAACCCCGGAAGACGGGTCGGCACGGACAGACCGGTAAAGGTATTGATTGCAGAAGATATCTGGCTGTTCAGGGATTCCCGCATAGCCTCTTTTAAGTCCAGATTAGTCCAGTCGTCCCGGTAAATTCTGACACTCTCTGATGCAAAGGAGTCACCAAGGTTAAACAGAACCTCAAAGTAGTCATCTTCAGCTCGTTTTGCCACCTGATCAGGCAGTCCGTCGCCGTTCACATCCGCCAGACGGAACAAGCTTCGGTTGGCATTCCCGGTCAGGCCGCAGCTTGCGCCGATGGAAACGCTGGGGTTCCCGAACCCCACCGATACGGTCCCGCCGAAGCTCCCGACATTTCCGTAATAAAGTCCCCGGGAATCAGTTGCACCTGTAAAATCGCCGGGGCTGGTAAAAAAGTCAACATCAAGGCCTCCTGCAAAAGTATTCACGGGAGCAAAACCTTCTCCGGTATTGATTGCAGCCAGGAGTGCTCCGGTTCCGTCCCGACGCAGCTGGTCAGGAAGCCCGTCGCCGTTGATGTCCCGCAGAGCCATACGCCGGGTGGTCGAGGAGGCCGTTCCGTTGATACTGAGGCCTAAGGGAGCTGCGATTCCCGAGGACACCTGTTTTCCGTCGATATAGAGGTTCTTAATTGCCCCAACCGCTGCCAGGGGTGAAGCACCGAAGCCCTCAGTGTTGTTCTCGCTAAAGCTGAGATAGTCGAATGCGGCAGTCCAGGGGACGGTATCTCCGAGAGAGAACGCCCCATCCTCATCGACAGCACCGTACATTACCTGCACCGATTTTCCACCCTCCGATGGAAAGTAGATTACATCCGGGTAGCAGTCGCCGTTAATATCCAGGAAATCCTTGTACAGCCAGGATTCACTGCTATTCCGGCTGCCCAGATACAGGCCGCCTGCAATGGAAAAACTGTTGTCCTGTCCTGAGTTTTTTCCTTTTCGTAAAGTCGAGAGGCAGCCGTCCCCGACCATGGTTCCGGTCCCGGGTGCTCGGTAGTAGCTGTCGCCTCCCACCCGGGCCGGATGAAAGAACTGACCGTCAATATAGGGAGCAAAGGTATATTCTGTGTAGCTGACCGAACCGTCATCACGCCATTCGGAATCCGAATAGCTGTTGTCCACACCGATCCAGGCCTCAGGGGAAACTTCGCGCATCTCCTCTTTTCCGTCCGTCCTGATGATCCGGTTTTCATCTTTTTCATTTTTGTTGAGGGGAAGAAAACTGGGGGGCGGCGGCGTAGAGGTTTCAGTATACTGATCCGGGCTGTGTTCATCGGCCCGGGCTTTGAAAAGCTCATTCTCATCCCAGAGGTAGTTCCCTGTCCAGGCCCCGTAAAACCAGCCATATGTGCCGCCTGCAAAGCTTTCCTGATGGTATTCTGTGTTTTCCACGGCGCTGGTGTCAACGTTGCTCGACGAGCCTCCTGCACCACCATCAAAATCACCAAGATCGATGCTCTCCAGAAATGAGTAATCCACCCTGTTCTCAGGGGAATAATCGATTTCCGAATCCGCCTGACGTATATCGATCACCTTCAGCCGGCACACGCCTTCATAATCGTACACAGGAATCCGGATCCTTCCGGCCGGGACCAGGCCTGCCGGTCCTTCAGTCGGAAGGGGACAAAAGGCTTCAAGCCCTTCAGCATCGACAGTCCCGATATCTTCCACACTGAAACTCCCGTCGGAGCTGTAGCGTATGCTCCGTTCAAGACGCGTCCATACGCTCAGCCCGACTTTTTCAAGGGCTGCTGAAATCTGGTTCGCTTCATCACTGCCTGAGCTAACGGCCTCGTCGAGCAGGTAATACTCCCCGTCATCCCGGTACCAGGGTAAAAGCTCATCCATTACCCGGTAACGCCGGAGAGCATCGACCATGGCTGATGACTCGTGAGAACTCAAATGTTCGGACAGGGCGTACCAATGTACAGCCTCGGGCTCGGAATACCGGGTAAAGCAGTCCTGTATGACGGCGGCCGTATCGGGATCCTGAGCGGACAGAAACACGGCGTACTCCTCCGTACTGAACAGAACGATACGAAAGGCATTCTCCTCAGGAAGCGTATCCAGAGCAGAAAGTCCGTTGTCAGACTGCCGGTCCAGGAGCTTAAGGAATGAGAGATACAGATCATCATCCATATCAGGCTGCGGGGTGTAGGAATCGTTCTGCTCATCGTACACAAAGGCCGCGGCGTACTCCGCCTCTTCCGCCGCGGTCAGGTCAGCTTCTGCTAAAACGGCGTTCCAGAGGCTGCCGTCAAGGGGAAATAGATCATCCGCCCTGAACTCCTCTCCTGCAAGCAGACTTTCTGTCAAAACCCCTTCAAAAGCCGCTTCCGGGAGCCTTCTGATCAGGGAGGTGCCGCCGCCCAGTACAAAGCGACGGGAAACACCGTCTTCCGGAAGATCGACACTGATGCCGGAAGCGCTGCTGTTTACCCGGGCTGAATCGAGCACTGTATCGGTATTTCCCTCCCGCCGTACGAGGCGAAATCCCGATTCACCGGGGATAAGAACATGGGAATAGAGAAGCTCTTCACCCGCTGAATCATGGGTACGGTCAAGGACAATCCCGCCGGAAAGACTCTGTTCCCCGAGGACTCCGGTGCTATCTTCGGCATCTATTATTTCAGCTGTCAGGAAAACAGCAGGAGCAGAGCGGGTATACGAGCGGGCGGAACCGTCGTGTTCAAGATACATACGTTCACCTTCAAGGAAGCTTGGACGAAGCAGGTTTCGCACCGCTGCGGTTCCGACCTGATCGCACAGGTCATCAAGATACTGCCGGGCAACAGCCTCTCCATCTGTGCCTGTGCGGTAATACATGTTCTCCTCCGGGGCCAGGGTATAAGCATAGAACAGCCGGTATCGTTCCGACGGATAAACCTTGCGGCCGCCGGACATGAGGTCCCTGACCTCCATTCGTGTCCCCGCCATGGTCATGAGACGCTGATACAGCTGTGCGGGAATCCGCGGCAGGCTGATAAAGCCTTCCCGAATCAGGGCATTCGCGACCCCTGCATCGCTTTTCGCGATATCTTTCCAGTTGCTTATGCGGTGATAGACGCTGATCGTCTGCTCTGAATCATTCGGATCTGTTATACAGGTCCAGTTGTAGATTTCATCAAAATCACTGTCAGGAAGGTGTTCATACTCGTAGGGTGGCGTCAGGAAATCGCCGTACTGTTCCCAGTCCTCAAAATACTCGATATCCCGATAACTCACCCTTGAACGCCAGGTAAGATCATCTCCCCGGGGCTCCCCCCTGGTATCCAGGTGAAAGTAGATTGATTCTCCGGCATTTATTGAAACAGTATCAATTGTCTGAGCATCCTCGGACGGCCCGGCCCGGGTAAAGGAGACATTGTGCGCGGTATCCGGAGTGCGGGTCCAGGCGCTTTCGTTCCGCTGATCCGCCCAGGCGGTATCGGCACAGGAAAACTCATTCTCCACTCTGACTGTTCCTGAGCGATAAGCCTTCCAGCGCCTGAGGGGTTCCTGAATATAATAGCTGTTTTCAAGGCTCCTGAGTTCGTTTTCGGAAATCTCGACAATCTCACCGGAGACCCCGGATGTGCGAAGCTGTCCATCCGTAAAACCGGTACCCTGCTGATTTTTCCTGTACCCTGATTCATCAGAGGCTATAAAATCCACAAAGCCGTCGCCGTCCAGATCACTGTAACTGCTTTTCGTTTTTGAACTACCCCACTGCCAGGTGGTCGATCCGGACAGGGGGAAAACCCCGACAGAAAGCCCTATATCGCAGGAAGTCGAGTCATTCTCGTTTACCTCCCGCGGCAGGCGTCCGAAATTGATGGTATTCTCAAAATCAAAGTAGTCCCCCCGGTTGGGAATACAGACAGCCTTTTTTCCCTTGGAGAGCACGATATCCGCGAGGCCATCACCGCTCAGGTCCAGAAGAGAAATCTCGGTCCTGCCGGAGGATGAGGACATTCCCGCCCGCAGTCCGAAGTTGGCGGCAACGACCCATTTAAGGCCTCCCCAGAAATCGATCTTCGGTCGCCGCAGGGTAACCCCCGTATAGAGGCTCCCTCCGAGGCTAAGGGAGCGATCCTTCTGCAGGGCAGGAACCTGCTCCGGATACCCAAGGCTGACCGAGGTCTCCTCAAACCCGGTATAACCGTCTTCCTGCTGCTTCGGGCTGTGATACTCAAATCCATAGCAGTAGAAACGCTGATCCCCTCCGTCATACTCGGCTGTTTCGATCAGCTGGGTCTGACCGAATATGTTCTGTTCATAGCTGAACTCATAGCGCCGGAAAAGCAATCCGTCACAGGAGATCTCCACCCCCCGCAACAGCCCTGCAAGCTTCGAGACAAAGCCCCCCCGGGCCTCGCTGCGCCGGTCCGGCCGGGCACCGCTGCTGAGGTCCAGGTCAAAGCGTACCCGGTAGAGGCCCTCTTCGCCGGTCTCTTCGTGTCCCGAATAACGGATCTCCCGCAGATAGACAGCGCTGTTTATCTCATCCCGGGTATACATGTAATCCGCGGTATTCCCGTTGGCGTCGATCACCCTGCTCAAATACCAGCAATAGATTTTTGTACGGTCCCTGCGGTCCGGTCCGATCCAGCTGTCTGTTGTTCCATACACCCGGGTGGTACCATTTTTGTCCGTAATTTCCCAGCGCCGGTCATCGTTCACAAACCAGAGGATTCTTTCAAAACTGCCCTCTTTTCGACGCTGATATTTTAACGCTCCATCCTCCATCTCTCCGGTGGCAACAAGCTCTTCTCCATCTATTGCGAAGATGTCTTCTCCGCCGTACTCCGGTAATCCGAAACGTGTATCTATGGCAACCGATGAAACCCCGATATCGAATCCCCGTCCCATCCAGCCGTTCTGATGTTCACTGCTGTAGGTCAGGGCGAGTTTCGGCGTCACTGCTCCCCTGCCCGTAGGTACCCGTAAGGGCAGCGAGAACCCCGCATCTCCCATGCCGGCTGCATCAAGTCCCTGAATCCGTGGGACACCCGCCGTGGGGTCCGCAGCCTTCAGGTCCTTTATGCTGTTTACATTAAAATCAACAGCCTGCGGCCCCTCCGGCAGGGTCAGGGTGGAAGTTATCATATCGGTAAAGTGGGTCGTCAGGCTGGTTATCGTCGCCTTTTGTCGATCGACCCTCCAGCGTTCAAGCCTCCTCCAGCGGGATTCCCGCCTGTCGTAATACCAGGTATAGAGGTTGGAGAGGGCTGTTTCCGACTCAAGGATCCTCCGGTCAAAAGGCAGGGTCACCTTTACCGCCCTCAGGAAACTCTGGTTTTCCGGCAGAAAACGGTACCCCGCCGCGCCGGAGCTGAGGTTCGACATACCGGCAGGCAGCCCCTCCACCAGACTCAACTTTTCGATTCGAATCATCACGGGATTTTCCACCGCCCCCGGCGGGACAAGAAGGGAGACCGTATCGGAGATATACTCTCCCCCGGATTCAGGGCTGACACAGAACTCCCCCAGAAAGCCGGATTCCTCCTGAACCGGCACGGTCCATTTGCATGGAGTGCCGGGCAGCACCTCCTGTCGCGGCGCCTCGGCATACACCGGTGGTGCCACAGTCCCGACAAGAAAGCATTCAAGCAACAGAAAGGCTGTCAGCCGTTTTTTTATGTTCATGCACGTTTTCCTTATTTTCACTTTTTCCACTACTGCTCGGTAAAAACCACCTGAACAGGATTCGCCGGAAAGATATCCGCAGGGGAAATGACAACGAGGTACCCGTTTTCTCCCCCTCCGTGCAGCGGTTCGACCTCATCGGAGAAGGTGATTTCGGGGGTTCCGTTGAAACTCAGTTCAAAACGGGACTCTCCGGAATCCCAGCGCAGCCCCACGACATTTCCCTGGTTGTATCCCTTCTTCAGATACTCCGATTCCCTCCAGGGGACAAACCCGTAAAACCTGTCCTCCACGACCTCGCCCAGGATGTACTCCCCCAGGGTGTTTATCATCACCGTCAGCATAGTCTCTCCCGTATCCGGATCGCTGCTCTCATAGTGGCAGAAAACAATACCGTATCCCGCTCCGGCGGCGCCGGAGATCTTGCTGCACTTCACTTCACGAAAGACAAAAGGTTGCTGGACCTCTCCGTTCAGGGCCCACAGGGTATAGCCCAGGGGGCTCCACCAGGCTGAATCACTGGTCGTGAAGAGGACCGTCCCCTCCTCATCCCCCTGGAGAAAAAGCTCCTCGACCTCTTCAAATCCATCTTTGCCGACCAGAGCATCATCAGCCTGTTTCGGAGTAACCGGACAGGCGAGCATCATCAGACTCAGCAGCACAGGAACTGCTGACAGGAGGCTCCAGCTCTGTACATTCTTTTTCACCCGCGGCATTCTCATAGAAAATCAATCCTGCTGATCCGCAGGCTGTATTTGACGACAGCACCTCCGCTCAAGGTCAGTTCTTCCCGACACTCCTCCGCCCTGGGGCGTATGCAGAACAGGAAGCTTGCCGTCGTTAAGCCCGTGTTCTCAAGGGGATACAAAACGCCGCTGGCGATGGTCTCCGCGGGCCCGGTCCCTTCCACCAGATAACTCAGATGCGATGAGTTCTGAGACGGTATCGGGTCCGACTGGATCACCACGATAGAGGCGCTGCAGCGCGGCGGAATGGTTATTTTGTACCAGTCGGTATCCTGAACCGTACTGTGGGTAACGGCATCCTCGTAATAGAAACTGTTTGCAGCAAGTTCGTGTTCCAGGCCTGCAGCCTGCTCTTTCGTGTTATTCGGCTCCCATATATCCCCGATGCAGTCGTTTCCCACCCCCAGCACCGGACTGGATGGACCGAACTCCCGGTTGCCCTTCTTCTTTGCCAGGGTATACAGGTAGCGTCCCTCATCTTCCACATCAGTGTCCCGGTAATGGGTCTCCGATCCCCGGTATAAAATTTCGTAGCTCAGGACTCCCGCGCTGTCTTCCGCACGCCGGAGGACATATTCATCCGCCGCCTCATCCTCCTCCCAGCTGACGGAAACCGTCAGCTCCTGCTGGAAGGATTCTACCCGCGGAGGTACGACCTCAGGGTCAGCGGCAAGACGGTCCATCTCTGTCAGCAAAGCATCAGAGCAACCGGCACACGAAATAAGCACGCAAAGCAGCAGGCATCCCTTTTTCATTGATTCCTCCCGTCGATTGATGGTTCCAGAGGCGCAAACTCGTATAATCCGTACACCCCGGTAACGACATTGCTCTGAAGTACAGAAAAAAAGGCAAGCTCAAGGGCGGTACGAAGTCCGAGTTTCCAGGAGTCATTCAGCCGGTAGCGGTAAGCTGCCTCCACAAAGACTCCAGGGGCGGCACTGAAGGCGCTGTAGCTGCCGTAGTACTGGCGGTCCTGGTTCAGGATGTCGAACTGCATGCTCACGCCTCCGCCAAGGACAATGCTCTGCCCATTCCTGAGTTCCGCCGCCGCCAGCAGCGGCAGGTTGATCCGCATACTGTGGAGCAGAAAGCTTTCATACTCCTTGTCATTTGTCGCCAGGGAATACGAAAGGGTGACTCCGGTCTGCAGCTCCCAGGGAACATCCCCGTGGTACCACAGGGGCGAGACCGGCACAAACAGGACCCCCGACTCTATCCGGCCGATCCCGATACTCACCTTTCCCAACTCTTCTCCTCCGGGGGACCAGTATCCCGGATGGATGGGTATGGAGAAGATCTTCCTGTCCGGTTCAGGTGCCGGTGTATAAGGAGCAAGGCCCACGTCACTATAAAAATAGTCCAGGATCTTCCTGCTGAGCTCATCCAGCATCCGATCGTAGTGGTCCGTAGCGTCCCGGCAAAAAAAGAGTTCTGCCACTGTATTCATTTCCCTGACGTAGAGCTTTATCTCGCAGTCCCAGCTGTACTCCTCTTCCCTGATATAGCCGTACAGCAGATAGTCGATACCGACGGTCTCACATAATTCAGCGGCTTCCAGAAAACTGCGGGGAGCGCCGTATTTCATCTCCGGAAGGAGTGTTACGGATACAGCGCCCTGGTGATCGCCGTCGTGCAGGAGGCGGACAAGGTCTTTACAGGGATTCTTCTGTTTAAGAAGACCGGGTCCCGCATTCAGGCTTTCCACAACCAGAGGAGCGACATGGATCTCAAGGGCTTCCAGGTTTCCCGCCACGAGGAGCAGGGCAATACAGCAGAAGCCCCGGAGGCGATGACACAGCAGGGGCGTTAAGGGATCACCCATCTTCGCCTGCCAGACGCTCAAGAAGTTCCCGGGCCTCTTCGGTCAGCTGAGGGTCCTCCTCTGATTGAAAGACCAGAGACAGTTCCTCCTGTGCCTCGTCCTTTCGACCGGTTTCCAGCAGGGCTTTTGCCCTGATCAGGTGCAGCTCCGGATTTTCGGAAAGCCGAAGCCCCTTTGCCGCCGCCCTCAAGGCTCCTTCAAAGTCGACAGCTTCAGAAGAATACCGGGCAATCTTCAGATAACAATCCGCAGCCTTTTTTGTATCCTCGGGTGTATTCAGTGTCAGGGAGGCAGCCGCCCTTTTCCACCAGCTTACTGCATCGTCAGTCTCGCCCAGCCTTATACAGCACTCCCCAAGCAGGCTGCAGGTTTCATAATTCTTCGGAACCGAAGGAGAGCTGAGAAGCTTCCTGGCACGGGGGTAGTTTCCCGAATTTGCGGCCGTGCGGGCTGCCCCGAGCAGCGCAGGAAAATAGGCAGGATCCCGCCTGCAGGCTGCCTCGTAGGAAGCAAGGGCCTGGCCATACTTCTTCTGATTCTCCAGCACTTCACCGCGGTACAGCAGGTAGCGGGGATTGTCCGGATCATCCTGTAAAAGCAGGGTAATCTCTTCTTCAGCCTCCTCGATACAGCCTTCCCCCCGGCAGGCGACAACGAACATCCGGGCAGCCTCGATATTACGGTCATCCACTTCGATGAGGTGCCGACAGTACCGACGCGCCCTCGGCCAGTCCTGTTCCTCAAGGGCAATACTTCCCATGGTCGCCAGGGCAAGGATGTTATGAGGCTCCCTGGTTAAGACCACAGCAAGATCGGCCCTGATCTCTTCCCGGCGTCCGGAGTCCAGAGGGTTTTCCCGGTAAAACGCTGCGGCACGGATCAGGCGCGCTTCATGGAAATCCGGCACGAGAGAAAGCACCTCCGACATGCTGACCGCGGCTTCTCCGTAGCGTTCTGCGGCGAAACTATCCTGCCCCTTTCTGAACAGGGACTGCACAAACAGATCATCCCCGGGGTCCTGTGGCCTGAAGTCTGTCTCCTTCAGGGCTGCGGCCAGAACTGTCTGTCCCCGGCGGACAGCTGCAAGATCAGAAGAAAATTGTCTGTTCATGGCGTACAGGCATTCGCTCAGGGAACGCTCTATCGTCTCAAGCCCGTTTAAGGCCTCCGCAGTACACTCGAAACCGGCGCTTACAGCTTCTTCAAGGTTCAGAACAGCTTTCATGCGTTCACCATGCTGAGTATGAAGAAGGTCACCGAGTTCGATAAAAGTGCTTTTTACACGGATAAAGGAGAGGATCTCCATGCCGACAAGCAGACAGAGTAGAGCGATTCCCGCCCCGCAGACAGCGGCACGCATTTTTTCTTTCATATACAGGGTAAACCGGCGAAAAATCCTCCTGATTTTACCGTATACAAAAATATGGAAAAAAAGAGCGGACTGTGATTTTTTGCTTTCCTGTGGTACATAGATAGTGACATGAACTGTTCAAGGAGCTGTACGTGAGAACCGCTTTCCGACTCTATCCTGGTATCGCCCTTCTGCTGATCCTTACCAGCGGCCTTTTCGCCCAGGCCCCGGAACCGGGGAGTTCCGAAGGCCCATATATGGTGGAGGAAATCAACTATCATATTGATGGAATCACCCGAAAAGGTGCACTCATGAAGGAGCTCGGCGACCTGAGAACAGGGATCTCCTTTCAGAGCGAAAACGAGCTGCAGAATTTTATAGCCGAACAGCGGCAGCTGCTTCTGAACCTGAGGCAGCTGAAGGAGAGCTCCCGGATTGAATACTCAGTTGGAGAAAAGACCGGCGGACACTACCCGGTACGCCTGGACATCTACACCGAGGACAGCTGGAACATAATCGTGCTCCCTATCCCCGAGTACGATTCCAACAACGGTTTTTCCCTGACTCTCAAGTACCGCGACCTGAATCTCTTCGGAACCCTGGAACGCTTCGCCCTGGATGTCGCCTGGGAACGCCAGGATGGGGATACGAACAACCGTCTGGAGCTGGAGTTCATCCTGCCCTTCCAGTGGCTGGAGCATCAGTGGCACTGGGACACGGCAGCCTACTGGGAATACACGGCGGGGGAGCATGATCTTGAGTCCTACACCTCCGTGGGCGTCGATCTTCCGATAAAAGACTACACCCCCACCCTGAGCTTCAGGGAGAGTTACAACTACGAGAGCACCGATATAGACAAAAACTGGATTACCTCCCGGCTGGAACTGGCGGAGGATTTCTCCACCGGCCTCTTCCTTCCCGGTTTCGGCCAGTTCATCTATACCCCTGGGATCTATACGGAGATCGATTACAAGTTCGATAAACCCATATCCCGGGAGAAGGAGGGACCCGGAATCGGCTACGGACAGCTCCTGACGGCCGGCCAGGTGGACTGGATCGGGAACTTCAGAAAGGGAGTGGATCTGCGGATCGAGAACACCAACACCTGGAACCTGCAGCACCTCTATTGGAACCGGGATGCCAGGGCTTCCCTCTCCGGATTCTATCCCCTTCCCTTCAGGATTCTTTTCTGGCCCTTCATGGTTTCCGGCAGGGTGGCCGGCTTTGCCGAGTTCGACGGCGAGTTCGAGGAAGAGGCCGCCAGTTATATCCGGGGCATCCGGGATTTGAAGATGGGTGAGGCTGTGGAATACGGGGGATTCATCAATACCGATCTGACCATGAGGGCCTTCACAATCCCTGATTTTGTGGAAGGACAGGGATCGGTCTTCTTCGACGCCGGATGGGTCAAGGAGCAGGATACGGCCTTTGATCCGGATAAGCACTTCAAGATGGGCCTGGGGCTTGAGGCCATCGGGTTTCCCTTTTTCGCCAGGGGATATTATATTAGAACATCCCTTGGGATCGATTTGAAGGCGGTTATCGACCAGGGCGACTGGGGAGGAGAGAATTATGAACTCTTCATCGTTCTTGGACACCACTATTAATCAGAGGAGAAGTGCCTTTTGCAGCCCGTTTTACCTTTCCTGGAGATACACCCTGTTTCCATCGGCCATGCTCATGTCTACCTGATCAAAGCGGGGGATACCGGGGTTCTTGTGGATACGGGTATTCCGGGATCGGAACAGAAAATACTGGCCGCCGCAAGCAAAGCAGGTCTCGAACCGAAGAAGATATCTCTTATCCTGCTGACCCACGCCCATTACGACCACGCAGGATCCCTGGCGGCGCTCAGGGAGGCAAGCGGGGCCCCGGTATGCTGCTCCCGTTACGAGGAAACTCATCTGCTTTCCGGCAGAACCCCCTTTCCCAAAGGTCTCGGATTGTACTCGAAAGCCGTATCAAAACTGGCGGGCACAATCCTGGCCGGAAGAAAACAGTTCACAGCAGTACAGCCGGATATTCTTATAACAGACGAGAGGGACCTGTCGGACTTCGGCATTCCCGGAAGGATCGTTCCCATGCCCGGGCATTCAGGAGGGTCCATAGCGCTGTTGCTGGAGAATGGAGCCGCCTTCATCGGCGATGCGGCATTCAACATTCTTCCCTGGTCGGTGGTTCCACCCTTTGCGGATGATCCGGAAGATCTGCTTACAAGCTGGCGATACCTTCTGCAGAGCGGCGCTGAACACTTCTATCCGGGCCATGGAAAACCCTTTTCCCGGGATAAGCTGGCAGGCAGCCTGGAAAAACTGATAAAAAAAGCACAAAGAGAATCAGGAGAAAAAATTGATTAACATCTACTCGTGGAACGTCAATGGTATTCGGGCGGCCCAAAAGAAGGGGCTTATGGAATGGTTCGGCGGAATACAGCCGGATATCCTCGCCCTGCAGGAGACCAAGGCCCAGCCGGAACAGCTGGATGAGGAGCTGATCTCCCCCGCGGGCTACACCGCCCTGTGGGCCAGCGCTCAGAAGAAAGGCTAC
Organism: Marispirochaeta aestuarii; assembly: GCF_002087085.1. NCBI lineage: Bacteria > Pseudomonadati > Spirochaetota > Spirochaetia > Spirochaetales > Spirochaetaceae > Marispirochaeta > Marispirochaeta aestuarii. The sequence continues at coordinate 200,186 of NZ_MWQY01000001.1, read as the reverse complement.
AGCGGGGTCTCAGTCTACAGCAGGGAGGAGCCCCTGAAGGTGGATACCCTGGGGGCGGAGGAGTTCGACTCCGAAGGCCGGGGACTGGTCCTCACCTTCCCGAAGTTTACCCTGTTCAACTGCTATTTTCCCAACAGCCAGCCCGAAGGGGCCAGGCTCGATTACAAGCTGGATTTCTGCTCTTTCCTTCATGAAGCCGCGAAAGAACGGGTCGCCGCGGGGGAGAACGTCGTCATCGTCGGGGACTACAATATCGCCCACAAGCCCATCGACCTTGCAAGACCCGACCAGAACGAAAAGAACCCCGGCTACCTTCCGGAGGAGCGGGCCTGGATGGACAGCTTTACCGCCGACGGTTTTACCGACACCTTCCGGATGTTCACCAGTGAAGGCGAAAATTACACCTGGTGGTCCTATCGTGCCGGAGCCAGGCCGAAGAACATCGGCTGGCGTATCGACTACGCCTGCGTCAACGACGGTTTTGCCGGGGCGGTAAAATCCTCCTCTATCCACGCGGATGTGATGGGTTCGGACCACTGTCCGGTCTCGATCGAGCTGGATCTGTAACGGGTGTACACACAGTCATTGAATATGCTAAGCTCATGAACAGAGCGGCGCCCCGGTCGGCGCCGCGCTTTGTATGTAACTGATTTCCATCTTTTCAAGTACCTACCGAGCAGATAATCCTTCCGCCGCGACCGGACCGGCCCACGAAAAAAATGATAAACGTGGCGCCGCGACGTCGGATACAACGGAGAACCATAGATGTCTCAATCAACTCAAAGCTTTCAGGCCCTTGGTCTGGATACGCGGCTGCTCAAGGCCGTTGAAACTCAGGGCTACAGCAGCCCCACACCGGTCCAGTTCCGGGCCATCCCCCTGATCCTCAAAGGAAACGATGTACTGGGCGGCGCCCAGACCGGTACCGGCAAAACCGCCGCCTTTGTTCTGCCCCTGCTGCAGCGCCTTGCCAGGCCCGGCGGACGGGGAAGCGCCCCGCGGGTGCTGATTCTGACCCCCACCAGGGAGCTTGCCGCCCAGGTTCACCAGAGCGTTGTGGACTACGGCGCCAATATGCGCCTCCATTCCACGGTCATCTTCGGCGGTGTCGGCATCGGCCCGCAGATACAGGCCCTGCGCCGGGGAATCGATATACTGGTGGCTACCCCGGGACGTCTCCTGGACCATGTAGGCCAGGGAACCCTGGACCTCTCCCGAATCGAAACCCTGGTGCTGGACGAGGCGGACCGGATGCTGGATATGGGCTTTATCAACGATATCCGCAAGGTTATACGGGAACTGCCCGTAAAACGGCAGAACCTTCTCTTTTCAGCCACCTATTCCGACGATGTCCGCAAGCTGGCGAACTCCATCCTGAACAACCCCGTGGCGGTGGAGGTTACACCCCGCAATACCGCCGCAGAAACGGTAAGCCACGTGGTGCATCCTGTGGAGAAAGCCCGCAAGAGCGAGCTTATTACCCAGCTTATAAAGGAGCACAACTGGTTCCGCATCCTGGTTTTCACCAGAACCAAGCACGGCGCCGACAGGCTTTCGAAGCATCTGGCCAAGAACGGGATACCCTCTGCGGCTATCCACGGCAACAAGAGCCAGAACGCCCGCACCAGGGCCCTGAAGGAGTTCAAAGCCGGAAATGTCCAAACCCTGGTTGCCACGGACATTGCAGCCCGGGGACTGGATATCGATGATCTGCCCCACGTTATAAACTACGAATTGCCCAACGTGCCGGAGGACTACGTCCACCGCATCGGCCGGACAGGCCGGGCAGGGGCTTCGGGGCTGGCATCCTCCCTGGTGAGCGCCGACGAGAAGGGCTACCTGGATGGGATCGAGAAGCTCCTGAAGCGCAGGATCGAGGTACAGGAGATAAACGGCTTCCGGATGGAAAAGGATGCCGGCCCGCCCCCCCACATTGTCCAGGCCCAGCGGATGCGTGAACGCAGCCAGCAGCGCCGCCAGAGCCGGGACCGGAGCATTAACAGCCGCCGGAGCAGCCGAACTCATTGACGACAGCATAACAATTCCCGTATGTTGATACGCAGAAACGCCTGCGTACAACATAGGGGGAATTGCCATGCGGAACGTTCTTATTGCCGCAATCCTTGTTTTCGGGGCGGCGGCCCTGACCGCCCAGGTCACCGTGAGCCACGCCATCGCCCTGCACGGGGAACCCAAGTACGGCCCCGATTTTACCCATTTCGACTACGTCAATCCCGACGCCCCGAAGGGCGGAACTCTGCGCTACCACAGTATCGGGACCTTCGATAGTTTCAACCGCTATGCCCAGCGCGGTGATACACCCGCAGGCAGTGAGACTATCTACGACTCCCTGATGGTTTCGTCGGACGACGAGATCGACAGCATGTATCCGTTGATTGCCGAAAAAATCGAGTATCCCGCCGACTACTCCTATGTCATTTTTACCATAAATCCCGCCGCACGCTTCCAGGACGGAAGGCCAATCAGGGCGAAGGATGTGGTCTTTACCGTCCAGAAATTCCTCGAGGAAGGGGTCGAGTTCATCCAGACCTACATACCCGGTACTACCGGAAAGGTAATCGACGAGCTTACGGTTCGTTTTGACATTCCCGACGGCGATCGGGAAAAAATAATGTACCTAGCCTCGTTCCCCATTCTTCCACCCCAGTACTGGGAGAACCGGGATTTCAGCGAACCCACTACTGATGTCCCCCTGGGCTCCGGGGCTTACACGATCTCCGACTACAATATGGGCCAGTACGTGGTATACAAGCGTATCGAGGATTATTGGGCACTAGACCTCCCGGTAAATCGAGGCAGGCTCAACTTCGATTTCATCCGCTACGACTACTATCGTGACGAGAACGTGGCCCTGGAAGCCTTCAAGGCGGGGGAGTATGATTTTTACCTGGAAAGTATAGCAAAGAACTGGGCGACACTGCACAGCGGGCCAAATTACGACCAGGGATATATCATCAAAGAAGAAGTTCCTCACGAGATACCGGCGAACATGCAGGCCTTCGTTTTCAATACCCGGCGCCCCTTCTTCAGTGACCGGAGGGTACGGCAGGCCCTGAACCTCGCCCTGGATTTTCAATGGATGAACACGAACCTTTTTTACGGCCAGTATACCCGCACCCGGAGCTACTTCCAGAATACCGAATACGAAGCGAAGGGAATCCCCTCGGCGGAGGAACTGGAAATTCTGGAACCTATACGGGACAAAATCCCTGAAGAGGTCTTCACCGAAGAGTACAATCCTCCGGTAACCGACGGGTCAGGAAACATACGACCACAGATTCGGGAGGCCCTGAAAATTCTAAAAGAGGCGGGCTGGGAAATCCGGGAAGTAGCAGCCCCGGAAAAATCCCTGGAGGATCAGGAGGGGGATTCATCTAAAGAGAAGGAGACTGAAGAGCCGGGTTTTCTTGGAAAAATATGGCGAGGCATAAAGAGTTTTTTCTCCGCCATTTTTTCCTGGATCCTGGGGCTCTTCGGCGGAGATTCAGCGGGGGGTGTAAGACGCCTGGTCAATGTCGAGACCGGCGAACCGATGGAATTCGAACTGATCAATTACAGTCCCTCCACAGAGAGGGTCATCATCCCTCTGCAGCAGAACCTGGAGAGGATGGGAATTACCCTGAACATTCGAACTATCGATCCGACCCAGTACCTGAACAGATTGCGTGACAGGGATTTCGACATGATCTCCCAGGGTTTCGCCGCCAATGCGATTCCCGGTTCAGGTCTCCTGCTGCGATGGCACAGCGACTATATCGATTCAACCTATAATCAGGCAGGGGTGGAAGATGATGCGGTGGATTATCTTCTTGAGGGAATCGTCGATAACCAGAACGACCTGGACGCCCTGCTCTACTGGGGAAGGGCCCTGGACAGGGTTCTTACCTGGAATCACTATGTGATTCCCCAGTGGCACCTGTCGAAATTCCGGATTTCCTACTGGAACAAGTTTTCCAGACCGGAAACCCGCCCGAAATACGCTCTGGGAATAGACACCTGGTGGATCGATACGGAAAAAGCGGCAACGCTTCCAGACCGGTTTCAGCAGGAGTAAGGGATTCAGATGGGAAATTATATCCTGCGAAGGCTGATCTTGATAATCCCGACCCTGTGGGCGATCATCACCATAAACTTTTTCATAGTGCAGATTGCACCCGGCGGCCCGGTGGAACAGGCTATCGCCAGGATGAGCGGAATCGAAAGCAATATGACGATGGAACGCATCTCGGGACAGGGCGCGAGGGAAACGGCGGAGCCGGAGGCTGAAAAAGGAGGGTCCGGAACATCCCGATATCGGGGATCCAGGGGTCTGGCCCCTGAGGAAATCGCTGCCATCGAAAAGCGCTTCGGATTCGATAAACCCCTTCACATCCGCTACCTTACAATGCTGAAGAATTACGCCACCTTCAACTTCGGGGAGAGTCTCTTTCGCGGCCGCACGGTGATCGGCCTCATCGGCGATCGCATGCCGGTCTCCGTCTCCCTGGGAATCTGGAGCACCCTGATAATCTACCTTGTCTCCATTCCCCTGGGGATTCGCAAGGCCGTGAACCACGGCAGCCGCTTCGACGTCTGGAGCTCCACGGCGGTAATCCTGGGAAACGCGATTCCCGTATTCCTCTTCGCCATTCTGCTGATCATCCTCTTTGCCGGGGGAAGTTATCTGAAGATCTTTCCCCTGCGGGGGCTGCTGTCCGATAACTGGCGGGAGCTCTCCCTGTTAGGGAAAATCGGCGACTATTTCTGGCATCTGGCCCTGCCGATTACCGCCCTGGTGATCGGCGGATTTGCGACCCTGACCATGCTGACCAAGAACTCCTTTCTGGACGAGATAAACAAGCAGTACGTGGTTACCGCCCGGGCCAAGGGGGCCACGGAAAAGCGCATCCTCCGGAACCACGTTTTCCGCAACGCCATGCTCCTGATAATAGCCGGCTTTCCCTCCGCCTTTATCAGCATGTTCTTTACCGGGAGCCTCCTGATCGAGGTGATCTTCTCCCTGGAGGGCCTGGGTCTCCTGGGCTTCGAGGCCACCATGCAGCGGGACTACCCGGTAATGTTCGGCACTCTCTACATTTTCACCCTTCTGGGGCTCGTTCTGAACCTGATCTCCGATATTACCTATACCCTGGTGGATCCGCGAATCGACTTTGAAAGCCGGGAGGTGGCCTGATGAAAAAGCTCTTTACCGGCCGCCTTGCTGCGGAACGGCTCAGGCGCTTCAAGGCCAACAGACGGGGCTGGTACTCCCTGTGGATATTCCTGATACTCTTTGTTCTCAGCCTCTTCGCCGAACTCATCGCCAACGACTCTCCCCTGTTGATCTACTCCCGGGGACACATCTTTTTCCCGATACTCCGGGAGTACCCGGAGACCGCCTTCGGCGGAGAGTTCGAACTGGCCGCAGATTACCGGGATCCCTATGTCATCGAGCTGATAGAGGAGTCCGGCTGGATCCTCTGGCCCCTGATCCCCTACAGCTACGAGACAATCAACTACGACCTGCCATCCCCCGCTCCGTCACCACCCACGGGAGATAACTGGCTGGGCACCGACGACAAGGGGCGGGATGTGGTTGCCAGGATTATTTACGGTTTTCGGATCTCCGTCCTCTTCGGACTGACCCTGACCATTTGTTCCTCCATAATAGGTGTAGCCGTGGGGGCTGCCATGGGATACTACGGAGGCCGCCTGGACATTCTGGGACAGCGCTTCATGGAGATCTGGTCGGGGATGCCGACCCTCTTTCTTCTCATAATCCTCGCCAGTGTCGTACAACCCAACTTCTGGTGGCTCCTGGGTATTACTTTGCTCTTCGGCTGGATGAGTCTTGTGGGGGTGGTACGGGCGGAGTTCTTACGGGGCAGAAACTTCGAGTACGTTCAGGCCGCCAGAGCCATGGGGCTTTCCAACAGCAAGATCATGTTCCGGCATATCCTTCCCAACGCGATGGTGGCGACCCTTACCTTCATGCCCTTCATTCTCGGGGGAGCGGTAACCACCCTGACCTCCCTGGATTTTCTCGGATTCGGGCTTCCCGTGGGCTCGCCCTCCCTGGGTGAACTCCTGGCCCAGGGCAAGGCCAACCTGCAGGCCCCCTGGTTGGGAATCTCCGCATTTTTCGTGCTCGCGGGAATGCTGAGCCTCCTGGTCTTTATCGGTGAAGCGGTACGGGACGCTTTTGATCCCCGGCGGGCGGGATAGGAACAGAAGATGGAAAACAAACCCATGGAGAATCTTGTACATATCCGCAACATGAGTCTCGCCTTCAGAAAGGGCGAAGAACTGAACCGGGTGGTCCATAATGCGGAGATCGAAATCCGTCCCAACGAGGTCCTGGCTTTGGTGGGAGAGAGCGGCTCTGGTAAAACCGTCACGGCAAGTTCGATCCTGCGGCTTCTGCCGGATGAACGTGTCGCCTATCCCACGGGGGAAATCCTCTACCGGGGAACAGACCTCCTGAAGGCGGACCAGAAGACCCTGCACTCTATCCGCGGGGGTAAAATCGGCATGATCTTCCAGGAACCCATGAGCTCTCTGAATCCCCTGCACTCCATAGAAAAACAGCTCGCCGAGAGCCTTTTCCTGCACCAGGGACTGAATATCGAACAGGCCAGGCCCATCGCCCTGGAATGGCTGAACAAGGTGGGACTCCGGGATCCGGAAAAACGGCTCAAGGCCTTTCCCCATGAGCTCTCCGGGGGAGAGCGCCAGCGGGTCATGATCGCCATGGCCCTGATAAACGAGCCCGAACTCCTTATAGCCGACGAACCCACCACAGCTTTGGACGTTACCATCCAGGCCCAGATCCTCGACCTGATTCTGAAGCTTAAGGATGAACTCAATACAGCGGTGCTTTTTATCACCCACGATCTCTCCATCGTTCAGCGCATCGCCGACCGGGTCGCTGTCATGCAGCAGGGACAGGTTGTTGAAACCGCGGAGACAGCCAGTCTTTTTTCCTCTCCCCGGGCGGAATACACCAGACGCCTCATCGAGGCGGAACCCCACGATGAGCCTCCCGCGCCGGATCCCGATGCCGGGGCCATTCTCAGCACCAGGGACCTCAGGGTCTGGTTCCCCATTCAGAAGGGTCTGTTGCGCCGTACCGTGGACCACGTAAAAGCCGTCGACGGGGTCACCGTCACCGTGCGCAGGGGGCAGACCCTGGGAGTAGTGGGAGAGAGCGGCTCCGGCAAGACCACCCTCGGCAGGGCGGTCCTTCGGCTGACGGGGAGTCAGGGGGAAATAACCTTCAAGGGGTCAAGCCTTGCCGGAATCCGGGAGAAGGATTTCCGCCCCTTCCGGCGCAGCATGCAGATTATCTTCCAGGATCCCTACGGCTCCTTGAGCCCCCGGATGAGCGTTGAGGATATAATAGGCGAAGGCCTGGAGGTCCACACGGACCTGAAGCGGGAGGAACGGGAAAAACAGATCATTGCCGCCATGCACGAGGTGGGCCTTGACCCGGAAACCCGTTTCCGCTACCCCAACGAGTTCTCCGGGGGGCAGCGACAGCGCATCGCCCTGGCCAGGGCTTTGGTGCTGAAGCCGGACTTTATCATCCTCGATGAGCCCACATCCTCCCTGGACCGCTCGATCCAGTTCCAGGTCATGGAACTTCTCAAGGAACTTCAGGCACGCCACGGGCTGACTTATGTTTTCATCAGTCACGACCTTAAGGTCGTTCGATCATTGTGCCATTACATAGTCATCATGAAGGCCGGCAGAATTGTCGAAGAAGGGGAAGCCCGTAAGGTCTTCAGCTCCCCGGAGCATCCCTACACTCAGGAGCTTTTACGGACAGCCTTTGAAGGATAATCCGGAAGCGGGGGTACCGGAGGCGGTTCGGGAAGATCGAATACCGGCATCCAGCCCCCGGGACCTTCAAAAAGCAGCCCTTTCAGGTACTCCGGATCCGCGCTGAAGCGTTCAACAAGATAAGGGATATCCTCTTCCCTGACCTGCAGACGATCAAATTCAATCAGTCCCCGGAGGGTCTCATGAATGCTCTCCCTCACCGGGCTGGCAACGCCGGAAACCAGGGAGAGTCCCCAGGACTCCCTGGCGGCGTGGGACAGTTCCCGTTTCAGATTCGTCAGATAGGCTGAGTTGGTGCTCTCGATTGCCCGCTGTACCTGGGTTTCCCCCAGGGGTATGAACCTCTCCAGTATCTGCAGGAGGGATACGGCGAGTTCCTTCTGATCGTTGGCTTTTATATTGCTCTCCTCATGTTCCAGGCTGAACTCCTCGAGGCGCTCCTCTATGAGCCGTGCTGCCGGCAGGGTCTCCCGGGGCCCCAGACCGATGCTCCGCAGATGCAGACCAACCCCCCATCCGGATTCTCCGGGTTTAATCAGTCTCACCGGCACCTGGCTGTTGCGTCCTTCCAGAACCCGGGCATAGCGTTCCCAGGCCCCTTTGAAGGCCTGGTAGTTTTTCTCCACCCTCGAAGCGGATCGCCGCAGCTGACGATAAAGCTCCACCAGGGTGCGCATCCGTCGGATTTCGGATTTTCCGCTTTTTTCCGGATTAAAGTTCCTTACGAGCCTGTCCATCTCCTCGGTTATCATCTCCTGCAGGATCCTGGCGGAGCGAATCTGGGTAAAGGATGCCAGAACACGGCGTATGGCTTTTCTCCCTTTTTTCGCCTCTCCCCGGATGCCCTCCTTTTTCTCATCCGAGGCGGCATAGAGCCGCTCCGCCAGGACCCGAATCCGGCTGTTTCGTACAAATACGGAAGCCCGGTACTCCCTGCGGGTATGGGAAAGCCGCCGGGCGGCTTCGGTATAGGCCTTGTCACCGTAGTAACGAAGTTTGAAATAGGGATAGCGGCGTCCGCAGATCATCTCGAACACAAGTATGCAGACCTCTTCCACGTCCACCAGGCTCATCAGATTCAGGTTGTCCGCCTCGGCGGCGGCGAGAACCCGTCCGATAAAACCCCGGGTCCTGGTCCGGCCGAGTCGTCGGGAGGGCCCCATCCCTGCGGCCCTGAGCCAGACAAGTTTTGAGACCTCCTCGGAGGTGGAAGCGAGAAAATCACGATACTGTTCGAGGTGCTCTTTAAGAACGGTACTCTTTTCCTGGGCCCGGACCATCAGACCATAGCGGCGGTAAACCTCCACATCCCGCATGGCCGCGGCTATCTCCTTGTCCCCGGTCAGATCCATCAGGGCCGTGGCCGCCGCCTCCGCGCCGGCATCCGGGTTCTCCAGCAGGTACTTGGCACCCAGAACTTTTCTGCCGAAAGGGTCCAGCCCCGAGAGCTGCAGATCCCGAACCTCGATGATGCGGTCCGGCAGCAGATCAAAAACCCGCTGAAGACTGAGACGGTCGGCGTCCTTTTCGCTCCCCCTGGTCATGTTGTAGAGAAAGCGCACCGCCAAGGCAAAGACGGCGGCGATTACCGTATAGCCGGCAAAGTAGAAAAATACCTGGATAGGCGCCGACTTGCCGTAGCCGATGTAGTAGCCCCCCTGCAGGGCAAGGTAGGTTACGGGCCCCGCGGTCCAGGCAATCTGCAGAAAGGTCCTTCCCCATCGTTCTTTTCTTGCAGCCCCCCGTACCCGTCCGAGGATGGAATCCGTAAGGGAATACGCCGGGGCACTAAGGTCGGTACGCTCATCAAAAGAAGCCATATCCTTACCAGACTACTCCGGGGGGAAAGAAAAAGACAAGGGTTGATTCCGGACTGCCCGGCCTATTCGCTGGTGGAGAATTTTCCTATCTCCCGGTCCACCCCGGCCACAGCGGACCCGACCGCTTCGGAGAGCTGGCTGACATCTGCCATGGCCCTGTTTATTTCCTCCGCGCTGATCTTCATCTCCTCCATACCGCTCCTGGTCTGACTGGATATCTGCCGCAGACGGGTCATGGCGGCGGAAAAGGTCTTCGTACTTTCATCAATCTCGCCGGACCCGCTCGTTACTGTTCCGGACAACTCGTTAAGACGACCGAGGGCGGAGAGGACCTGTTCACTTCCCGAGGACATCTCACTCATGGCAGCGGTTATCTCTCCAAAGGCGCTGCCCACCTCCTCGGCCGTCCCCTTGCCGGAGGCAAAGGTTTCCAATGATATCCTACTGGTTTCGGAGGCCTCCTGAATGCGCAGGATAATCTCCTTCAGGGCATTGGATATATTCTTTGCATTGTTTCCCGACTCTTCCGCCAGATTGCGGATCTCCGAGGCGACCACCGAAAATCCCCGTCCGGCATCCCCTGCATGAGCAGCCTCGATGGCGGCATTCATGGATAAAAGGTTGGTCTGGGCGGATATGCGGTTGATGAGTTCCAGCATCTGCTGAATCTGCGAGACACTTTCGGCTACCTGGCGCACAACTGAGTCCGTTGCAAGTATCTTCTGCTCTCCGTCTTCCAGGGCCCTGTTCATCTCCCGGCTTGAGGAGATGCGCTTTTCCGCGATGGAACTTACCGAACGGATCTGGGCAATGGTCTGGTTCACCGCCGCCGAGGACTGTTCCACCACCGCGGCCAGGGAGTCAACGAGTTCTCCGAAGCGGTCGACGATACCGGCGATCTGATCCACCGAGTCTGCCGAGGTTTCGATATCCGAATCGAGCAGATGAACCTGCTCGAGCATCGAACTGATGGTTCCGGAAATCTCGGTAACCGCCGCAGAGGTTTCACCGGTATTCGCAGCCAGTTCATCCATACGGCCGGAGAGCTCACCCACCATGGAGCGTATCCCCACCACGAGTCCATCCATCCCTTTCAGGGCACTGGAAAGGGAGCGGCAGACTTCCCCCAGTTCATCAGACTTTTCGTAGCGGGGGGGATCGGCGAGATTCCCCGCTTCCAGGGAACGGGCGGCCCGGTTCAGTTCCGAAACCGGTACCTTGACGGCCCGCATTATTACCAGGAAGATTACCATCGAGAACAGAAGTGCCAGCCCGGCTCCCATCAGGGCGACCCGGTTTACAAGCCCAAAGCGCTGTTCCAGAACGAGTATCGCCTCCTTCAGTTCAGCCTGATGTTCCATAACCAGGGTATCGATTTCCTCGATAAAACCGGAGGAAAAATCATGAAAATCCCTGCTGTAGGGATTCGTTCCTGAGTTCCCCATGGACTGGCTGCGCTTTGCCATGTTCAGTCCTGTCCGGTAAAAGACCCCGAAGGAATCAGCCATAAGCTCCAGTTCCCGGACCAGCTCCTCCTCTCCCCGCCGGTGGTACTGATCTGCGAGTCCGGAAATCAGCTCCTCGACAGTATTTCTGCCCTCTTCCGCCCGGTCAAAGTCTGTGCTGTCCGCCGCAGAGCCCTCCGCGGCGACTCTGGTAAACCTGCTCTCAATAAAGAGGATCTGTTTTTCGATTTCCATCAGGTTAAATGTAGCGGAAAGATACTCGCTTTCCACTTTATTCAGGGCTTTGAGGTTCCGACTGTTGGAGAACAGCATAAAACCGACGACCAGAATAAAAATCATCATTATGATAACGAAGGCCAGACTCAGTCTGAATAACAGGGACGACTTTTGCATACAGTTCCTCGAATATAGATCTTTGCTGAAAATACTACCCGCCGTCAGGATTTTATTCAACTGCATCAGGGGACTTTATGTTTATTATCTCCAAAAAGATGTAAATCTCATTCTCCGGCGAATAAGTTCCACAATCCTCAGGGATTCAAGACCATCGGCATAGGATGAGAGGGGAACAGCCCCGGGTTCCTTTGCCAGCCTGACGGCATCCTCGAACATTCCGCTGAAGTAACCGGTCTTTTCCGGGAGCTCCGTCTCCACGGGAATCAGGGAGCGCATTTCGTCGTACCAGGGCGATTCCCGGCTTTCGAACTCTTCGTAGACCCCGTTTCCGATTCGAAGGCGCCCTTCCTCGAAGGAAAACTCCAGTTCGAAAACAACATGGTCCCGGTGATTGCCAACCTCTACACAGACGGGAACCGAAGCGCAGCGGGCCCCGGTAAAGATACTGCTGCTTTCCGGGGGGATTCCAGGAAGCCGTCGGATTCCCCTGATGGGTTCTGCCAGGAGAAAACTGATGATGTCGAAAAGGTGGGTCCCGTCATAGAGCAGCACCGCCTCCAGGGGCCTGTTCCGTCCCATAAAGAGCCGGGCGTTTACCGAGCGCACCGGACCGTAGCGCATACTCCTGATGCACTCCCGGGCGGCCAGGTAGTCCCTGGAGTAACGCCGTTCATGGTTGACCACGACCCTGGTACTGCTGCGCTGAAGACGCTTCAGCATGCGTTTCGCTCTGCCCAGGGAATCGCTTACCGGCTTTTCCAGGACCACCACGGGTATCCGGTACTCCAGGGCGAGGGCCAGATAATCGAGATGGGAGTCCGCGTGGGTGCAGATGTGAAGGATTTCGGGGGAGCTGTCCTGCAGCATCAGCCGGGGGTCGTCGTAGACCGGCACGTCGCCCCAGCGCCGGGAAAAGAGTTCCCTCCGCTCCGGATCGCTGTCCATGCCGGCGGCGATAAAGGTCTCAGGGTGGGCGCTGACAGCACCGGCGTGGCTGGCAGGTTTCTCCCTTTTTGTATCGTCTTCCAGGAGCGAGGCGATACGCCCGAGCCCGATTATGGCGCAGGGGATCACTCCTCTTCCCCCACTGCCCCGTCTTCCAAGCCGGGAAGCTCAAAGCCCTCTTTAAAGATGTTCAGCATGGCCACCAGGACGCTGGCCACTACCGGCCCAACGATGAATCCCATAAGCCCGAAGACCGCGAGCCCCCCAAGGGAAGCGACAAACACAAGCAGATCGTGCAGCCTGGCGTCCCGTCCCACCAGGCGCGGACGCAGCAGGTAATCGGCTCCGTAGGAGACTGCGCTTGCCATGAAGAGCACGAAGACCGCGGCCCAGACCCTGCCCTGGGCGAGCAGTATCAGGGCTCCGGGCACCATGATAAGGTAGGAGCCCACCAGGGGCACGATGGAGAGAATCGTCATGATGACTCCCCAGAGCAGCCAGGCCTTGATACCGACAAACAGAAAGGTCAGGGAGCCGATGAATCCCTGAATGAGCCCGATTATTACCGTTGCGGAAACCGCCGCTTTGCTGGTCCGGCGGAACTCCCCCGCCAGCCGTTCAACATGCCGGGGTTCCAGGGGCAGAGCCGTTTTCAACCCCTCCAGCATGGTCGGGCCGTCCTTGAAAAAGAAGAAGAGGGAAAAGAAGATTACGAAGGTATCCGCTATCCCGGAGAGGATGCCCGCGGAGGTCCTGTTTATAAGATCCGACACAAAGGAGGCTGTCTGGGAAAGGCTCCGGCTGGCCACGGAAGCCCAGTCTACCCTGGGCAGATCGAAGCGCTGCAGAATGGTAAGGCCCTTGATCTGCCCTATCAGGCCCTCGATTCCCGGGTCCTTGAGATAAGCACGCAGAAAACTGTAGAGATCCAGGGCCTGCACGACCAGAAGCTGGGCCACAAGATAGACGGGGACAGCCACAACCAGGAATATCAGAAAGGTTGTAAAAAACGAAGCCGCACCGCGGCGCCCCTTAAGAGAGCGGACTATCCTTTCATGGAGGGGATAAAAAAGATTGGCGATCGTCAGGGCCACAACAATGGGAACGAAAAAGAAGCGCGTAATATAGGCAAACAGGATCAGGGCCCCTGTGAGGATCAGCAGCAGAATTGTTCGGTTTTCCATACCGCTTCAAGGATGCCGTAATTTACCGTAAAGGGCAAGCCGCTTTCAGCTGTCGGTCCGGATTGTGTCGACAACTCCCCTGTTCCATGGTAGCCTTATTCTATGGAACATGTTCGCTGGGGCGTCGTCGGAGCCGGTCATGTCTGCGAAAACATGTCGGGGCCTCCCCTGTATCTCGTGGCACACTCATCCCTGGAGCTGGTTCACCGGCGGAACCGCGAAGAGGGAGAGGAGTTCGTCATCCGCCACGGCAAGGGACGCTACGTGGAAAGTTTCAGCGAACTTGTCGAGAGCGGCGACATCGATGCGGTGTATATCGCCACTCCCACGGAGCTCCACGAGGAGCAGGCCCTGGGCGCGCTGGAAGCGGGAAAGCATGTTCTCGTCGAGCACCCCATGGCACCGGGCTCCGGATCCTGTGAACGAATGCTTCAGGCAGCGGATAGGGCGAAACGAAAACTCGGCGTTGCCCTCTACCGCAGGGGATACCCTTCCGTAGAGAAGGTAAGGACTGTGGTTCAGAGCGGCCTCATCGGTACTCCTATTGCGGGCTACGTCAACAGTGAATTCTCCACCAGCCAGCGTATCGACCTTATGCGCTATCTTATGGGAGAGATGGCTGAGATCTCCCTGAGATCCGCCGATGTCTCCGATATCGGGTACGATACGGCATCACCCCTCCTCTGCCTCATGACCGGGAAGGGCATACCGGTGACCATGTCATTGAAATGGACGGAGACGGGAATGCCCGAAGGGCTGCTTGTTGAAGGCGATCAGGGGATAGTCCATCTGCAGGACCTTAAAGGGGGAGAGATCCTCGTTATTGCCCGGGGTGGAGAAGAGAAGATCAGCCTCTCCGTTCCGGGGCTTCCCTTCAGTCACTGGGGGATTGTCGAGAACTTTGTGGAATCCCTGACCGCCGGCTCTCCCCTCCTTTGCAGCGGAGAAGACGCTCTGAATCTCGCCCGGATCATGGAAGGGATCTCCCGGGCGAAGCCCGGAGGCCGGGCGGTTCCAGTATAGATCGTTTGTAATTTCACATCGAGGCCAAAAATATGTTATAAATAACGGTGTGTGATCTTACGACTCAGCGCTTCAAAAAATCCGGCGGAACGTCGACTAAAAGAACATCAAAAGGATAGAATTGTGGCCATCAAGAAATCTGAGCTTTACTCATCCCTTTGGGCTAGTTGCGATGAATTACGCGGCGGAATGGATGCCAGCCAGTACAAGGACTATGTCCTTTTTATGTTGTTTATAAAATATATATCCGATAAATACGCCAACTACGATGGGTTTGAGCCACCAGTAGTCATACCAAAAGGTTCCAGCTTTCAGGATATGATTAAACTCAAGGGCAAGAGCGATATCGGCGACAAGATCAACACGCAGATCATTCAGCCGCTGATTGACAACAATACACGTCTGGCCCGCAGCGACTTTCCCGACTTTAACGACCCGAACAAACTCGGAGAGGGCAAGGCGATGGTGGATAGACTCACCAATCTGGTGAGCATCTTCCAAAAGCCTGAGCTCGATTTTTCCAGGAACCGCGCCGATCACGACGATATTCTAGGGGATGCCTACGAGTACCTCATGCGGCACTTTGCTACTGAGAGCGGCAAGAGCAAAGGGCAGTTCTATACACCTTCTGAGGTCAGCCGCGTCATGGCGAAGGTCATAGGTATTTCTGCACAGAATGCTGTTGCCTCAACTACAGCCTATGACCCGACCTGTGGATCCGGATCACTGCTTTTAAAGGTGGCTGCCGAGGCAGACACACGCATCACCCTTGAAGGGCAGGAAAAAGACGTGACCAACGCAGGTCTTGCCCGCATGAACATGATACTGCACGATTTTCCGACAGCCAATATCCTTAATGGGAACACGCTCGCATCTCCAAAGTTCAAGGATGGCGAGAACTTGCGGACCTACGACTTTGTTGTAGCAAATCCGCCGTTTTCGGACAAAGCCTGGAGTACCGGATTCTCGCCTGCCGCTGATCTGTACCAGCGATTTGAATGGGGAGAGCCACCTGCAAAACAGGGTGACTATGCTTACCTGCTGCATATTATTCGCTCTATGAAAAGTACCGGCAAAGCGGCCTGCATCCTGCCGCACGGTGTGCTGTTTCGCGGCAATGCCGAGGCCGTTATTCGCAAGCGTCTGGTCCGCTCCGGGTATCTGAAAGGTATCATCGGGCTGCCTGCCAACCTGTTTTACGGCACCGGTATTCCCGCATGCATCCTGGTGCTCGACAAGGAAAATGCGCCTGCGCGCAAGGGCGTATTCATGATCGACGCCTCCAAGGGTTTTATCAAGGACGGCAACAAGAACCGTCTGCGCGAGCAGGACATCCATAGGATTGTCGACACCTTTAACAAGCAGACCAATACACCCCGCTATGCCCGCATGGTGCCTTTCGACGAGATTTCCGGCCCCAAAAACGATTACAACCTTAATCTGCCACGCTACATCGACTCTACCTCCCCGGAGGACATTCAGGACATCGACGGTCATTTGCGCGGAGGGATTCCCGACCGGGATATCAATGCACTGAATGCCTATTGGCAGGTGATCCCCGGCGTTCGGCAAGAACTCTTCGAAAGCGCTGGTCGTCCCGGTTATTCCAGGTTGAAATCGCCTATTTCTACTGTGAAGTCGGCCATTCTGGGTCACAGCGAATTTACGGCATTTAAAACGGCCGTAACGAAAATCTTTGATCATTGGCGCACAACCAACACACCGGCCCTGAAAGGCTTTAACAAGGAAGGACACCCCAAAGCGCTGATTGAGACCATTGCCGAGGACTTGCTGACAAATTTCCGTAATGCCCCGCTGCTTGATGCCTATGACATCTACCAGCACCTCATGGATTATTGGGCTGAAGCCATCCAGGACGATTGCTACCTGATCGCCGCCGATGGCTGGGTGGCCAGGCCCTATCGTGTCATGGAAGAGGTCAAGAGCGGCAAGAAAAAGGGCGAGATGAAAGACAAAGGCTGGGTCTGCGACCTGATCCCCAAACCCACTATCGTCGCTCGCTATTTCGCCGAAGAGCAGGCCGAGCTGGATGCCCTTCAAAACGAACTGGATGCTGTTAGCACCGGCCTCATCGAGTTAGCCGAAGAGCACGGCGGTGAAGAGGGTGCGCTGAAGGATGTTTCCACCAAGGGCGACGCCCAGGAGGCATACACCCAGGCGCTCGTCGCTGTGTGGAATGAGGAAGACAAAACCGCAAGTCGCGCTTACAGCGCCCTCATGGATCAGGCCGAGGAACACGCTACGCAGATCCGAGTTCTCACCGATCACCACTTTATTTCCGTGTTGAAGAACAACAAGGGCAATTTGACCCTCAAGGCAGTCAAAGATCGACTGGCCGCGACCAGCGATCCGAAGGAGAGCGCGATACTTACCAGTTATCTTGAAGCGGACAAAGAGCAGAAGGCTGCAACCAAAGAAGCGTCTGAGCTTCTCGCCAAAGTAGAGAAGCAATACCAGAAGCGACTCAAGGCCGACCCTCTGCCGGAGAATCTTGTCGATCTGCATGCCACAGTTCGTTTCCTGGCGCTGCTCGACGAGCAAAGCGCACTCAAAAGCAAGGTCAAGGAAGCGGATGCCGCACTGGACAAGCTGGCCTATGAAAAATACCCACAGCTCAGCGTGGACGAGATCAAGACCCTGGTCGTAGATGACAAGTGGCTGGCCACTCTGGCCATGGCCGTGCAGGGTGAACTGGATCGCGTCTCTCAGACTCTCACCACCCGCATTCGTCAGCTTGCCGAACGGTACGACACGCCGCTCCCGAAACTGGTGAGCGAAGTGACAGACCTGTCGGCCCGTGTCGATGAACACCTCAAGCGAATGGGGGCGGTATGGAACTGAAGCCGGGATACAAACAAACCGAGGTGGGGGTGATTCCGGAAGATTGGGAGATAGTACCATTTGCTGAGCTCTTTGCATTCCGCAACGGTGTCAATGCAGACAAAGCATCGTATGGTCAGGGTGTCCGCTTTATCAATGTGCTTGAACCGATTACCTATACTCATATTCACGGGCCTGAAGTTACCGGCCAGGTTACGTTGCCTGAATCAGTAATTTCTTCTTACGCAGTCCACATGGGTGACGTGCTATTCAATCGCACCTCGGAGACGCAGGATGAGGTTGCTTTAGCGGCAACATATCTTGGAACCGAACGTGTCGTTTTTGGAGGATTTGTCATTCGAGGTAGACCGCTCAACAAGCGCCTTAACCCTGTATATTCCGGGTATGCACTCCGCGCTTCCGTCATCCGTTCACAAATTGTTCCAATGGGACAAGGCGCAGTTCGCGCCAATGTTGGGCAACAGAATCTCGGGCTTGTCCTTGCACCCATTCCAACGCTTCCCGAGCAACGCGCCATCGCCACCGCCTTGAGCGACGTGGATGCCCTGCTGGATGGACTTGACCGGCTGATCGCCAAGAAGCGCAATCTCAAACAGGCTGCCATGCAGCAACTCCTCACCGGCGAGACCCGCCTGCCGGGGTTTGAGGGGGAGTGGGAGGTTAAGCGCCTTAGGGAGATAGTCGACTGCGCTCCGAGTGGGACATATGGTGTCGAACGGCAATCACCAACTTTGTTGCCAATGCCAGTCGCAACAACCGCCCAAATTTCGAACGATGACCGATGGAATGGCAAAATCATGCAAACACGGTTCTTTACCTCTGAACAGGTAGCGACTTATGGCGTTTCGGTTGGCGATTTGGTCGTTGTGAAATCCAGTGGCTCAGCGGCAAGCATTCAGTCCGGAAAGATGGTCCTTATTGATCGGTCATTGGCTGGAGCTTTTCTATTCAGCAATTTCCTGATGCGACTTCGTCCGAAAGCGATTTTCCCGAACTTCTTATATTTTTTCCTCACTTCAAATCGCATAAAAAGTATGTTGCCATCATTGTGTGAGGCATCGACATATCCCAACATCCGAATAAATGAATATCTTGAGATCGATATTCCAGTCCCAGAGACCAAAGAGCAAACCGCCATCGCCACCGTCCTCTCCGACATGGACGCCGAGATCGCCGTTCTGGAACAGCGCCGCGACAAAACCAAAGATCTCAAACTGACCATGATGCAGGAACTGCTGACCGGGAAGACACGACTCGTAGCAACGTCGAGAACAACTGTATGAGCCCGTCTCCAAAACACGACCCAAGCGGCAAGGTACGCCCCGCCTGGCCGGACGATTCCAAGGTCACCGCCGTATTTTCCCCATGCCAGCGATACCGTTATCAGTTGCGCGAAATTTGGGACCCGTCTCGACCGCTGGTGCTCTGGCTGTTGATGAATCCCAGCGTAGCGTGCCTCGACTTCAGCGATCCAACGCTCCGTAAGACAGGCAAGTTTTCACGCTCTTGGGGTTTTGGCGGACAGCTGGTAGGCAATGTCCATGCCTACCGGGCAACCGACAAGAATCGACTGCTTAAGGTGCATGACCCGGTGGGCCCGCAAAACGATCAAATGATTATTGAGATGGCCGCCGAAGCCGAAACCGTGGTACTGGCGTACGGCTTGCCTCCCAAAGCACTTCATCGGCATAGCAACGAAGTGGTCGCTCTCCTCAGCGATCATCCGCGACTCTGCTATCTGCGCCTGACAAAAAACGGAACACCGACTCATCCGTTATATCTACCGGGAAATCTAAGCCCTCAACCGTTTATTGTGAAATCATGATGAACAGACACCTTATCCGCAGGACTATATTGATATGAGAATACAAAAAATAGACGGACAAGATTACAAACTGCCCAATAATCTAAACAACTTCCAACTCGAAATGTATGTCCACCTAATCAACTGGAAATGGGAAAATATCACCAAGGATCCTGGACACGACCGCGGCATTGAATATGATGCCATCCTGCCAGAACGGTACGCTGAAAATCTCCGGGTTCTGCACAGGGACCTTGTCTCACGGATGATGGAACACCATGATCGTTTCCCTTTCCGTATCCACAAGTACTTCAACCACATGGCCAGCTCGCAGGCGGCAAACATTAATCTGTTCTTGCCAATTTTACTGAATCCCGGAGCAAATGAGATTATCAGAAAACTTAATCCAGACTTCGCACGTCTCGCCACTGATAAATTGGATCACGGCTGGAGAATTGAATATTGGGATGAACCCACAGGTGCGCTTAACGATAAGAGCGCAATGGCCGGAACCGATGCTGATCTGGCGATTGCCTACTACAACCACAACGACGAACCATGCCTTTGGTTGATTGAACACAAGTTGACGGAAAAGGAGTTCACGAAATGTGGAGGATATAAGAGCAAGGGGCGTACGGATAAAATACGCCACGACTGTACGCGAAACTTCCGTGAGATTATGGAAAGCAAAGATTCCTGCTACTACCACGATATCTGTGGGTACAGGTACTGGGACATTTCTGAAATCCACCGAGATTTCTTTGTAAATCATGCAAAACACGAAGAGTGTCCATTCCAGGGAGGCATGAACCAGCTTTGGCGTAACCAACTGCTGACATTCGCAGTAGAACAGCAAGGGACCTTCATGCATGCCCACTTCTCAGTTGTTCGGCATCCCAGGAATACGGCTCTTGATGCTTCCATCAAAGACTACATAGACCTGATCGGCAACAATTCGAAATTTTCAATATTTACTTCGAGGGATGTTATCCAGGCAGCAGAAACACTTCGAAATAATTCACTTAAGGAGTGGGCGGATTGGTATCGCACACTATACAAGCTATAAAAGAAATCGACAAAATATTATTGGATCCAGGGCTCGCAGAACTTAAACAGCGGCGTAAAATCTCCTGTATGTTCCGTTCTGCCATAATGTGCAAACTATTAACGAGAAAAAGAGGTTGATATGAGTTACCATAAAATGTCTCTGTATGATGCTATAAGCGAGATCGAAGGCGGCCGTATGTTTCTGCCCGCACTGCAACGACGCTTTGTTTGGGGCAAAGGGCAAATTGAGTTGCTATTCGACTCGATTATGCGTGGTTATCCCTTTGGGACTTTTCTTTTTTGGAAACTCGATAAAAAGAACGCGAATAACTATGTGTTTTACGAGTTCAATAGATTCTACGACGAGCGAACACCTTTCAATGATAGGAAAGTCGGTGCCTTTACACCGGATAAAATTACCGGTGTACTAGACGGCCAGCAACGACTGAGCTCAATCTATATTGGGCTCCAGGGTACACATACCGAAAAGGGCTACCGGAAACGTTCATCAAGCCCGGATGCATACAAGAAAACATATCTATATCTAAACCTTCTCTCCCTGCCCTATCGACAGAACATAGACGGGGGGCTAGAACAAGATGAACAGCGAAATTTTGAATTTCGCTTTCTAACCACGGCTGCTGTCAATAGCCACACCATGCGTCAAACGCAGGATAATCCCACAAACAAAGAACATATGTGCTGGTTCCGCGTCGGAGAGATTATGGAATGGCCGAAAGATCCCGACATTGATCACTACATCGACCAGGTGGCCATCTCCTGCGTTGATTCGTCACAAGCGGAAGCGCTTCGTGGTGCACGCAGGTTTGTCCGCAAAGGGTTGGCGGATCTTAACAAGCGGGTTCGGGAAGAACCTCTGATTAACTATTTTGAGGTCTCCAAGGATGACCTAGAAGACATCCTGAAGATATTCGTGCGAGTCAACAGTGGCGGGACTGTATTAAGCAAAACAGATCTTCTGTTTTCGACCATTGTAGCCACCTGGGACAACGGGCGAGAAGAGATCGAAACAATTCAAAAAACAATTAACGGATTAGGTCAGGGTTTTGGATTTGGTACAGAATATCTTATGCGTTGTTGTCTTGTTCTCAGCGACGGCCCTGTGCTTTATAAGGTTCATTCGTTCAAGGCTGAAAATGTACAGACAATACGTGAACAGTGGCAAAAGATTGCCAAAGCCATAGTGAGAACGGTTGAACTATTGGTAGAGTTCGGTTTTTCAAAAGAGACACTCACATCCAACAATGCTACTATCCCAATTGTGTACTACATATATAAAGGTGGTTCTCTGGATAAAAAGTCCCGGAATGAGCTGAGACTTTATCTGGTTCATGCATTACTGAAACAAGTTTTTGGATCATCCCAGGACCAGCTCCTCAGCAAAATTCGAAATACATTACGAGCAGACGCCCGACAATCCGATGGGTTTTATCCACTTAGAGATACCTACAAGACATTTGACTTTAGATGTTTTGCCGATGTACAGTTGCCGGGCGGCAAATCACTCAAGGTTACCGCAGAAGATGTAAATCGGTTTATTGAATACCGCAAAGGACCTGCCGCATTTGCCGTACTACAACTGCTTTATCCTCAGCTACGGTACGGAGAGAATTCTTTCCATCAGGACCATATCCATCCGGCTTCAAAGTTCTGTCGTGAAGAATTTGAGGCAATGGGCATTAATTCTGAGCAGTACGCACAATGGTGGGAATGGCGCGACCAGGTTCCCAATCTGCAACTTATGGAAGGGTCGCAGAATCAGTCCAAGAACGCAACACCATTGAAGGACTGGCTTCAGAGAATGTCCAATCGTGAACGTGAGCATTTCATCACGAGCAACTATTTCCCTGAGGAATTGAAGTTAGCGTTTGACGACTTCCCGGAATTCTTCAATGCCCGACGAGAAATTCTTAGAGAAGAGTTGGGGAATTTGCTCTACATTGCAGATGCTTTTGATACTACAACAGAAGACGATGATGAAATTGACCGCCTTCGCGACGAGGATGTAGAAGAGGCGGTATTCGAGGGTCAGCCACGGGATGGTTTAACGTGATGGAGAGAGTACGACCCGAACGAACCACCCAAACCCGGGTAATATCTCTTTTTACAGATGCAACCAACCCGAGTTATCTGGGTTATCACTACCTTGGAGACTGGCACAAACGAGAAAACAACCGTCCAATCGAGACAGACTATCTCAGGGAAAACCTCAATAGGCGCGGCTATTCGGATGCCCACATATCCGCCGCTCTGCAAAAGCTGGAAACCGCTGCCGACACCACTGGCGTCGCCCTCTACCAGGCCAACATGCGCACCTATAACCTGTTGCGCTACCCGGTCAAGGTGCTGCTTGCACCAGGTCAACCACACGTAGATGTGCACATCATCGACTGGGAGCATCCGGAGGAAAACGATTTTGCCCTGGCCGAGGAAGTAACTCTGAAAGGCGGCTATGAACGACGCCCCGATCTGGTTTTGTATATCAACGGTATCGCCATCGGCGTGATCGAACTTAAACGCAGTTCAGTGGAACTGGCTGACGGTGTACGCCAGCTGATTACCAACCAGGAAGAGATTTTTAATATCGGCTTTTTCAGCACGGTTCAGCTCGTCTTCGCGGGCAGCGATTCTCAGGGACTCCGTTACGGCACCACCGGTACCCCCGAGCAGTTCTTCGTTCAATGGAAAGACGAGGAAGGTGGCAGTGCAATGGAGACCGGGACATTGCTCGACAGACCTATAGCCCAGATGTGCGATAAAAAGCGACTGCTGGACATGATCCGCAACTTCATAATTTATGATGCGGGTCAGAAGAAGGTACCCAGACCTCACCAGTATTTCGGCGTCAAAGCAGCTCAGGAGCGCATCCGACAACGAGAAGGGGGAGTCATCTGGCATACCCAGGGCAGCGGCAAAAGCATTCTCATGGTGTTGATCGCCAAATGGCTGATGGAGCACGATCCGAATGCGCGAATTCTGGTTATAACCGACCGCGACGAGTTGGATAAGCAAATCGAGGGTGTCGTGCGCAACGCCGGGGTGATCGGCGAGGAAGCACCATCGCCTCGTATTACCTCGCGAGCGCAGTTCTTGGAGAAACTCAGCGCTACCACACCACGCCTGCTCTGTGCGCTCATCCACAAGTTCGATCCTGGCATCAAGAATGACCCGCCGCCGATTCATGGGCGTTTTTACATCTTTGTGGATGAGTGCCACCGGACCCAAGGTGGCGATATGAACAAACAGATGAAACACTGGATGCAAGACGCCATCTTCATCGGCTTTACCGGTACCCCGTTGCTGCGTAAAGACAGGAAGACCACCCGTGAGGTGTTCGGTACTTATATCCATACCTATAAATTTCATCAAGGAGTCGCCGACGGCGTAATTCTTGACCTCAAATACGAAGCCCGCGACGTACCGCAGCGACTGACATCACAGAACGCCATTGATGCCTGGTTCGATCGAAAGACCAGGAACCTGAATAATTTCCAGAAGGCTATTCTGCGCAAACGATGGGCAACCATGGAAGAATTAATGAGCGCAGGGGAGCGCAAGCAACGCATTGTCGCCAACATAATCGAGGATTTTGGCCTCAAACCGCGTCTGAATAACGATCGGGGTACGGCCATTCTGGTTGCGGCTTCCATTTATGACGCCTGTCACTATTTCCGGCTGTTCCAGAACACTTCTTTTGGCCAGTACTGTGGCATCATCACCTCTTACGAGCCAAACCATAACGCGATCTCAAGAGAGCCCGCCAACAGCGATGAGCGCTACAAGTTCGATACCTACACCCAGCATGTGCTGAAGAACGGCCAGACGACCAAACAGTATGAGGATGAAACCAAGCGGCGCTTTATTGAAGAGCCTGCCAACTGCAAATTGCTGATCGTGGTCAGCAAGCTTTTAACCGGCTTCGATGCCCCATCCTGTTCTTATATCTACCTCGATAACGAACTACACGACCATAATCTATTTCAAGCCATTTGTCGCACAAACCGTCTCGATGGAGACGATAAGGATTATGGGTATATCGTCGATTTCAAGGAGCTTTTTAGGGACGTGCAGCAGGCCATTGCGGTTTACAGCTCGGACAAGTTGGACATTGACGAAGGCAGCGGTGGGAGCAACAACATCCATCTCAGGGATTGGTTGAAAGAGGGAAAAGCGAAGCTCGAAGCTGCCCGCGAAGCCTTGAAATATCTTTGTGAGCCGGTTCCTGCACCGCGTGAGGTAGAGCAGTATCTGCG
Source organism: Marispirochaeta aestuarii (assembly GCF_002087085.1). Classification (NCBI taxonomy): domain Bacteria; kingdom Pseudomonadati; phylum Spirochaetota; class Spirochaetia; order Spirochaetales; family Spirochaetaceae; genus Marispirochaeta; species Marispirochaeta aestuarii. The sequence goes on along the minus strand of NZ_MWQY01000001.1, from coordinate 175,523 downwards.
CTACTTCTGTGGTGACGCCAATGATCCAAATGCGCTGAATGACACTGAGGCTCTGCGTATTTCGTTCTACAAATCGGTGGCAACCTTTGTTCGGGCTTTTGCCGCCATTTCTCAGGATCTCGAAGAAGCCGGTTACTCCTCTACCGAAATCGCCTTGCTGAACAGAGAAGTTGAATTCTTCAGTGAGATTCGTGCTGCGATCAAGAAGCACTCCGGTGAAGAGCTTGACATCAAGCCCTATGAGGCGGACATGCGCCACCTCATCAACACCTATATTCAAGCCGAACCAGCTGACCCTCTGGGAACGGTGAACAACTATTCACTGGTTGAATTGATCATAGAGACCGGTATCCATGACGCCATCGCGAAGAAGCTCAACGATAAAGGAAAACTCTCAAAGAATGCTGTTGCCGAGGGCATAATCAACAACGTTCGCAAGACGATCATTCGCGATCAGTTGACCGATCCCAGGTTTTACGAAGAACTGTCGAAGTTGTTTGATGACCTTATAAAACAAAAGCGCGATGACACGGAATCCTATGAAGCTTTTCTCCGTAAAGCTGAAGCTCTGGTTGAGCAGATGGCCAAAGGTCAGGCTGATGAGGAAATCCCGGCTGAACTGGTTGGTAAACGTGAAGCGATGGTGATCTACAATAATCTGCCCTCGATTCTTGCCGATCCGACTGCTGCCGGAGAAGCAAGAGAAACCCCGGAGTACTTCGGAACAACGCGACTTGACCTGACGCTTGAAATCGACCATGCCATGAGAGAAAAAGCCCCGGCAGGATGGAGGGGTGACGACACACGTGAGAAACAAGTCCTCAATGCGCTGTTTCCTCTTGTTGGGCGGGATCGTGAAGCAACAAAGGCGATATTTGAAATTATCAAGAACCAGCCGGGCTATGCATGAACGAGACGATTTTAATTGGTGATATCGCAATTGCGGTGACACGGAAGAACATTAAAAATGTCCATCTTTCCGTTCATCCGCCAGAAGGCCGTGTGACATTATCCGCCCCTAAGGAAACACGACTTGAAGTAGCTCGTGCCTACGCGATCACAAAGATTGGTTGGATACGTGAGCAGCAAGAAAAACTGCGTAGCCAGGATCGGGAAACACCACGGGAATTCATTGAACGGGAAAGCCATTATTTATGGGGACGGAGACACCTGCTTTCAGTTCTTGAACAGGACGCAAAACCTTTTGTAAAGGTTGACCATAAACGGATCACACTGAGTATTCGACCAGGAAGCGATCAGTCTAAAAGAGCATCAATTATCCACAAATGGCATAAGACCCTCCTGCATGAGCTTATCCCCACCCTGATCAGTAAGTGGGAACCAAAACTCGGTGTACAGGTAACAGCCTATTTTCTTCAGCGAATGAAGACCAAATGGGGTGGGTGCAATCACACGGCGGGGCATATCAGGTTAAACACTGAACTAGTCAAAAAACCAAAGGATCTGATAGAATACGTTGTTGTACATGAGATGCTCCACCTGGTAGAGCCAACTCACAGCGACCGTTTTATTTCCTTGCTCACAAAGCACTATCCAGGCTGGCAAGAGGCCCGAGCTGAACTTAACGAATTGCCTTTAGCCGCAGAAGAATGGCGGGAATGACTACTTATCACTTTCCAATTTAAACTATCCTCGCTGCAGGGTATGGGGATATTGATTAAATCCGAATAATGCGGCTACGATAAACATGCAACAATAATCACAATTCTGCTCCTATATTCTTGGACAACCGTCGGCCAGTTTTATATTTTGACGTAGCGCTATTCACCTCCGCCTCCCGCCACAGGCAGCCCGCAGGCGGTAAAAATCTCCTCCACCATCTTCATGGTCTCCTTTCCCGGGGGTTTCACACCCTCCAGCGGATACTTCTGCCCCAGGGCCTCCCATTTGAACTTTCCCAGCTCATGGTAGGGAATCAGGTCCACCCGCTCGACCCCCGGGAGGGTGCTGATAAAACCCGCCGTTCTTTCGGCGGACTCAGGGTCGTCAGTGTAACCGGGAACGACCACATGACGGATCCAGAACGGCACTTTCCGGGAGGCGGCGTATTCCGCGAAGGCCCTGACAGGCGCAGGGGAGACCCCGGTAAGCTCCCGGTGCCGGGACTCATCGCTGTGCTTGATGTCGAGAAGAATCAGGTCCGTCACCGAAAGAAGCTCCCTGACCGCCGGCGAAAGGGAACAGTAGCCCGAGGTATCCAGGGCTGTGTGGATACCCCGTTTTTTCAGTCTTTTAAAGAGAGAAAAGAGAAATTCCGCCTGCAGCAGGGGCTCCCCCCCGCCGGCGGTAAGCCCGCCGCCGGAGGAGAGAAAGAAGGAACTGTAGCGCAGGATATCCTCCTCCACCTCGTCCAGGGTCTTGATGCTCCCCAGGCGGGGGTCCCAGCTGTCGCGGTTCTGGCAGTATTTGCAGCGCAGGGGACATCCCTGGAAGAAGATAACATAGCGTATTCCCGGCCCGTCCAGGGTACCGAAGGTCTCCACCGAATGAATCCGGGCGACTTTGTTTCCGAGACTCGTGGGGCTTTCTATCCTGCTTCTGTTTCCCTCAAATCCTTTCATGGAAGGTCCTGTTGATGACATCCAGCTGCTGTTCCCGGGTCAGCTTGACAAAGTTGACGGCATACCCGGATACCCTGATGGTCAGCTGGGGATAGAGCTCGGGATGCTCCATGGCATCCATGAGTACGGAACGGTTCAGGACGTTCACATTGATATGGTGCCCCTTGAGGCCGAAATACCCGTCCAGCAGGGAAATGAGGTTCCGCACCCGGTCCTCCCCCGCCTTGCCCAGGGTCCCGGGCTCGATGGAGAAGGTGTAGGAGATGCCGTCCCGGGCGTAGTCGTAGGGAAGCTTTGCCACCGAGGATGCCGAGGCCAGGGCGCCCCGGGTGTCCCGTCCGTGCATGGGGTTGGCTCCCGGAGCGAAGGGTTCTCCTTTTCTGCGGCCGTCCGGGGTTGCTCCGGTCTTCTTGCCGTAGACAACGTTGGAGGTGATGGTCAGGATTGACAAGGTCGGGTCGGCGTTCCGATAGGTCTTCCGCTCCTTGAGCTTGCTCATGAAGCTCTTTACGAGATCCGATGCCAGGCTGTCCACCCGGTCGTCGTTGTTGCCGAAGGCGGGGTACTCCCCTTCAATCTCGAAATCCACCGCCAGACCCCTCTCGTCCCGCACCGGCCGCACCTTCGCGTATTTAACCGCCGCCAGGGAGTCGGCACAGACGGAAATCCCGGCGACCCCGCAGGCCATGGTCCTGTAGACGTCCCGGTCGTGGAGAGACATCTGCAGGCTCTCGTAGCTGTAGCGGTCGTGCATGTAGTGGATGACGTTCAGGGTATCCATGTAGAGACCGGCGATCCAGTCCAGAACCGCATCGAAGCGACCTGTCAGTTCATCATAATCCAGGACCTCCCCCTCGAGGGGGGCCAGAGGAGGTGCAACCTGGGCGCCGCTGATCTCGTCCCGGCCGCCGTTGATCGCATACAGCAGGGCCTTTGCAAGATTGCAGCGTGCACCGAAGAACTGCATCTGCTTGCCGATACGCATGGCGGAGACGCAGCAGGCGATACCGTAATCGTCTCCCCAGTAGGGGCGCATCAGGTCGTCGTTCTCGTACTGAATCGAGCTGGTCTCCTCGGAAACCCTGGCGCAGTACTCCTTGAAGGGTCGGGGCAGATCCTTCGACCAGAGGACCGTCATGTTCGGCTCCGGTGCGGCACCCAGATTTATCAGGGTCTGGAGCATTCGGAAGGATGTAGCCGTAACCAGGGTCCGCCCGTCCAGGCCCATGCCACCGATACACTCGGTAACCCAGGTGGGATCCCCGGAAAAGAGATCATTGTACTCCGGGGTACGCAGAAAGCGCACGATCCGCAACTTGAGGACGAACTGGTCTATCAGCTCCTGGGCTTCCTGTTCGGTAATTACTCCTTCATCCAGGTCACGTTTGATGTAGATATCCAGAAAGCTGGAGACCCTTCCCAGGCTCATGGCGGCGCCGTTCTGTTCCTTCACCGCAGCAAGATAGGCAAAGTAGAGCCACTGAACCGCCTCCGCAGCATTCCGGGCGGGCTTTCGGATATCAAAGCCGTAGGAATCCGCCATGGCGGCCAGCTCTTTCAGGGCCCTCAGCTGCCCGGTAATCTCCTCCCTCAAGCGGATGGATTCCTCGTCCATGGCCGCGGGGCGGATACTCCGCTGCTGGGAAAGCTTGTCCTCAACCAGCCGGTCCACACCGTAGAGGGGCACCCTGCGGTAATCTCCGATAATGCGTCCCCGCCCGTAGGCGTCGGGCAGGCCCGTTATGATTCCCGCCTTCCTGGCGGCCTTCATCTCTTCGGTGTAGGCGCTGAAAACCCCGTCGTTGTGGGTGGTCCGGTATCGGGTAAAGATCTTCTCCATCTGGGGCGAAAGGGTGTAACCGTAGGCCTCGCAGGCCTTCGAGGCCATGCGTATGCCGCCGTAGGGCATGACCGCCCGCTTGAGGGGCGCATCGGTCTGCAGGCCCACGATCTTTTCCAGGGACCTGTCGATATAGCCCGGGGAATAGGCGTTTATTCCGGAGACCGTGTCGGTATCCACATCCAGGGTACCTCCTTTACGGTTTTCCTCCCCCAGAAGATCTTTGAGCTTCTCCCAGAGCTTCAGCGTATCAGCGCTGGGCCCCTGCAGAAAATCGGCTCCCCCGGTGTAGGGTTCGTAGTTACTCTGTATAAAGTCCCGCAGGTCAATCTCTCCACACCAGTCAGCCCTGGAGAATCCCCTCCATGCTTCCTGTTCGGCTGAAACACCTGCGGACGAAAAAGTATGAGATTTCATTGAAACACTCCTGTTAATAAAGTTTTCCCACGGTTTACACTATGCACGTTTTTCTTATTGGTCTGACCAATGTACTATACATTACTATATTTGTCAACTTTAATCCCGGGGCAAACCTGTTCTTTCCCCTGAAAAAGCGGTATTTTACTGACAGGAGAGGTAAAGAACAGGTATGGTACGAGTCCAGCGAATACCCCTTTTTCCCCTTAATCTGGTTCTGTTTCCCAACATGCCCCTGCCGCTGCACATCTTCGAACTGCGGTACCGGCGCATGATTCGCCGCTGTGTTGAAGACAAGGAGGAGTTCGGTGTAATTCTGCATACCGGAAAGGAGTTGACCCGGGTCGGCTGCACAGCGAAGGTCGAGGGCTTTCTCAAGGAATACGCGGACGGACGCTTCGACATCCTGTCCCTCGGGCATGAACGCTTTATGGTGCGCCGCTTCTTTGAAGACCAGTCCCACCTGGAGGCGGAGGTCCAGTTTTTCCGGGACCTTCCAGTATCTGCGCCGGAACTTCCGCGGCTTAAAGATCTCTCCAGCCGTGCGTCCGGGGGGCTCATGAGTCTTGCCGCCCTGGAGGAGTTCAACGTGGACGGAGAACTTCTTCAGAGCCTTGAACCGGAGGCGGTATCCCTTCTGATCTGCGGAACCGGGCTCTTCTCCCTGGAAGAAAAACAGACCCTCCTGGAAATGCAGAATACAAAGGAGCGCCTTGAACGGGGAGTACGGAGAATAGAAGATCGCCTCAAGCAGCGCCGGGCCGAGAAGAAGATCGAGGAGTTGCTGGGAGCTGAGATCGATTTTTCCAGCCTGATGAATTAGATCTGTCTATACCGCCGAAAGCCCCAGCCTGACCTGGTCCTTCAGGTCCTCCAGCTCCTTGGTCCAGTAGGCCTTGCTCCCCCATCCGGGAAAGTGTTTGAAAAAGCCTGCGTCCTTACGCTGCCGGGTACACCAGGCGCTGTAATGGAGGATCCGCATAAAGCGAAGGGCTTCTATCAGGTCCAGGGAGCGGCGGGGGAAGGATAAAAACTCCTCATAGCCCTCCACGAGCAGGTTGAGTTCCCGGGAGCACTCGTCCCGGCGGCCGGGCAGAAGGAGCCACAAATCCTGAACGGCGGGACCGACGGCCATATCGTCAAAATCAATCAGAAGAAGCCCCTCCCCCGGTCGGTCCAGGATGTTTCCCCGGTGGCAGTCCCCGTGAATCCGGTGATAGTCGAGACCCTCAAAAGCCGGGCTGATTCTTTCCACCGCCTCCAGGCAAAAATCCTCGAACTCCACCCGCAGATCCGGATGTACAAGGTCGGAAAGCTCCCGGATGTGGGACATGGTCGTTTCCTGCGGATGCAGCACCAGCCGGTGTTCAGCTTCCCGCTCGCCGGCCACCTGGTGAAGCCGACCAAGGAGCCTCCCCAGACGCAGCCACTCCTCTTCGCCCTCGGCATCGAAATTCCGCCCTCCCCGCTTCGGAAAAAGAGCAAAGAGATACTCCTCTTCGTTTCCTTCGTCATCCACGGCAATCACATCCTGGAGGGTATATCCCTCTTCGTCCGGGACAGGCACTACAACCGGAAGTTCCGCCTCGCGACAGTCCTCCAGGAACCGGTGCTCTTCGAGGATCGCCTCGTAGCTCCAGCGGCCGGGCCGATAGAATTTGGTAACGTACTCCCTGCCGTCATCGTCCCTGAGACCGTAGACCCGGTTTATATAGCTGGGAAAAGGGCTCAGGCTGCTTTCAAGAGAGAATCCCCAGGCCTGGGTCACCGCCTGAAGGACAAGCTCAGGGGTAAGCAGATCAAACCCGGACATTCTGATCCCTCCCGGTCCGAAACTCCTTCAGGAGTCCCCTGACCTTGTCGGGGACCCTGGCCACAAGCAGAATACCCTCTTCAGAGTACTCCTCCCTGCTCACCTTCCCGTTCCGGTGTACCAGGGCGACAAGATCGTGTCTGTCCGGGGGAATCAGAAATCGGTCCACCTCAAGGCCGTGGTAGAGCATCTTTTCCAGTGCCTCCGGCAGCTTATCAAGCCCTTCGCCGCTGCGGACGGAAAAGAACACGGCCCCGGGGTAACGGAGCATCAGGTGATCAAGGGTCTCCCTGTCGCAGGCGTCGGTCTTGTTGAAACAGGTAAGGACGGGCTTGTCCCCGGCGCCGATCTCCTTAAGGACCTGCCGGGTAACCGCCATATGGTCTTCCACCTCCGGGTTCGAGGCATCCAGGATATGGAGCAGGAAATCCGCCAGGACCGTCTCTTCCAGGGTCGACTTGAAGGCGTCCACCAGATCGTGGGGCAGCTTGCGGATAAAACCTACCGTATCGGTTAAAAGGAGTTCGTTTCCGCCCTCCAGCTTAATCCTGCGGGTTGTGGGATCCAGGGTGGCGAAGAGCTTGTCTTCGATCAGCAGATCCGCACCGGTCAGTTTGTGGAGCAGGGAGGATTTTCCCGCATTGGTGTACCCCACGATCGCCGCGGTGGGTACGGGCACCGATTCACGCTGTTTGCGCATGGTGCTGCGGTTCCGCCTGACCTGTTCCAGCTCCTCCTTCATGCGGGCGATCCTGCGAAGGACGATGCGCCGGTCGACCTCGAGCTGGGTCTCACCCTCGCCCCTGGTACCCCGGCTGCCTCCCCGCTGACGGCTCAGGTGAGTCCAGGCCCGGGTCAGCCGCGGCAGGGAGTACTCCATCCGGGCAAGACCCACCTGCAGCACCGCCTCCCTGGTTGAAGCCCGGGAGGCGAAGATATCCAGGATTACCTCATGCCGGTCGATAACGCAGCGCCTGCTCAAGGTTTCCCAGTTGCGCTGCTGGGAGGGAGAAAGATCCTCGTCGAAGATAATGCAGTCCACTTCCAGCTCTTCCGCCAGATCGGCAATCTCCTGAGCCTTTCCGCTGCCGAAGAGGTACCGCGATTTCGGCTCACGGACCGGGGCAATGAGGCCCTCCCGGACCTCCAGCCCCATGGTGTCCACCAGGCTCGCCAGTTCAGAAAGGGCGGCGGTACAGTCATGATCGCTCTGACCGGGAAAACGGGGAACAACAAGAAGGGCTGTTTCTGCATAGGTGGAAAGAATTCCTTCCGCCTCATGATCGCTGCGGTTCATCAGTGAAATATACAGGTGCGATGATCCCTCTGTCTACCGGAGCTGAATTTTCCCGCTGTTTGCGTCGGAAATCGCCCGGATAATCCCTCCCAGGGTCGATTCCGGGGTCCCCATGGAAACCCCTCCCCCCGCGGAGAGCAGAAAACGGGGGTTTCCGGCGTTCTGTTCAATACAGGAAACCGCGGCCTCATAGACCTCCTCTTCGCTCCCCTTTACCATGATGTCCAGGGGAGAGATATTGCCCATGAGCACAATCCTGTCTCCAACGAGCCTTCGAAGATCAGGTATGGGAACCTGATGCGAGAAATTGAACATATCTATTCCCAGGTCCGTAAGAAACCTGAAGGATACGGGGTTGGGGGTATCGTTATGGAGAACCTTTATCTTTGCCGGCAGGGAAAAGATCTCCCTGAAATAGTCATGGGCAAACTCCAGATAATCCTCTTCGCAGAGAAAACCCATAATGTCGTCCAGAACAAATATACCCCGGACTTCCGGGAGAACCTCAGCCTGGGCTTCGAGCCACTGTATTACCGTTTTTGTCGTCATCTTCAGAAGACGATGGGTCAGCTCCGGCTCTGTTTTCAGCCCGATCAGGAAGTTGGTCACCCCCATAAGATGGGACGCCAGGGTCATGGGTCCCCGGGCGGCGATCACGTTGATCTCCATACCCTCCGCCCTGACCAGGGGAAGAAGCTCCCGGTAGCGTTTTAGAATATCCGGCATCAGTCCGTCCCTGGCGGGATTTGCGGTTTGAGGCGGTCGACCTCGCTGATATCCTCGATTATATGTTTGATGGTGGGAGGCTGATTGTCGTAATACTCAACGGGAGTACCATAGCCTGAAGGTTCGGCGGCCATTCCCATCTCCACCCAGAACCCCGGGAAAAAGATAATCTCCGGGTACTTCCGGATTATCTCCATGTTCGATCGGAAATGAAGTTCCGGGTTCTTCAGGTATTCGGCGGTGGAAATATTCAGGAACGGGGGAATCCAGGGGCTGTCGACAATCAATGCAGCGTTTACATTCTTCTCTTTACCCTGGACCAGTCTCTCCAGGGTGTTCCATTGTTCAGGTAACATTCCGGTATCTCCTTTACTGGTACTGATGATTCAGCGGTACCAGTATGGGGCCGGGACAGTCACCTGTAAATAGACGGAAGTTACCAAAAAACTGAACAATTTTACTATTGCGGCCCTTACAGGCCCTGCAGAACCCTGCTTATCCGTTCAAGCACCTTTTTCCGGTCCAGGGGTTTCACAATATAGTTCTTTGCTCCAAGCATGAAGGACTTTTTTACCAGGTCCTGCTTTCCCAGGGCGCTGACCATGATGATTTTCGCATCCTTATCCAGCGCCATGATCCTCTCCAGGGCGGTAACCCCGTCCATCACCGGCATGGTGATATCCATGGTAACCAGATCGATGCCGCCCTTCTTCTCCTGATAGATTTCCAGGGCTTCCTTGCCGGTTCCGGCGGTTGCCACAACTTCAAAGCCCTCGGAGGTAAGAATCTGTCCGAGCTGCTTTTTTACAAACATGGAATCGTCCACTATCATGACCCGGTAGGGTTTGCCGTTGGGGCCGATCCCTTCGGGATCCTTCTGGTTTATGGAGGGAAAGTCCATCTTGGTTTTCAAATCATCTACCCCCGTTCCTGGATATGCACGCACCAGGGTGTCTGATTAATAATTCTAACGAAGGAGGCGAAAAATTCAAGTCCGTCCCCGCAGGAAGAGGAGTTTTCCTTCCTTTACCACCCCTTTTACGGCACTTTTTTCCCCCTCCCCGGGACCGGAGACAATACTCAGGTCGCATTCGTATCCTTCCCGGAGATATCCCTGCCGGTCATCCGAAGCGGTGAGCTTTGCTGCGTTTACGGTATAGAGACGGATCGCCTCGAAGGGAGAAAGCCTTTCGGCAGGGTTTGACAGCCGGGTCGCGGCCCGAATACCCCCCAGAGGATCCAGGGGCGTTATATACCAGTCGGAACCTCCCGTAAGCAGTACCCCCGCCCGGGCGAGGGAAGCGTAGCGGTTGCACCGGGCACGACCTTCCTTCCCCAGGTGTTTCTCGTACAATCCCCCTTCGCCTCCCCAGAGGGCGTCAAAGGCCGGTTGTACCGGAGCCGCTGCGGGCAGTCCCTCAAGGAGCTCGAGGCTCCTGTCGCTCACCATCTCGCAATGAATAATCTGATGATGAAGCGCTTTGGGATCTTCATCGTACACCCTTCTGAGCACCCCGGCTATCTGTTCCACCGCAGCCTCCCCTATGGCATGCACGCAGGCCTGAAGACCTTCCCTGTGGGCCTCCCGGACAAAACGGTACCAGAAGTCCTGGTCACGGTAGAGTGTTCCCCTGCTCTCCGGTTGGTCGGCGTAGGGTGCATTCAGGGCCGCCGTATGACTGCCGATGGAGCCGTCGCTCAGGAGACAGCCCCCCACCCGGGGGGATCCAAGCTCCAGGGCCCTGTTCACGTTGCTGATCTGGGGATAGGGAACAAAGTCGACGTCAAAGCGCTCCAGGTTGTCCCGAAGCAGGACGAAATGACGGGGGTCGCTCTCTCCGTCCCCCACCATGGTATGGACACGGGTCAATCCCGCCTTCAGGGCGATTCGAGAGGCCGCGTCGTAGGCGGAGAGGATTCCCTCCTCATCCACCATACTCTGAAACCAGGCGGAAGCCTCCCTGCTCAGCTCCCGGGTCAGGGGCAGTAACTGGGGAGCAGAACCGCTTTTCCAGGGGACCGCCCTGAGGGCGGCGCTGTTGACCATGCAGGAGTGGCCGTCAACCCGTTTGACGATAAGGGGGATATCCGGAACCGCCCTGTCCAGTTCAGTCAGGTTCGGAAAGCGTCCCTCGCGAATCCTGTGAACATCCAGGTTCCAGGCAAAGGCAAGCCCACCGAGAGGGCGGACTCCCGCCAGGGCCTCGATCACCTGCCTGAGGCTGCTGCAGCCTCCCAGGTCAAGGCAGAGGGAATAGAGACCTCCGTCGAAGGAATGGGTATGAGTATCGGTAAAGCCCGGGTATACCCATGCCCCGTCGAGATCGATTCGCTCAGCGTGCAGGTCGGCGGGAATCTCCCCGGACCGGCGATAGAGGCGGAGAATGGATCCCCCCTTCTCGAGGAGGGCGTCGTAATGGTCGTCCGGGGCTTCCATGGAACAGAAGCGGGCATTGGTAAATAATCTCATGCTGTGCTCTATAGTACTGTTCCTGCCGGACCGGGACAAGGCTGACCGTGTCCGTTCCAGGGAACCGGAACACCAATAAAGTCTTTGACAAGACGCCTGCAAGTTTCTACCATAGAGGGATGAAATACGCAGTACGTACCATTCTCGACGCCCGGGCGGAGCTTGCGGAGGGACCCTTCTGGGACGAAGAGGACCAGCATCTCTACTGGGTCAATATCAATGCCGGAGAGATCCATCGCTGTGATCCCTCTCCGGGTACGGATACCCTCGTTACAGCCGGCCAGAAGGTGGGAGCGGCGGTCCTCGACAGGGAGGGCAATTTTATCGCCGCCGGAGAAAAGGGATTCTTCCGCCTCTCCTCCGAAGGCGGCGACTCTGAGGAAATCGCCTCTCCCGAGACGGACAATCCGGACAGCCGCTTCAACGACGGCAAATGCGACCCCGCCGGAAGGTTCTGGGCCGGAACCATGTCCCTGAGCCGCACCACCGGTACGGCCGCCCTCTACTGTCTCGACGAGAAAGGGGCTGTAAGCCGCAGGGTGGAGGGGGTTACTGTCTCCAACGGCCTTGCCTGGGACCTGAAGCGCTCGCTGATGTTCTATATCGACACCCCCACAAAATGCGTGGTTGCCTTCTCCTGCAACATGGAAAACGGGGAGATATCCTCGCCGCGGATCGCCTTTTCCACCCCCCCGGAACTTGGAAGCCCCGACGGCATGACCATCGACGATGAAGGAATGCTCTGGATTGCCTTTTACCGGGGAGCCTGCGTCGCCAGGTGGAATCCGGAAAACGGGGAAATGATCGAACAGGTCGGAATCCCCGCACCCCATGTTACCTCCTGCTGCTTTGGCGGCAAAGATCGGGCGACCCTCTTCGTGACCACCGCCCGGCAGGGGATGGACCCTGAGGGGCTCAGGAAGTATCCTGAGGCGGGCGGAATCTTCGCCTTCGAGCCCGGTGTCAGCGGCGCTCCCGGTTATCGATACAGGGGATAAAAGGACAGGAAATGAAAAAACCAGAAGCTCAGAGACAGAATCAGCTGAAAAGCATCGACGATATCAACAGAAAGATCGAATCCCGCAAGGCCGTGGTAATGACCGCCGAAGAGGTTATCGCTTACGTGGAAAGGAAGGGCCTCCAGGAGGCGGCCCGGGAGATCGACGTGGTTACCACTGCCACCTTCGGTCCCATGTGCTCCTCCGGGGTATTCATGAACCTGGGGCACTCGAAACCCAAGATCCGCATAACCCAGGCCTGGATAGACGATGTGGAGGTCTATTCCGGAATCGCGGCGGTGGATCTGTACCTGGGCGCGACCCAGCTCCAGGTCAACGATCCCGCCAACCTCTACTATCCCGGGGAGTTTCGCTTCGGCGGCGGACATGTCATAGAAAAGCTCGTCCGGGGAGAAAAGGTACAGCTCTACGCCCGCTCCTACGGTACCGACGAGTACCCTTTACGGGAGCTTCGCAGTGAGTTCAGCCTGGCGGAAATAAACCAGGCGATCATGACGAATCCCAGGAACTGTTACCAGAACTACAACGCGGCGGTCAACTCCTCGGACAAGCTGATACACACCTACCTGGGAGCCCTGAAACCGGCCTACGGCTCCCTGGGTTACTCCTCCGCAGGACAGCTGAGCCCCCTTTTAAACGACCCCTGGTACCGTTCCATCGGTATCGGAAGCAAGGTATGGCTCGCGGGAGCGCCGGGAATCGTCTATGCCCCGGGGACCCAGCACAGTCCGGATGCCCCCAGGGGGGACACCGGCGTCCCCGTCGACGGGGCCGGGACCCTGGGACTTACCGGGGATCTCAAGCAGATGGACCCGGAGTTCGTGCGGGGGGTCTCAATCCGGGGCTACGGCGTCAGCCTGGCTCTGGGGGTGGCCATTCCCATACCCATCACCGGTCCGGAGGTGCTCAAAGGCTGTACCGTACGGGACGAGGATATCATGGCCCCGGTAATCGACTATGCCGTGGATTACCCGAAGAATACCGGCAAGGTTCTGACCCATGTCAGCTACGCCGATCTGCGCCGGGGAGAGGTCCGGCTCTTCGGACGAAGTGTTGAGACCGGAAGCCTCTCCTCCTATGCAAAGGCCCTGAAGGCGGCGAACCTTCTGGCCGACCAGATCAGAGCCGGAGATTTTACCGTCAACACCCCGGCTGCCCCGCTTCCGGCCACGGGCAGCTCATCCCCAATGCCCGCAGCCCTGCAGGGAGTACGCTGATGACAACCAAGCGCCTGATGCTCTATTTTCCCCGGTGCGAGACGGAAAAACCCATCGTCTACCACCTGGTAAAGGACTACGACCTTATCATCAACATTTTCCGGGCGAAGGTGACCCCCGACGAAGAGGGCTTCCTTGTTCTGGACCTGACCGGTTCCGACGAGGACATCGCCCGGGGAATCGACTGGGTACGGGAGCTCAACATCGAGGTCCGGGAACACCAGAAGGGCCTCCGCTGGGATGAATCCCTCTGCGTCTCCTGCGGAAACTGCATTCCCCACTGTCCCACCGGGGCCCTCCATTTCAACGGCGAGCCGGGCCGGGAGGTGGTTTTCGATGATTCAAAATGCGTTGAATGCCTGAGCTGCATCGAGAACTGCCCCTACGGAGCCTGTTCCTCCATAATCTGATGCACGAGTTTATCGAGTTCCGCCACCGGGAGGCGGCCTTTATAGTGGCAACTGAACGTTTCGATATCGTTAAAGCCGCGGTTAAAGGAATCCGCCGGGAGTTGGCCGCCTATATCGATGCGTTTCCGGATTTTCTGCGGGCCATGGCCCCCCTGGAAGAGCTGCCCGGGGAGCCCCCGGAGGCGGTACGGCGCATGCACAAAGCCTCCCTCCTGGTCGGCGTCGGCCCCATGGCCGCGGTAGCCGGTACGGTGGCCCAGATGGCCGCCGAAGCCGCCAGAACTGAAGGCTGCCGGGATACGATAATCAACAACGGCGGGGATATCTTTCTGCATGTACGGGAGGAGGCCTATATCGGCCTGTACGGAGGGGAAAGCGCCCTCTCCGGGAGGGTGGCCTTCAAGATTTCTCCGGAAGAGACTCCCCTTGCCCTCTGCTCATCATCCTCAAAAATGGGACACTCCCTCTCCCTGGGAAACTGCAGCCTGGCCACCGTATCAGCCGGGGACGCATCCCTGGCGGATGCCGCAGCTACCCTGGCGGGAAACCTGAGCAGAGACCCGGCGAGTGCACGGGAAGCCGCGGAACGTATCGCAGGGCTTCCGGGGGTACGGGGAGTACTTATACTGATCGATGACTCCGTCGCCATGGCCGGAGAGCTGCCGGAACTCGTGCCCTGCGACGACAGCCGGATACGGGCACGGGTTCTGCGGCACCCCTTAAGCCACAGCAGCCGCGACGGCTGCTGAAGGGTCAGTCCCTGCGGCCGAAGATGCGCAGGAAAAAGAGAAAGAGATTGATAAAATCGAGGTAGAGCTTCAGGGCTCCCATAATGGAGAGCTTTATATAGCCCGCCTCGTCGATGGAAGAACCGAACTGCCGGTTCCAGCTCTTGATCATCTGGGTGTCGTAGGCAGTAAGCCCCAGAAAAAGAGCCACACCCACCAGGCTGATGAGCAGCGAGAAGCTGTCGGAGCGGAAGAACATGTTGGCTACCATGGCGATGATCAGCCCGATAAGCCCCATAAAGAGGTAGTTGCCGATGGACGACAGGTCCCGTCGGGTGGTGGTGGCCCAGAGGCTCATTCCTGCAAAGGTACCGCCTGCCACGAAAAGGCCTGGGCGATGCTCTGCCCGGTATAGGCGAGGAATATCACCGACAGGGTAACACCGTTCAGGGCGGCGTATCCGGCGAATCCGAGGGTTGCGGCGGTGGCGCTCATCTGCATGAGCCGGGCGGAGAGGAACATTACCAGGACCAGCTCCCCAATTATTGCCCCGTAAAACAGGAGGGGATTGCGGACCAGGGACATGACCAGGTTTGGATTGGAGGCCATACCGAGGCTGATAACCCCGGTAAGCCCAAGACCAAGGGTCATCCAGACATAGACATTGCGCAGGATGCTCTGCTCCCGCACCTGGGCGTTCTGAAGTATTTGTTCACGAGTCATCTGTGAGGTCTCCTTATTCTGTTGTCAAAAATATACTGTATGGGCACCTGTACTATATGTGCCCGTGTATAAAATCCTGAAAAAGCGGGGGATCGTCAAGGGGCTTAATGCTTTATCCCCATACGGCCGGTATAATCCAGCCGGGAGAGCAGAATCCCCGGAACCTCAGGACGGGAAAAGTACTCGTCCACCGCCCTGCGGGCCCCTTCAAAGTGGCCGTAGTCGTCGATAATCAGCACCCCCCCGGGGGAAAGCAGGGGGTACAGAAGCTCCAGTTCCAGCAGGGTGGAGGCGTACCAGTCGGTATCAAGGCGCAGCAGGGCGATCCCTTCGGGCCGGTCGGCAGCCAGGGTCTCCGCCACGTCCCCGGGAATGGTGAGTATCTTTTCCGCCGGGTAATTCATCAGGCCAAGATTCGCCCGGACCTCGTCCAGCCCCACGGCCCAGGAATCGAGGGCGTGGCTCTGCCATTTCTCTTTTACCGGCCGCCGGTTCCAGGCGATGATGTCCTCATCCCCCGGTTCCGGCATTCCGGTAAAGGTATCGTAGAGCCTGATGGTCCTTGCTGCAGCTCCGAGCTCCTGCAGGGCCCCCATCATGAGCATGCAGCTGCCCCCCTTCCAGACGCCGCACTCCACGAAATCCCCGGGGATATTCCGCTCCTCAAGATACCGTACCGCCTGGTAGAGGCCGTATCCCCGTTCCATGCCGGTCATGGTAAAGGACTCCACCCGTTTCCAGAGCTGCCTGAAGGATTCCTCCATATCGATCCTGAACCGGTCGTTGGGAATCACTCCGTATCCTTCGGCTTCAAGAAGGGTTTTGAGATTTTCCCGCTCTGCAAAGGAGAGGGCCATCAGGATTCCCTCTCCGGTCCCAGGAGTTTCAGGAACTCATCCTCGTCGACAATCCGGATTCCCAGCTCCCGGGCCTTCTTCAGCTTGCTTCCGGCACCCTCCCCGGCAAGAAGATGGCTTACAGAGCCCGTAATGGAACCCACAGCCCGGCCTCCCCTGAGTTTGACCTCTTCCATGGCCTTTGAACGAGGTTTGAAGTTTTCAAAGCTCCCGGTAACGCACCAGACCTGGCCTTCGAAGATCCGGGGCAGCTGCCGATGGGTTTCCGTTTCTTCTTCACGGAAATTCAGTCCTGCTCTGCGGAGGGCATCGATCTGTCCCCGGATTTCCGGGTCCCGGAGACTCTCGAGAATCGAGGCCGCCGTTTTTTCGCCGATGCCGTGAATTTCCGCCAGTCTTTCCTCCTGCCTGTTATCCGCAGCCTCGAGGAGGGAGTCGATATCCCGAAAGCCTGCCTCTATCAGCAGCTCCGCGGCCTTCTGCCCCAGGTCCGGAATCCCCAGGCTGGGGAGAACGATCCTGAACGGGCGCTTTTTACTCTCTTCAATTCCCCGGCGTATAAGGTCGATCTTTTTCTCGCCGAAACCGGGAAGCCCGTTCAGCTTTTCGGTTTCGAAGGTGTAGAGATCCTCGATCCCGGCGACAAGGCCCTCGTCCATCAGAACGGCGGCGGTTTCCGGCCCCAGCCCGTCGATGTCCATCTGGTCCCGGGCAATAAAGAAGTTGATCCTTCCCCGTACCTGGTCGGGGCAGCGCCGGTTGGTACAGAAGTGGTGGGCCCCCCGGAGACTCAAGTCCTCCCCGCAGGAGGGACAGGTTTCGGGCATCGCCCATACGGGGGCGGAGGATTCACCCTTTTCTATCACCTTCTCCACCGCGGGAATAACGTCTCCCCGTTTGGAAACCGCCACCTGGTCTCCCGCGGACAGCTCAAGGGCTTCGATGTACTGCTGATTGTGCAGGGTAACGTTGGAGACCGTGGATCCTCCGATTCTGACCGGCTTTATTCTGGCCACCGGGGTAATTCTCCCGGTACGGCCGACCTGGACATCGATGCTTTCCACGGTGCTTACAGCCTGGGGGGACTCGAACTTGTAGGCGATGGCCCAGCGGGGATGGTGACCGGTATAGCCGAGACGCTCCCGGGGGGCAAGCTCGTTCACCTTGATCACCAGACCGTCGATTTCATAGCCAAGACCGCTCCGCCCCCGGTTCATGCGTTCCAGGAAAGGGCCCACTGCTTCAAGGGGTCCTGAAGAGAACTCAAGTCCGCTGCCGGTACGGAAAACCGGGCCTTCACAGGCGGACCCGAAAATCCCCAGCCGGGGATTGACCTTGAAACCGAGGCTCAGCAGGTAATCCAGGACAAGGTGGTGCTGATCGAAGGGCTCTTCTTCGCTGCCGGACATATAGCCTTCGTAGACGAAGATTTCCAGGGGCACCCGGGCAACCTCGCTGCTCTTCTTGCGCCGCAGGGTGCCCGCCGCCAGGTTGCGGGGATTCGCGAAGGGAACCTCCTGCTCGGCGTTGATCTCGTCAAAACGGTCCAGGGGCAGAAAAACCTCTCCCCGGACGGCGATGGAGACGGGCTGCGAAAGCCGCAGAGGTACCGAGCGGATTGTGCGGATATTGGCGCTTACATCGTTGCCCACCCGGCCGTTACCCCGGGTAACTCCCCTGGCCAGGACCCCGTTCTCGTAATAAAGAACGATGGAGGCCCCGTCGATCTTCTCCTCCACGACGAAGGAGAGCTCTTCCTCGGCATTTTTCGCGGTCTTGGCTACCCAGGCATCCACCTCCGCAGCGCTGTAGGCCTTGTCGAGACTCAGGACGGGAATGGTATGCTCGACCTCCGGGAGTTCTGCGGAAAGATCGCTTCCCACCCTGAGGGTGGGAGAATCCGGCTTTTTGAGTTCGGGATGCTTCTTTTCGAGCTCCTGAAGACGATCAAAAACCCGGTCGTACTCGGTATCGGAGACCGAGGGCCGGGCCAGCTGGTAATATTCGTGCTGCCATGCAAGCAGCTTTTCCGATAACGAGTCTATTTCCTGTTTCGGGTCCGGCATCAGTCTCTCTTGTTCTCCGGTTTATTCTGTCAGTACCCTTTGCGGATAAAGGCGTCCCGAAACCCCCTGGCCCTGAAGTTCATCAGGAGGGCTCCGCTTTCATCCGGCGATAAGGGACCGACCAGAACCTTATAATAGGCGTTATCCTGATTCAATACCAGCACCGGATAGGTACCTTTAAAACGTGCCGCCGTGGATTCGGCGCTTACCGGCGAGGTGTAGACCCCCAGCTGAAGATAGAGGGAGTCGGGTTCAACCTGAAGAGCCGTGGGCACATCCAGGGTTTCGACCTCTTCCTTTTCAGCCTGGACCAAGGCCTTCGACTCCTCCCCTTCAGAGGGTTCAGGCGGCCGGGCTTCCGCGGGTTCCAGCACCACCACGGTCTCGCCCTGAGGCTCCTCCGCAGGTGCGGCGGCCATCTCTTCTTCCGCGGGCTCCTCTTCAGCTTCCAGCCGGGGTTCCTCGATCAGCCGTGGAACGGCGGCAACGAAGCTCTCCTCTTCTCCGTTGTAGGGGGGCTGAGGCAGGGGAAACTGCTCGGCAATGGCGGCTTCCCGTTCAGCAGCCTCGGAAGGTACCGGGAGCTCGCCCAGTGCGAGTTCCTCCTCGCCGGGAGCCGCACCGTAGAGGTTGTCCGTTATTCCCATTGCGACTGCCTGGTCCTTCAGCTCCGGTTCGGCCAGGGGAAGATCCGGGACATCCTCTTCCGGGGCGGTGGCCACGAGCTCTTCAACACGAGGTCCTTCGTCCAGTTCGGCAGTTTCGGTCAATTCAGGGGCCTCAGGTTCAGGCTCCGGCTCCACTGCGATGTCCGCCACCACCGCCGGAGGCGCTTCAGCTGCTGCTTCGGGTTCAGGTCGGGCCGGGGACTCTTCTGTATCCCCGGTCTCTTCCGGTTCCGGCGGAACAACAGCCAGGGCTGCCGGGGGAACAGGCGCTGTCCCGGGTGCAGCCTCTGTAGCCGCGTAGCGGTCCAGGAAGGAGAGCTCATCCTCCGCACCGGGGTTGATATCCGGGTCGGGATGATAGGGACGGTCCTTGTCCTCTATGGAAAGACGCCGTGAGTTATCCGCCAGTTGTACCCGGGACCGGACGATCTGGTCATCCTCGATGCCGAGATTCTCGGCAGCCTCCCGGGAAAGAAGCAGAAACAGCCCCGGATCATCCAGACGATCGACAATGAGAACGGTGGCGGACATACCTGTCTCCAGGTTCTCCACCTCCACCAGGGTATTCCGGGGAAAGGAATTGGAGGCCCCGTAGAGCCCCGAGGAAGGAAACTCCCCATAGCGTCCCATGGCGGTGGTACCCTCCCATTCGGACTGAGAAAAAAGGGAAAAGGAAATCAGAGAGAATAATATGCTGAATATAAGAACTTTAGCTGTCGTCCTGATCATACATTTGTCTCCTCATCATACATCGCCGGCCTCCCCGTTTCCCTGACGCCGCAGCATCGAAACCGCATGATCGGCGATGGCACTGCCAAGGGCTGTACTGAGTTCTTCCGGACCGGCATCCTCACGGTTCCTGACATCCCCGGGGGAAAGGCTCCCCTGGGTCAGCAGCGTATCCTGCATAACATCATAAAGACGATACTGCGCCGAAGGGGCATTCAGTTGTTCCTCGTCTGTTTCAGGCTCTTCGTAAAGCAGATCGATCTCCAGTAAAAAGAGGGCTCCGCCGCTTTTTGCCATCCTCATGGAGAGTCTGTCGGAAGGCCCCTTCAACCTGGGATTCCCGGCAACCACTCCGGCATTGAACACAATGTGTCCTGCGTCGAAGAGCGCCGCCATTGCTCCGTCCTCCACGGCCGACTGCAGTTCCATCACCGACAGACGTTCAGGATCCAGGGAATTGGTGGTGAAAATAAGAACCGCATCACTGTAAAGAGCAGCCCCGCAGAAGACAAGAACTAACACGATGCCTGGCAAACGACGAACCATGGATACCTCCGGTTCTAGTATCGACTGCTTTTTTTCCGACTTGATCGCTTTTCCATATCCGTGGTAATGTGCCCATCATCAATGGAGTATTTTGTACTGCAGGTTCAAACCCGGGGAGAAGCCAGGGCCCTCAAACTTGCCCGGGCGGCGATGCGCGTGGCGGGACTGGATGAAGAGAACTATGGACGTCTGCTTTTCCCTCAGCGAACCCTTATGATCCGACGGCGGGGAAAAACGCGGAAGGAAACCACCGCAATCTACCCGGGATATCTCTTCATTGAAGCTGAGAAGCTGGAACCGGAGGTCTACTGGGCCCTGCGGCCCGTTCAGGGGATTTACAAGTTTCTCAAGTCGAACACCAACATCGAACCCCTCCACGGGGAAGACCGCCGGACACTCCTCCATTTTCTCGAGCACGGGGAAACGGTTGCGGCGTCAAAGGTACGCTTTGATGAGAACAACCGGATACAGGTCAAGGAAGGCCCCCTGAAAGGCCTTGAAGGCAGAATTATCAAAGTGGACAGACGAAAACGAAGGGCGAAAGTCCGCTTGAATATGTACGAAGACTCTTTTATGGTAGATTTCGGTTTTGAACTGATCGAAACATCATCGGAAGAAGAAAAATAGGAATGCAAAAAAGCGGTAGAACCATATATATAGTGGGCGCAGGCTTCGCAGGCCGCAAAATCGCGGAAGAGATAAAGACCAAGGGAACCTTTGGCCGGCTTGTCGCCTTCCTGGACGATGATCCCGGGAAAATCGGCACCAAGGTTGATGATATCCCCGTTCTGGGCCCCATTGCCCGTATCAGCAAAATTTTTGAGACCCGTCCCGCGGATGAGGCCCTGATCGCAATTCCGGGAGCCACGAACGACCAGCTCACGACCATCTACGAACATCTCTCTTCCGCTTCCTTTGACCGCATCCGCATTCTTCCCAACCTGGCACAGATAATCGACGGCGACGCTCATCTGATACAGACCAGGGAGATTGCCGTGGAAGATCTTCTTGGACGCACACCCGTCCGTATTCCCCTTAAGGAGACCCTCAGTTACCTGCGGGACAAGCGGGTATTGATAACCGGTGCGGGGGGAAGCATCGGTTCGGAACTTTCCCGGCAGCTCCTGTCCGCGGGGGCGGAACGTCTCTACCTTTTCGACAACGGCGAGAACAACGTCTATGAGATTGAAAAGGAGCTGAAGATCCTCCAGGAAGAGGGAGTCGGAGAAAAGGCCACCCTGGTACCGGTGGTGGGAGACCTCAAGGACAGGGAATATACCCGCTTCATAATCCAGCGCCTCAAGGCGGACATTATTTTTCACTGTGCCGCCTACAAGCACGTTCCCATGGCGGAGAGCAATCCCGTAGAGGTAATCAAGAACAACGTTTTCGGGACCCTCCATCTGGTGGAGGCGGTGCGGGAAAGCGCTGTGCCCAGGCTGGTACTGATCTCCACCGACAAGGCGGTGGAACCCCGTTATGTATACGGCGCCTCCAAGATGATATCCGAAGAGCTCGCCCTCGCCAGGAACAACGGCGATCAGCACTTTATGGTTGTCCGTTTCGGAAACGTACTGGACAGCCGGGGAAGCATCGTGCCCCTCTTCAAGAAGCAGATTCTCAAAGGGGGACCGGTAACCATCACGGACCCCAGGGCAACCCGTTACTTCATGACGATCCCCGAAGCCGTCTCCCTGGTGCTGAAATCGGGAGGTCTGGGAACCGGAGGGGATCTCTACGTACTGGATATGGGAGAACCGGTACCCATACGGGAGCTGGCGGAGCAGATGATCCGTTTTTACGGGTACGAACCGGGAACGGATATTCCCATTAATTACATCGGCCTCCGGCAGGGGGAAAAACTGAGCGAACGACTGTGGGCGGAAGGTGAAACCGGGGAGGCCACCGATTTTCAGCGGATTCTGAGACTCAGGCATCGCAGCAGAATCACGGGCAGCCTGGATGATCTGATCCGTGACCTGAAGCCGGTCTGTTTCTTTGATCCCCTCAAGCCCGAAACCTTCCGTGACCGCCGGGTCCTCCGTTCCACCCTGGCGAGGCATATTCCAAGCTTCGAGGTCCCCGATGACGAACCCCGGTACTGAGTTTATCCCCTTTGCCCTGCCCTCCATCGGCCGGGAAGAAGAGGAGGCGGTGCTGAAGGTCCTGCGCTCCGGCTGGCTTACCACCGGAAAAGAGACTCAGGCCTTCGAGGCGGAGTTCGCCTCGAAAGTGGGCAGCACCTGCGCCCTGGCCCTCAATTCCGCCACCGCGGGACTGCACCTCTCCCTGGAAGCCCTGGGTATCGGCCCCGGCGACACCGTGGTGACCAGTCCCTACACCTTTACCGCCACCGCCGAGGTTGTACGCTACCTGGGGGCGGAGCTCGTCTTTTCGGACATCACTCCCGGAGGCTTCAATATCGACCCCCGGATTCTGCGGGAAACCCTCCGTGCTGCAGAAAAAAACGGCCACAGACTCAAGGCCCTCATACCTGTGCATATCGGCGGCGAAGCCTGCGGGATGACGGAACTTCAAAGTATCGCCGGAGAGTTCGGCCTCGCCATTGTCGAAGACGCCGCCCACGCTTTTCCGGTCAGATCTGACGACGGCCGCTGGACAGGAACATCGGGAGATACCGGGGTATACTCCTTCTACGCAACCAAGACCATAACCACCGGCGAAGGCGGTATGGTTGTGACGGACAACGATAAAATCGCCGAACGCATACGTACCATGCGTCTCCATGGAATCGACCGCAGTATATGGGACCGCTACACCTCGGACAGGGCCCAGTGGGCCTACTCGGTGGTGGAAGCGGGGTACAAGTACAACATGACCGACCTGGCGGCGGCCCTGGGCAGGGTCCAGCTGGAAAAAGCGGAGACCTTTCTCGCCCGCAGAAAGGAGATTGCCGCAGCCTATACCGAAGCCTTCCGGGAGATGCCTGAACTGGATATACCCCGGACCTCCGGGGACCATGCCTGGCATCTCTACATCCTCAAGGTATCCCGGGATTCCCGGATAAACCGGGACAATCTGATTGAATCCCTGCGACGCCGGGGTGTCGGCACCTCCGTTCACTACATCCCCCTCCATCTGATGCCCTACTACCGGGACCGCTACGCCTTTTCTCCCGGAGACTTTCCCAATGCCATGGATGCCTATTCCCGCTGCCTGAGCCTGCCCATCTATCCGGGTATGAACGATGCCCAGGTTGACAGGGTGATACAGGCGGTCAAGAATGGTTGTAAAGCGGAATAAAGGGCTGTATGGAACAACGGCGCATTCAGTACATAGACGACTACTTCGACTCCCCCATGCTCCATGTATCCATCCTGCGATCCCAGGTTGAACGGGGTAAAATCAACCTGATCAGCTACCCTGACCCCCCCGACGGAATGCTCGTGCTGGGGGCCCAGGATATTCCGGGAGAGAACTGTATCCACCTCTCCTCGGGAAAAATCCCCATTCTGGCGGAAGGAACAATCCACTACCTCGGCCAGCCGGTGCTCCTGATCGCCGGCAATAACCGGCAGGAGATGGAAGAGTTCGCCGGCTATGTAAGCATCGATTACCGGGACATTACGGTGCTGCCTTCTTTCGAGAACTTTTTCGAGAAACAGATCATCAAAGAGCATCGACTCAGCCGGGGAAACCCCGAAAAGGTTCTGAAGGAGGCCTTTCAGATCCTCGAGGGCAGTTATTATGTGGACGAAACCCTCCCCTGGTCCCTGGATGCCCAGGGAGCATTCGCCCGTTATGAAGAAGGACGCCTCGTGGTCTACTCGTCTACCCAGTGGCTGCACCATGTGCGATCAACGGTAGCCGGAGTTCTTGATATACGACCGACCGATGTTACCGTACGCCGCACCGCCTTCAGCGCCCAGTTTGACGAGAAACTCTGGTACCCCTCCTTTCTGGCGGCCTACGCGGCCCTGGCGGCACAGGTTTCCGGAAAAAGCTGCAAACTGATCCTCAGCGCCAATGAGCTCCTCCATCACGGTCCCCGGGGGACCCCGGTGGCCATAGAACATCGCTCCGCGGTGGACAAGAACGGCGACCTGGCTGCCATCGACGTGACGGTTAACCTTGAATCCGGGGCCTTCCCCGTCTATTCCGAAGAAGCCCTGCAGAGGGCTTCCTCGGCGGCGGCGGGAAACTACAACTGCAAAAACGTCTCCGTTACAACCCGGCTCATAGAAACAACCCGGCGCCCCCTGGACTTTTCTCCGGGAGCGGGTCTTGCGGGCTGTTTCTTTGCCTCCGAGACCCATGCCAGCCTGATAGCCGAGGTATCCCAGACGGATCCTCTCAACTGGAAGCTCCGGAACCTGGATGAAAAGGAGAGCCCTCTGCCGGAACTCCTCACCAAAGTCGCTGCGGCTTCGGATTTCAGCCGCAAACATGCCGCCTACGAGCTGGCGAAAAAACGGCGCAGCAGTCCCGAGCAGGAAAACCGTCCTCTCCGGGGAATCGGAATCGCCGGGGTCTATCAGGGGAACGGCTTCTTCGGACGGGGAGAAGAGACAGAACGCTTCAAAGTCACAGCCCGGCTGGAGTCGGAAGGAGACCTCTACATCTTTACCTCCGGCCTTTCGGGTATGCATAAAACAGCATCCCTCGCACGGCGCCGGGCGGCGGAAATCCTGGGGATTCCCCGGAGCGGGGTCCATATCATCAATGACGACACCGACCGCATTCCGGAGAGCGGGCCGTCGGGACTTTCCAGAAACATCACGGTGGTGTACCGGCTGGTGGAGCGATGCTGCGAGGCCATTCAGAAAAAACGCTTCCGGAACCCCCTGCCCCTAGAAGCCTCCAGGTCGTTCAGGCTACCCGCGAAAGGGCGCTGGGAGGAATCCCAGCTTCAGGGAAGTCCCTATGCCGCCAGAAGCTGGGCGGCCTGCGTGGTGGAACTGGAACTCGATCCCATACTGCTGGAAAAGAGCGTTCGGGGGGTCTGGGTGGCTGTGGACTGCGGCGAAGTTCTCCACCGCCACCGGGCCGAAAGCGTCCTGGAAACCGGCATCCTGCATGCTGTGGAAGGCTGCACGGTAAACCTGCAGAATCTGGAAACCTCGGAATCCCCATTTCATCTCCCGAAGCTCAAGGACATACCCCCGGTGGAAATCAGCTTCAACCGCGGTTCCCGGCAGAAGTTTTCCTCCGGTATCGGAGATCTGCCCTACATCATGATTCCCCCCGCATTCACCGCCGCCCTGAGTCAGGCGGCGGGGGTCTATTTTGACCGCTTTCCCCTTCCCCCAAGAAATATTCACCAGTATATGGAGGGGACATGAGAATTCAGTTCATGTTGAACGGTAGTTCAGAAACCGTTGACGCCGAGGCTGACACCAGACTGATCAATGTGCTGCGGGAGCGTTACCACCTGATAGGGACCCATGCCAGCTGCTATTCCGGGGAGTGCGGCTCCTGTATAGTCCTGATAAACGGGGAGATATTCCACTCCTGTATGACTCCCCTCTTCCGGGTACGGGGAATGAGGGTTACCACCATCGAGGGTTTCGCCAAGCAGCACGCCTACAAGGAGGTCCTGGCAGGCTTTCGGGAAGCGGGGCTTTCACCATGCCGGTTCTGCGCCGCAGGCAGAATATTGACCACCCATGCCCTGCTGGAGATATCCCCGAACCCGGGAGAGGAAGAGATTGCCGAATACTATCGGGCCGTAAAGTGCCGCTGTACCGATTTTCGTACCTACCTGAAGGCGGTTCAATACACCGGCCGTCTGCGAAGGAACCGGCACCGTGTCAGTTAGAAAACAGAGGAACACAAAGGTATTCTCCCCGACGACCCTGCAGGACCTTCTTTCCTATTACCGGGACCACCCCGGGGCTGTTCCCTTTGCGGGGGGAACCTACCTGTTTCTGTCCAAAGGTCCGAGGGAAGGTTTCGGCGGTGAGCTTATCGATCTCGGCCACGTTTCCGAACTATCCCAGATCAGCCGTACCGAACGCTACATGGAAATCGGGCCTGCGGTCTCCATAAGCAAAATAATCAATACCGGGCGGCATGTCATGCCCAGATCCCTGTATGCCGCGCTGAGAAACATCGGTAACGCCGCGGTCCGCAACCACGCAACCCTGGGAGGCAACATCTGCGCCCGGAGTCACAGGCTTTCGACATATCCGGTCCTGCTGCTGCTGGATGTACGCCTGGAACTGCGTCGCGTCGGCAATACCCGCTGGGTAAACCTCAACCGCTTTATCAGCGGAGACGAAGGACCGCTCCTTGAGCCGGGAGAACTGGTAACAAGAATCCGTATCCCCTTTATGGACTGGGATGTGGAGCAGTTCCGTCAGCAGGAACGGCTCTTTACACCGGAGCATTTTATTTTCTGCGGGGTGGTCCGCAAACAGAAGGATGTGATCAGCGACCTGAGAACCAGCTTCTGCATCGGCAACCGCCTGACAATACGCACACGAAACATCGAGGCGGAACTCATCGGCAGGAAGCTTCCGATACCCCCGGAGGACGGACTCGAAATGGGGCGGATGCTTCACCAGCAGATCGAACGGAATCATCCGGAGATGGACAAATTCAACGTCCACCGCATACGGCGCAGCCTGAACTGGTTTCTCCAGATCCTCAACGATTCGGAGTAGTACAGATGACTATACGGAACCCTGGTCCGGAGGAATACCGGCAGCTCAGCCCGGAAGAGAAAAAGCAGCTCCTTGCCAACGGTAACAGGGTGGAAGACTGGAGCACCTTTTTTGTTTGCGATCCTTTTTTTCCCGACCTGATCAGAAACACCAGCTTCAGCGGAGAGATCAGGATACAGGGCCTCCATCCGGAAAGACGGAGTCATGACGGCAGGACGCTGGAGGTCGGAATCTGCAACAGCGAAATCCGCGACTGCCGCATCGGAGGGCAGACGGTAATCAGAAACCTGGCGTACTGCGCAAATTTCAACCTGGGGCAGGGATGCATCCTCTCGGATATACAGGAGATCTATACCCGCCCCGGAGCAAAATTCGGCTGCGGAATACGCAATCCCGGCGAGGAAGAATCCTCCCGTCGGCGCATCTCCCTGATCAACGAAGCCGGAGACCGCGGGGTACCGCCCTTCCCCGGAATGACGGGATCAGACGCCTTTCTCTGGTCCCGTTACCGGGAGGATTCAGAGCTGATGCGGCGCCTGGAAGAGATTACAGACCGCTCCTTCAGCGGATCAGACAGGGGAGAAATCGGCGAAAACACCTTTATCCAGGGCTGCCGCAGCCTGATCGATCTGCGAATCGGCAGCTTCTGCCGAATCAGGGGAGCGGATGTACTGGAGGACCTGAGCATTGATTCTTCCGGGGATGAGCCGACCAGCATAGGCTTCGGTACCATACTGCGAAGGGGTATTACCGGTCCCGGATGCAGCATTCTCGATGGAGCAATGGCGGAGGATTTCGTTCTGGCCTCCCATGTTACGCTCACAAAGGGGCTGCGTCTCTCCCACTGTTTTGTGGGAGACAACTCCACCATTGCCTGCTGCGAAGTCTCCAACAGCCTGATTTTTCCCTTTCACGAGCAGCACCACAACAACTCCTTCCTTATCGCATCCCTGCTCATGGGTCAGAGCAATCTGGCCGCCGGGGCAACCGTAGGATCGAATCACAACAGCCGGAGCGCCGACAACGAACTTCATGCGGGCAGGGGCTTCTGGCCCGGATTGAACGTCAGCCTGAAGCACCCCTCCAGATTCGCCTCCTTCACCCTGATCGCCAAGGGCAGCTATCCGTCGGAACTGGACATCCCCCTTCCCTTTTCCCTGGTGAACAACAACGAACATGACGGGTGCCTTGATATAATCCCCGCCTTCTGGTGGAACTACAACATGTATGCCCTGGTCCGGAACTCGCGAAAATATGCCGCCAGGGACAGGCGCATACAGCCCCGTCAGCACCTGGAGTTTGATTTTCTGGCCCCCGACACGGCCGCGGAAATCCGATCCGCCCTGGAACTTCTTGACCAGTGGGATCCGACGGGGGAAGCCGACAACCTGGAAGCTCCCCGGGGCCTGGTGGAACGATCCCGGCGGAGAGTCCGGATTCTGAAAGCCGCTGCGGCACGACAGGCCTACCGGGAAATGCTTCTCTATTACATCGCCAGCACCCTTCTGCCCGGTCTGGAAGAAAAAGGAGCCGGTTTGATCGCCGGGCTTCCCGGCGATACGGATACGGCGGATCCCCTGGAATGGATCAACATGGGAGGACAGCTGGTTCCGGAGCGGAAAGTCGACCTCCTGCGGGACGAGATCCGCAGCGGAAACCTGGCGGGATGGCAGGATATCCATCGTCGCTGTGAAAAGTGGGATAAGACCTATCCGGCGGAAAAAATACGGGACGCCTGGGCCTGCTTTCTTCTGCTCGAAGGGAATATCCCTGATGCCCCGGGATGGCAAAGACTCTTTACCGCGGCGGAACAGATTCAGGAGCAGATTGCCGGGGAGGTCTATAAAAGCCGCAGCAAAGATTTTCTCGACCCCTTCAGGACAGTAAACTTCCAGAACGAGGCAGAAAAAACCGCCGTTCTGGGCACGATTGACGGGAATGAGTTCGTACGGCAGATCCGGAAAGAGAGCGATGTCATGATCAGACGCTTCCGCTCGGTACGGCAGCTTCTGAAATAGCCCCGGGGGGCGTAAAAAAGCCCGGCGTCCTCCGCCTGCAGAAGAACAGGGAAGTTGCGCCGGGCGGCAGAAAGGGGCGATAATTCCTAGAACGCGCAGGTGAATCCAAGTTCGACGTAATCCGCATCATCGTACTGCGCCAGATCGGTGTAATCCTCTTCGCCACCGTAGAAGCCTGCCTGGAGCTCGACTTCGAAATTGTCCGCCGGCTTGAATACGATTCCAGGAGCAATCAGATAGTCCCGGTCTTCGAAGGTATATATCCCCTTGAGTTCCGGTTTGAGCATCTCATGGTCCCAGGAGTCGGTGAGCTTCAGGATCAGTCGCTGCCTGAAGTAGCGACCGTCGGGATCGTAATCCACATCATCCGAACGGACGATCTCCCGGTCATCCAAAACCAGGTTCCCGGTATATTGAAGATTGATATTCATATTACTGAAGGGCAGATCCCGATCGAAGCCGGCCAGACAGCTCATTCTGCTGTTGTGAACATAGGGATCGTCTCCGTCTGCATCCTCGCTCAGATACAAGGCCGACTCACCCCGCATGTTGAAGCCGCCGAAGACAGCTCCCGCCTCCAGACCGAAGGCATTTACCCGGTCGTAAGAGAGCTTCAGTCCGTTCACGGTTGCCGGATCAAGGGGATCCACAAAGCTTACCTTGACTGAGGGCTGTTTCAGGAAGCCATAGTAGTAGCTGACGCCCCAATCCAGGGCCCCGACGGTATCGGTATATCGCAGGGCAGCCTGGGAATAGTCCAGGGTATCAGTATCGGGATACAGGGCATCACCGTCCAGAAAATCTGCCAGTCCGGAGGGATCGGGATCAAGATTATCAACAAGGGTTTCCGCGTATCCGGCCAGGGCCTGAGCATCCCCGGGCGCCCAGGGGCCCTCGAGAGGTATCTCGTCTGCCCTCAGCGTCGGCAGGAAGACTATCTCCAGTTTTCCTCTCTCCCCGGGATAGAGGTTGAGCTTTATCATCGGAGTCGCCAGTCGCCGGTCAAGATAATCCGGGTTTACCGCGTCGGAAAGATCATCCGCATTCAGGAAATCGACGACATGCAGCTGATCGCCCTTACCCCAGACGACTTTCATCAGACCGGCTTCAAGCTCATACCCCTTGCCGTAATAGCGGAACCAGGCTTCATCCAGCAGTTTTTCCGGATGCTCAGCCAGCTTTGCACGATCGGCGTAAAGGTTGACGAAGATATCGGCCTTTTCCGCGGCATAACTGAAATTGATTCGTGCGCCGGGCAGGGCCTCAAGGGAATCTCCCTCCGCCGACAGGTCGCCGGCATCCTCCAGGGCTTTTTCGCTTACATAGGCACGGGTGCGGAAGATCAGCTCTCCGTCTATCTCGAGGGCGCCTGTAACAGCGCCCTCCTCGTCAAAACCTTCTATTTCATCAAAGCTGAAATCATCCGCTGACACCGGCACGATCAGAACAAAAGCCAAAATACATACCGGCACCACGGCTGTAAAGATTCGTTTCA
This sequence comes from Marispirochaeta aestuarii, assembly GCF_002087085.1. NCBI lineage: Bacteria > Pseudomonadati > Spirochaetota > Spirochaetia > Spirochaetales > Spirochaetaceae > Marispirochaeta > Marispirochaeta aestuarii. The sequence goes on along the minus strand of NZ_MWQY01000001.1, from coordinate 145,276 downwards.
TCCCGTTCCTCCCTAGCGGACGCGTCCGGTTTCCAGGAAAGAGGTGGAAAAGAGCGCATCCGGCAGGGGCTCGTCATAGACAATCTTCTTGAAGGTAAGCCTGGTGGCGTGACCGGTCTGGACGTTCTCCATCAGAGTCTGCAGCGGAGTCCAGTAGCCCTGAACCTGCTCCAGCACCTCGACACTGAGCACTTTGAGAAGCGTCTCCTGCTTATCGTACATCTCGACTTTTACCGGAACAAAACTCGCTGTATCGAACCATGTGATCCGGTAGGAGTACTGGCTGTCTTCAGGGTCCTTGGCCCAGGCCTTGACCACATGGCAATCCCATTTCTCGAAGCGCTCTTCCCGCAGAAGCTCGTGATGGTCCCGCTCCACTTCCCGTGTTTCCATGTCGTCGTAGGTCGCATCAGAACCCATAAAGGATTTGTCTCCTTCGGAAGACGCGATACGCCTCACCCGCTTCAGGGCCGGCAGATAGATCCATTTATCATCGTCCCTGTTCTCGTTCTCAATCTGCAGATACCGGGTATCCTTGACTGACGCGGGACTTCGGAAGACCATTACCATGGATGTCAGGTCTCCCTCATCCCTGCCCCATTCCTCGATAAGCCGGCTTTTTACTTCGCCGTCACTCTCGATAAGGTCCATCTGTACCGCACTGTGACTTGTGTCCCCATCCTCAATATCATGAGCCCGGCGGGCGATCTCTGTACCGTCCAGCCCGAAGAGGCTCAAGGGGATCATTACTGCTGCTGCAACTGCTGCGATTCTTTTGATCATCTTGTTAACTCCTAAAAAAGATAGTGCTGTGTTATTGCTTCCCGCCTGACTTCCGGGTCATGAAAGAGGGGCGGAAGGTATTCAGAATAATGGGCAGAAGAACCAGTGCCGCCAGGGATGAAGTTCCCATTATTATCGCCACAAGAAGGCCGATATAGCGCAGAACGACAAAACCAGAGAACAGCAGCACCGCAAAGCCGAGACCTACCGCCAGCGCGTTGATCAGGATTGCCCGTCCGGAGAGCTTCAGGGAATTCCTGGTTACCTGCTGCAGATCGCCGCTCTTTAACCGTTCCTCGTGATAGTTGGTCATAAAGTGAATCGTATAATCCACTCCGATACCGATCGCGATGGATGCTATAAGGGATGTAACAATATCGAGATTGATGCCGGTGAGCCCCATGATTCCAAAATTGATCAGAATCGCCATGCTCAAAGGAACACAGCCGATCAATCCCGCCAGGATACTGCGGAAGGCCAGGGCAATGATGATGAAAACGATGACCAGGGCCACGACGAGACTCACTATCTGTGAACTGGTGACCATCCTGGTCAGCGCCAGCTCCATTTCGGCGGTACCCCCCGCTTCGAGCACATACCCATCGGGAAAATTCCGTTCCGCGAAGGCCCTGGCGTCTTTGATGACCTCGGCTACAGGTCCGGTGGCGTTATTGGTCATTTGTATCGTCATGCAGGCCTCAGTCGGTTCAAGCGCGTCATCGGCAAACTCATCCAGGGAGCCCGAATAGAGCAGCAGGTACTGGCTGATCAGATCGGCCAGGTCCTCCCGGGTTTCCACCGGATATCTGCCGGGATCGCAGGGAATTTCGTCGAAGGCAGCTCCGCGATAGTTGAACCTTCGCTGGATAAGCGTAACAAGCTCACCTCCGGTCAGCTCAGTGCCGGATTTCTCCAGGGCCGCTTCACTGATGAGTTCAAGAAAATCGCGGTACGTCATCTCTTTTGCATACTGTTCGTAGGGAAAGGGGGATTCCTTCTTTTCAGCTATTGTGGAAACCACCTCTCCCGCGGCCCCTTTCCCGGAATCTTCTTCGCCAAAGAAACTCGAGAACGAGGCATCCTCCTCCGGTTCAGCGTCGTCGAAGAAACTCGCAAATTCCACGTCGTCGTCTGAGGAAAATGAGGACTCCACAGGCGTGACAACGTCGCCGTCCGCCGGAACCTCCGCGGGGGGGTAGTTCATTATCATGTTCATCCGCCGGATAAAATCCGAGTAGGATATAATCTTGCCGATTTTTTCATGATGCTCGATCAGATAGGTTTTCAGGTCATCCATGACCTTCAGAATCTCGGGCCTGGCAAGATCCCCCGACTTCTCTCCTTTGATGACAAGACTGAAGATATTGGTACCGCTGAACGTCTTTGCAATGTAGTCGTTATGCTGCCGCATGGTACTCTGCTTTGGAAAGTAATCGAGCATCGAACTCTCGATATCGATCTGCGTCAGACCGTAGATCGAAAAAGCGATAATGATCACGGTTCCCAGAAGGAGCGCCGGTTTACGGCTGCGCAGATAGCTGAAGATCTTTATATAGAAGCGCTCCCGCATTTCAGCTGCATGGCCGGAGTCGCGCATCTTTGCATGATCTTTGGGCGGCTTGAGGCACAGTATTGCCGGAATAAAGGTCATTGCCAGAATCAGGGAAAAAAGAGTCCCCAGGGAAGAGAAAATCGCAAACATCCGCAGGGGAACAATCCGGGAGGTTACGATGGACATAAAGCCGGCAATGGTGGTAAGGCCTGCCATGAGCACAGGCTTGCTTACCCTTCGAACAGACCTGGCGACCAGTTCAGTGTGCTCAAGCCCGGAATCCGTCTCTGAAAGTTCATCGTAATAATGATTTAGAACATGGATGCCGTAGGCGCTGCCCACCGCGATCAACAGAACCGGCAGACACGTGGTGATAATGGTGAACTCGATCCCGGCCAGGGCCATTACACCGAAGGTCCAGACGGTTGCAATTGCGACAGTGATTACCGGAAGCAGCGTCGCCCGGGGCCGTTTAAAGGCCAGAAAGAGAATCGTAAGAATGACCGCCAGGACTACTGGAATCAGGATCAGAAGATCATGATACATGTATGCCCTGGCCCGCTGGGTTATGACCGGATGTCCCGCCATGCGATACTCGACACCGGAAAGACCTTTCTCCCTGATCAGGGATACGACCTTTGAATAGAGGATATCCAGGTCCCTGGCCTCATGATCATAGTCAATTGAAATGATCAGCTGGGTAGCTTTCAAGTCATCGCTGTAGACCATTTTTCTGTACATCCGGGGCCAGTCCATCAGCCTGCGGCGGATCTCTTCGATCTCCTCGCCGCTTCCGGAGAAATCCCTGGGGATGAGGGGACCGACCTCCATTCCTTCTTCGGTCCCCACGGGATAGTCCGTATTGGTCAGGGCCTTTACATCCTCGACAAAATCATAGGTTTCTATTTCTTTCACCAGCTCTGAAACATGATTAATAAGCGCCGGGGTCAGAATGCCCTTCTCTTCATCAGTCAAAGAGACAACCATCAGTATTTGATTCCCGTAGGTCTCGTCAAGCTGCTCAAGTTTCACATTCGAGGGATGATCATCGGGGAAAAAGACCCTTACGCTGTTATTAATGACAATTCCGGGAATGAGCAGACCGGTAATGATAGTTATAATCAATGTCATGGCAAGCACAAACTTTGGATGCTTCGTTATCCAGCTCATTAAAAACTCCTGATGCATTATATGCACTCTATGTGATATTCAGGTAAACATACGCTGCAAAGATCAACACATGGTGTGAATTATTCTTTACATCATTTACGCGATTATGGAATGAATAGACAAATCGAAGAGCTCGGTCAGGATTTCCTCCTGGGTTCTTCCTGTTGCACGCTCCAGAAGCTCATACTGGCTCGCCACCTGCTGCATGGAGGCCTGAATCATCTCTCCGAGAACCAGTGCGGTCAACTTGAAGTCCTTCAGGGGCCGAAAACTGCCGTCCCGGGTCCCCTCCTCAAGAATAACGGCAAAGAGGGAGAGTATTTTTTCTATCACGTCAAAACAGCGCCTGGCATCTTCCTGCTCCATGTTGCGCAAATTCAGTTTGACATTGAAATAGACGGTAAAATAGAAGTTATCGAAATCATCCTTATAGAAATCGAGGTAGGCACGTTTCAGGCGTCCGATCTTTTCCATCCCCGTTCCGCCCCCCTCGTAGGAGGCCTGAATCCGTTTATAGAGTTCCCTGAAGGCATTGTACATAAGAGCGAAGGAAATCTCCTCTTTACTCTTGAAATACAGATAAAGGGTACGGCGACTCAGCTCCGATTTTTCGGCGATGTCCAGCATGGTGGTATCCGTATATCCCTTGGAGATAAAAATCTGCCGGGCAGCGGTAATAATCTCGCTGATACGCCGCTTCTTATCCCGCTCTTTCCGTTCCTGAATCCCCATAGCCTGTCCTCCATCCCGATACGTACATCAATTCGCCGTCTATTATACACAGCATGCACTCTTTTTTCAGAAAAAACGGGCCGCCGCATGGAAAAACCGGCGGCCGTAGGGATCAGCGTATCCTGCTATGCGGCGACGCCGACGGGTTGAATTGTCTGAACAGTGTTATTGAGACTTATTCTGTCCAGTTCTTCCTGGGTGAATTCCTTCAGATGAATGCACCCGCTCAGAAGAGACACCGTCAGTAAGGACAACACCACCATCAATACAGTTCGTTTCATATCAACTCCTCCATCACAAGAAAATTACCCTTGCAATGTTTTATTTACACTCTATGTGTAATATATGTACGGAGAATGTATTTGTCAATACGATTTTTGCTTTTCCCGGGTTTTAATTGGCTTTACCTTGATATCGTATAGCGGTATAGTGGTGGAAACGAGAGGGGAATCATGCCGGAATTCGTTCATCTTCATAACCATTCCGACTATTCGCTCCTGGACGGAGCGGCAAGTATCGACAAGCTGGTAGACAAGGCCGCGGGGCTGGGAATGAAACACCTGGCCCTTACGGACCACGGAAACATGTTCGGGGTCCTGCGCTTCTACAAGGCCTGCAAAAACAAGGGAATCAATCCCATCATAGGCTGCGAATTCTACGTGGCACCGAAATCGAGACTGGTAAAAAGCGGCTCGGAAAACCAGAACAAGTACTATCACCTTGTATTGCTGGCGAAGAACCGTCAGGGCTATCAGAACCTTCTGGTCCTGGTATCCCGGGGCTACCTGGATGGGTTTTACTACAAACCCCGCATCGACAACGAGCTTTTACAGGAGCATGCCGAGGGGCTCATCTGCACCTCCGCCTGTCTCGCCGGCGAGATTCCGACGCATCTTCTCAACGGTCAGTACGAAGAAGCCAGAAAGACGGCGGAGTTCTACCGCGAACTTTTCGGGCCGGAGGGCTTCTATCTCGAGCTGCAGGACCACGGTATCCCGGAACAGAAACAGGTAAATCCCCGGATCATAGAGCTTTCCAGGGAGACCGGGATTCCCCTGATAGCGACAAACGATATTCACTACCTGGAAAAAGACCACGCCGAAGCTCAGGATATCCTGATCTGCATCGGAACCGGGAAAAAGGTCTCCGACGAAAAGCGGATGCGCTTCGACAGCCAGGAGTTCTATTTCAAGACCCCCGATGAGATGGCCGCCATATTCAGGGATACCCCGGAAGCCATCTCCAATACCCTGAAAATCGCCGAACAGTGCAGTCTCGAGATCCCCCTCCCCGGTCCGCTGCTTCCGGATTACGAAATCCCGGAGGATTTCTCCAGCCCGGAAGAGTATATGCGCCACATTGTTTTCCAGGGTCTTGCCAGGCTCTACCCTGAAATAACAGAAGAGATCCGCAAACGCGCCGAGTATGAACTCAGCGTTATTCAGGGAATGGGGTTTACCGGCTATTTTCTTATCGTATGGGACTTTATTGATTTTGCGCGAAACAGCGGTATCCCCGTCGGGCCCGGTCGGGGTTCCGGTGCGGGGAGCCTTGTGGCCTACGCCATGCGGATTACAGACATCGATCCCCTGAAGTACAATCTCCTTTTTGAGCGCTTTCTGAACCCCGAGCGGATCTCCATGCCCGACTTTGACGTGGATTTCTGCTTCGAACGCCGGGGCGAAGTCATTGACTACGTTACCCGCAAGTACGGCGCCGACAAGGTCGGAGCCATCTGTACCTTCGGAACCCTCAAGACCAAGGCTGTGCTGAAGGACGTCGCCCGGGTACTGGATATACCCTTCAACGAATCCAACGAAATCAGCAAGCTCGTTCCCGACGGCCCCAAGATCAACCTCGAAAAGGCCCTGGAGATGGAGCCCCGCCTCAAGGATTACCGGGAAAAGGGAGGCATTTACCGCCGGCTGATCGACACCGCCCTGGTTCTGGAAGGTATGAACCGCCACTCCTCAACCCACGCCTGCGGAATGGTCATCGGCCGCAGCAAACTCACCGACTACGTACCCCTCTACAAGGACTCCAAGACAGGGCAGGTCTCCACCGAGTTCACCATGGACCAGCTGGAGGAGTGCGGCCTGGTCAAGATGGACTTCCTGGGACTGAAAACCCTTACGCTGATAAAGAACACGGAAAAGCTCATCCACAAGATTGATCCCGGCTTCGATATCGAAAAAATCCCCGAGGACGACCCGAGCACCTTCAAAATGCTGGGAGAAGGCAAAAGTACCGCGGTTTTCCAGTTCGAAAGCTCCGGTATGCAGGGAATCCTGAAACAGGCAAAACCCTCAAGTATCGAAGAACTGATAGCCTTGAACGCCCTGTACCGTCCCGGGCCCATGCAGTTCATCCCCCAGTACATCGACTCCAAGATGGGCCGCGCCCCTATCCGCTACCCCCACCCGGACCTGCAGGAGGTACTGGAACCCACCTACGGGGTAATAGTCTACCAGGAACAGGTAATGCAGGTCGCCCAGATAATCGGCGGCTTCTCCCTGGGCAAAGCGGACATACTGCGCCGCGCCATGGGTAAGAAAAAAGAGAAGGAAATGGAGAAGATGAAGAAGGAGTTCCTTGAAGGAGCCGCCGTCCGGGGCTACGACAAGAAACTCGCCGATGACATCTTCGAAATGCTGAAACCCTTTGCGGGATACGGATTCAATAAATCCCACGCCGCCGCCTACTCCGTGGTGGCCTATAAAACCGCCTACCTCAAGGCCAACTATCCTGCCGAGTTCATGGCGGCCAACCTGACCAACGAAATAAACAGTCCCGACGCCTTCTCCGATTACCTTACCTCCACCAAGGAGATGGGAATCGAGATTCTGCCCCCGGATATAAACCTTTCGGAAAAGACCTTTACCGTGGTTGACGGGAAGATCTTCTACGGTCTCCAGGGAATCAAAAATGTCGGGACCGGCGCGGTGGAAGAGATTATCCGGATACGGGAAGAAGAAGGTCCCTACGACTCTTTTACCGATTTTCTCGACAGGATCGACCTGAAGCTGGTCAACCGCCGGGTAATAGAAACCCTGATTCAGGCGGGTCTCTTTGACCGCTTCGGACTCAACCGTGCGACTCTGCTGGGGAACCTGGAGCAGGTACTGGAGTGGACCATAAAGCAGAAAGAGAGCAGGGAGTTCGGCCAGACATCTCTTTTCGATCCCGCTGATGAAGCCAGCCTGTCCAGCTTTGAGTTCGATCCCCGGGAGGAGTTCGACCAGATGGAACTCCTGCGTATGGAAAAGGAGAACCTGGGCAACTACTTCTCCGGGCACCCCCTGGACAAGTACCGGGATATCTTCAAAAAATGCGTAAGCCTCAATGTCTCCCGGGCGGAAAATGCCGCAGCGGATAAGACATATACCCTGCTGGGGATGATCAAGTCTCTGCGGACGATTATTACCAAAAAGGGCGATCAGATGGCCTTTGCCATGTACGAAGACTTTAACGGCAGCATGGAGCTGATCTTCTTTCCAAAAACCTGGGCCCAGCTACGGGATGTGGTAAGCGTGGATATGGTAACAGGCCTGGAAGGAAAAATCGACAAGAATAAAGAGGACCCCAAGTTTCTGGTGGACCGCATCGTCGATCCCGCGGAACTGAAGGAGTCCACGGTATCGGAGATCCATATCCGTATATCCCGGGATGTTCACGATGAAGAGCTCCTCTACGAGTTCCGCTCTGCCCTGATAGAGCACAGCGGGGACTGTTCCGTGTATCTTCATCTGGGAAACGGCAGCGCCGGACGGGAGGTTATTATCCGCGCCAACGCCCAGCTCTCAACGAGCCCCGAGGTAATACCGAAAATCGGTTCCCATCCCTTAATAGAAGAAGTCTGGAAGGAGTAGTCTATGCAACAGGTAATGCGCTTTATCTCCGGGGCCCTCTCGGTCTACATGATTCTGATCTTTATCCGGGTTCTGATGACCTGGTTCCAGGGAGCGAGCTACGGAAGAGCCATGGAGGTTCTCCGTTCGGTTACGGACCCCTACCTCTACTGGTTCCGCAGGTTCCCCTTTCTGCGGGCGGGTTCCATGGACTTTTCTCCCCTGGCCGCGCTTATCGTGCTGGTAATTATCCTGAACATTACAAACCGCCTGGCCCTGACGGGAAGCATATCCCTGGGGATCGTTCTTGCCATTATCGTGGGCTCCCTGTGGGGGGCCGTCGGCTGGGTTCTCACCTTTTTCTTTATTCTTGTTCTGATTCGTTTTATTACCCTTCTCTTTCGCGCCTCCATGGTCTCCCCCTTTATTCAGACCCTGGACATTATTATCGCCCCGATCCTCCGATATTTCTCCCGTGTCATCCTCCGGGGACAGAACGTGACCTATCAGACCGGCCTTGCCCTCAGCGGCGCCATACTCCTTTTGACCCGGCTTCTGGGCAACCTGGTGTTCTACCAGATTCAGGGGCTCCTGGCCTCCCTGCCCTTTTAACCGGCCCACGTGTTTCTGCGGGAGCTGCGGACACAACCAGGGGAACTCAAAGGGATCGGCCCTCGAACCGCCGAGGCTTTTGCCTCCCTGGGAATTGAAAGCCTCGGAGATCTCCTGCTCCACGCCCCCCGATACTACGAGGACCGGAAGACGGAAGTTCCCCTGTCCAAAGGAGTCGGCGGCAGTCCGGTCAACACCATCGCCACCGTCATTGCCCACGACTGGTTTGGTTTCGGCAGGAGACGTACCTTGAAGGTCTGGATCGAGGACTCCTCCGGCAGGGCCGCCCTGAACTGCTTCGGCCGCAACTTTCTGCAGCAGAAGCTCCCCGTGGGAGCACAGATCCGGATTTACGGACAGTTTTCTTACCGCTTCGGGGAAATCCAGGCTTCGTCATTCGAGTTTGAAGCATCGGAAACTCCCTCCGGAACAAGCTCCTTCGGCTCGCTGGTACCGATCTATCCGGCGGGGGCCAGCCTGCGTCAGGGAGCAATCCGTAAAGCGATACACGAAGGCCTGGCCAAATACATCGACCAGATAGAAGACGAACTCCCCCCCATATACGCCCGGGAGGAAATTCCCGTCAGTAAAAAGAAGCAGCTCCAGGGACTTCACTGTCCCGAAACCCTTGACGAGGTCCGACTTGCCCGGCGAGCCCTGGCCTGGGAGGAGTTTTTCTATCTCCAGCTCAGCATCGCCCGCCGGGGTCTGGCTCTCCGTTCCACCAGAAAGGAGAGGACCACAGCCCGGGGAACCCTTGCCCGCCGGGTACTGGAGTCCCTTCCCTTTGAGCTGACCCGGGATCAGAAAACCGTCCTCCGGGAGATCCGGGAGGATCTGAGGGGTTCACGGCCCATGGCGCGTCTCATACAGGGAGACGTGGGAAGCGGCAAGACCCTCACCGCATTTCTTGCAGCCTGTGAAAGCATCGAAGCCGGTGAACAGGCCGCCTTCATGGCCCCCACCGAACTCCTGGCCCGACAGCATGCGGAAAACGCCGCCCGACTTCTGGAACCCGCGGGGGTGCGACTGGCCCTTCTTACAGGTTCGGTGCAGTCCCGGGCCAGAGAGGAAATCCTCTCCCGGCTGGAATCCGGGGAGATCGACCTGCTTATCGGAACCCACGCCCTCTTCTCCGAGGGGGTCCGTTTCAGATGCCTGGGGCTGGCAATAATCGACGAACAGCAGCGCTTCGGGGTCCTCCAGCGGGTAGCTTTGTCGCAGAAGGGGGAGGAGCCCGACACGCTGGTCATGACCGCCACCCCCATTCCCCGTACCCTGGCCATGACCGTTTTCGGCGACCTGGACGTCTCCGTTATCCGCAGCATGCCGCCGGGACGTAAACCGGTAATAACCCATCTGGCCCGCATGGGGCGGGAAGAGAAGGTCTACGAATGGCTTAAAAAGGAGGTCCGGACCGGACGACAGGCCTACTGCGTCTATCCCCTGATCGCCGAAAGCAGTAAGATGGACCTGAAAGACGCGGAAGGTATGTACGAGGCCCTGAAGCAGCGCTTCCCCGATTTCCGCCTCGGACTGATTCATTCCCGCCTGGACGAGGAGGAGAAGGTCTCGGTGATGAGGTCCTTCAGTTCGGGAGAGATCGACATCCTGGTCTCCACCAGCGTGGTGGAGGTCGGCGTGGACGTTCCCAACGCCACCTGCATGGTGGTGGAACATGCGGAACGCTTCGGCCTGGCCGCCCTCCATCAGCTCCGGGGCCGGGTCGGCCGGGGAGAGTTTCAGAGCTATATGTTCCTGGTCTACGCACCGGATCTGAGCGAGGAAGGAAAACGGCGCCTCAGGGTAATGATGGAGAACTCCGACGGCTTTGCAGTGGCCGAGGAGGACCTGAAGATCCGCGGCCCGGGAAACATGACAGGAACCGAACAGGCGGGATTCCTGCGCCTCCGCTTCGCGGACCCCGCGGCGGATGGAGAAACCATGCTCAGGGCCCGCAATCTGGCGCGAAAAATCCTGCAGGATGATCCTGGACTGCTGAAACCGGAGAACTCCCTCTTGAGACAGGTTATCAATCGTACCCGACCCTTTGAAGAAGAGCTGATAAACGGAGGCTGAATGCGCGTTACCGGAGGCCGCTACCGCGGCAGGACAGTAAAATGCCCGAAGGGGGTCATCCGGCCGGCCATGGACCGGATGCGGGAATCCCTCTTCAATATTCTGGGGAACATTTCCGGGGAGTCATTTCTGGACCTCTTTTCCGGCTCAGGGGTGGTGGGTATAGAAGCGGCCTCCCGGGGAGCGGAACCGGTGGTCCTGGTGGAAAAAGACCGGGGGAAACGCCCGGTGCTCCTTGAGAATATCTCCATGGTGGAAACGCCCATCAGGGCCCATATCATGGGGGCCGAACATTTCCTGAAGACGGGTGACAGTCTATTCGACTACATCTACCTTGACCCCCCTTTTCCTCTGGGAGGGAAAAAGGAATTCATACAGATGGCCGAGGGACGTCTGGAGGATGACGGACTGCTGATGATACATTTCCCCGAAGAGGATGATCCGGGAGAAACAACAGGGAGGCTTGTACGTTTCGATCTGCGGCTCTTCGGCAGGTCCAGGCTGGGTTTTTACCGCTTCAGGGATTAACGGGCAGGGATGGCGTTTCAGCTGTTCAGCAGTGTGAGCAGTCTCCGTAAGCGCCGGGGAATATCATCCGGCACAAAGTCGTGTTCCAGGGGCCTGTGCTCATCTGTCTGAGCCTGATAATCGCCGTACTCCTTTAGCCGCCGCTGCAGTTCTGCCGGGGGATTCTCGTTCATTGATGACCTTCCTTCCCCAGAAATATACCACAGTCCCGGTTTTTTCACCGGATTCTCGTAAGGACATCTCTAAAAACTCCCCTTGACTCCCCTCGCCAGGGGCAGGGCTTCGCCGTAAAGAAAGTCCTGGTATTCGCTCAGATCTCCCGGATTCACCGCTGTATCGTGTATCTGCAGCCCACCCACCCAGTCGGCCCTGAAGCGCTTTATGATCTTTCCGTTCTGCATAAAGAAGCCCGACGAAGATGGTATGTGGATCAGGAGCCGGCCGAAGGGGTAGCTTTTTCCGGAACGTTCGTCCTTCAGAATTGAGATAAGGGGCATTGTATCATCGCTGTATGTGTAGACCCGGCCGACAAAGATGTAGGCGCTGCGCTTTCCCCTGCTGTAAAGATACACCTTCTCCCCCGCACGGAAGGGGGCAAGGATCTGCAGGAACTCATCAAGAAGGCCTGAGTCGAAGCGCGGCCGGGGAGTAAAACGCTCCCAGTCGTGACGGTAGGGTCCGGAGTTCCGCCGGAGATATCCGATCACCTCCATACGGCTGTAGCCGGTGTGTCCGATAACAGGATTGGTCAGCTCGTCATAGACAGCTATTATCTGAAAAAGACGTACGAATTCATGAAGATAGCGGTTCTCGTTGGGGGGAGGAAAACCCGTACCGTCGGCATAGACCTTCTGCATCAGGGCGGTCATCCGGGTGAGGGCGGAAATATCATGCCGGTCCCGCAGCAGGTTGCGCAGGACAAGGATATTACGCTGCAGGAGTTTTATGCAGCGTTTTTCCGCGGCCGAGCTGCCGTCGATAATCGACGAAACGCTGACCTGATGATGTATATCCTCCTGAAAGAACCCGAGAAAACCGATAAGCACCCCTAAAGCCGCGTCAACGATAAACTCCTGGCTGTACTGAAAAAGGGAGTCCTGCTGGGCCTTGTTGCCGGGATCGAACCTCCGCTCCGTAAGGGGAGCTCCGGCAAGAATCCGCTTTTTATTTATATTCACCATGGTATTCAGAAAATAACAGCAGCAGTCCAGGGCGTGCAGAACAAAGGCGTCTCCCACGGTGGCAATACGCTCTCCGTCATACAGGGACTGCAGACGAATGGTATGAAATCCCACACGGGGAATGCGTCGTTTCTTTCCCCTGGTCTCCGACGACCTCACGTTCAGCTTTGAGAGCATGGAGTAGAGAGTATTGATCCCGTCCCGAAGGTAATGAACAGTGGACTCCGGCAGAATGGCGTGACTTCCGGCATCGATATCCGCCAGGTAGAGACGTTCCGGCCGAGGCTCCAGCAGAACACCCTTCGTTATCTGCTTCCGCTTTCCCGACGCCTGGAACTGACGTTCGTTCTCTGAAAAAGGAACATAACTGCTCTTGAGTTTTTCATAGAGCCTCCGGCGTACATGTTCCCAGGCATCCTCCTGGGAGTCCAGGAAACGACGGATAAGCTCATCCTCACTCTTCCCTTCGGTCTTATGCTGCTCTTCGTAACTCAGGGCAAGGGTCGGTACAACAGGTACCCGATGACGTCCGAGATGCCTGATAATCCGTTCATCGACAATGGTACCGGCTTTGGCAAAGGGTCCGGCATCAAAGAGCAGCCTGTCACCCTTTCCAAGACGGTCCACGCTTTTCATTTCTATGGAAGGCATAGCTTAAATTATATCCCTCTTCGTCTCTTGGTAAACCCCCGGCGTATCTGTTATAGTAGCCCGGACTGAATATGAGGAGCTTTGACTATGACCCCGAAACGACGGCTGCTTCAGATTCCCCCGGGAACAGAAGGGTTCTTTCTGGAAGAAGCCTTCCGGCACCGCAGAATCCTGAGCGAAATCGACGGCATTTTTACCGGATGGGGATATCTTCCCGCGGAAACGCCGGTTTTTGATTTTTACGATATCTATAAACCCCTGCTGGATACCTCCTCCTCCGAACGGGTATACCGGCTCATGGACCGGGAGGGAGAACTGCTCCTGCTTCGCAGCGACGTGACCCTTTTTCTTGCCAAGCAGATGGGTATGGCCCTGAACCGGGAAGACCTTCCCGTCCGGGTCTGGTATGCCGATTCAATACTGCGGCATCAGCAGAGCGACGATATCTCGAAAAATGAATTCTACCAGATCGGGGCCGAACTTATCGGCATACCGGGGCTGGAGGGAGACGCTGAGGTGCTGCTCATGGCGGCTGAGATTCTTGAGTTTCTCAAGGTGGATGCGGTTCTGCACCTCGGTTCCGCGGCCCTTGCCCATGAAGCCGCCAGGGGCCTGCAGGACGAAGAAGCAAAGGAACTCTTTTCCGCTATTGCCCTGCGGGACACGGAAACCATGAAAAACCTCCTGCTTCAGGGGGGAGCCGCGGATCCGGAACCACTGATCGGGCTTTTCAGCTTTCTGGGAAGCTCGGGAGAGTTCGAAGAGTTTCTCAGACGGCAGGGAGATTCCGTTGGTCCCGCCTGCAGTCCCCATCTGAGCAGGCTCCTGGAACTGGCAAAAATTATCGAAACCAGCGGTTCCTCCGGACCGGTCAGGATCGATCTGTCCGAGACGGGCAGCCAGAATTACCACACCGGTATTGTTTTTCAGGCCTACCTGGAGGGAGTGGATTCCGCCTTTCTCTCCGGCGGACGCTACGACAGGCTCCTGGAGACCTTCGGGTTCGACAGTCCCTCCGTCGGGTTCTCCCTGCTCCTGCGGAAAATCGAACCCCTGGTGGGTAATCCGGAGCGTTTCGCCCTTCCGGGAAGCATCGAACAGGCCCGGGGAGAGACTCTGCAGGAAAAATACAGGGATGCTGTACAAAAACGCGCCCGGGGAAGGATCGTACGCCTATGAACAGCCCGCTGACCCTTGCACTCCCGAAGGGACGTCTGACGGACCAGGTCCTGGAAAGAATGGAAACCGTAGGCCTGAAGGTCGAATTTGAAAAGAGAAAACTCGTGGCCTACGATGCCGACGGGCGGATAAAAATCTTCCTGGTAAAGAACGCCGATCTGCCGGTATACGTGAACAATGGTATCGCCGGCCTTGGCGTCTGCGGCGAGGACGTTCTGTACGAACACGGCTACCCCTTCGTTAAACTCCACACCTTCGATTTCGGATCCACCGCTATGTGTCTGGCCGGAAAAAAGGGGGCCCGTTTCAGCCTGAATAACGGCATGATCAAGGTGGCAAGCAAATTCACCCGATTCTCCCGGGACTATTTCCATGAGCGGGGAATCCCGGTGGAGGTTATCAAACTCAACGGATCCGTGGAGCTTGCTCCCGTCCTGGGATTGACTCCCTATATAGTGGACCTGGTGGAAACAGGGAACACCCTGAAGGCCAATAATCTGGAAGTTCTGGAAAAACTGGCGGAGATCAGGGTCCATTTGATAGCGAATCCCGCCTATTTTAAACTGCGGTTTCAGGAAATCCGGGAGTTCGTCGATACTGTAAAAGGTTAAAAACAAGGAAGAGCCATGGAAACACGACGGATTACACAGGAACGCAACACAAAAGAGACCCGGATCAGACTGATCCTCGACCTCGACAGCCCGAAGGAGCCGCAGATCGATACCCCGGTTCCCTTCTTCAACCACATACTCAATTCCATGGCCTTTCACGGCGGATTCTTCCTTCAGATAAACGCATCGGGAGATATCGACGTGGATCCCCATCACCTTGTGGAGGATACGGGTCTGGTCCTGGGGGATGCCCTGAGAGAGGCTGTAATGAGCTACGGATCGATACAGCGTTTCGGCCACTCGGTAATCCCCATGGACGATGCCCTGAGTGAAGTTACCGTCGACGCCTCGGGCCGTCCCTTTCTCGTTTTCAATGCCGATTTTCCCCAGGAATACGCCGGCAGCTTTCCCCTCTGTCTGCTGAAGGAGTTCTTTACAGCCCTCTCCACCCGGGGAGGCCTTACTGTTCACGGCAGCTGCCGCTACGGAGACAACAGCCACCATATGGCGGAAGCCCTGTTCAAGGCTCTCGGAAAAGCCCTGGGACAGGCTTTTATCAGAAAACAGGGTAATCCTGCTTCCACAAAAGGTTCCCTTCACGAATAAGCCAGGACAGCTTTCAATTCACATGAATGTTTGGAGAATTTTGATTATTTTAATAGTTGTTTAGGCATATTATATTGATTTTGCCGTGTGATTTTACTATAGTAGGAAAAGCGGGTTTTGCCGTTGATGAATAAAGAGAAGGCACTTGAGCTTATACCGACAGACGGTTTTATTAAGGTAGCAACAGAAAAAAAGGTCCCCCTGGACAGTCGGGACCGTTCTGCACTTATTCGTAAAGGTAATGAAATGTTCAATCGCGGTGAGATTGAACTGGCAAAACGGATCTTTCTAACTACCAGTTATTCAGACGGCCTTATAAGAATCGGCCGGTATTATGAACAGCAGAATAGACATATTGACGCATTGCGTATGTACTGGATTGCTCCGGCTCCGGAAAAACGGGATGCTTTAATAGAAACAATGTCATCAATTGTACGTAAATGGTTAAAAGAAGAGGGGTAAACGATATATGAGCGACAATAACGAAGAAATCAGGGAGCTCACACCCGAAGAGCAGGCCGAAGAAGAGCGGCTGAACGAAATATCCGAACTCTCGAAACGAGGATATCAGCTTTTAAAAGAGAATCTCATCGAGGATGCCATTGTCTGTTTCAACAGGATCCTCGAAATGGACGATAACAATAACTATGCCCTGGTCGGACTGGGAGATGCAGCCCGGAAGAAAAACCGGCACAGGGACGCAATAAAATACTACCAGCAGTGTCTGGCCTCCCATCCGGGGAACAACTACGCCCTGTTCGGCCTGGCGGACTGCTACAAAGCCCTGCACCAGTATTCCAACGCCATCGACATCTGGGAGCGCTATCTGGAGCACGACTCCAGCAACGTTACCGTCCTGACCAGGGTCGCCGACGCCTACCGCAAAGTGCGGGACTTCCGCCGCTCCAAGGAAATCTACCTGAAGGTCCTGGAGATGGAAGAGAACAACCCTTATGCCCTGATAGGCCTCGGTCATCTGCACTATGACTTCCGGGAATACGAGGAAGCCCTGCAGTACTGGGAAAAGATGCTGGAAGTAAAGCAGGACGATGTTGATATCCGGGTCCTCACCTCTCTTGGAAACTGTCACCGCAAGCTGAAAACCTACGAAAAAGGGCTGGTCTATTTTGGCAAGGCCCTTGAACAGGAACCAAACAACTTCTACGCCCTCTTTGGAATGGCAGACTGCTACAGAGGACTGGACCGGCACGAAGAGTCCCTTGAGTACTGGCAGAGGATTTTGCAGAAGGACTCCCGGAACAAGGTTATTCTGACCCGCGCCGGGGACTCCTTCCGGCACCTGGGAGACTTTGACAAAGCCGAAGAATATTATCGTCGTGCCCTGAACATCGAGTTCGACGCCTACGCGATTCTTGGACTGGCCCTGATCAATAAGGCCCGGGGTAATTACCGGGAAGCCATTGACAGCCTTCAGGGCCTCCTGAAAAACGATCCCAAGAACCATCGACTCTATACCGAGATCGCCGATTGTCATCTTGAACTCGGGGAAAAAGAGAAGGCCCTGGAGGTTCTGACCAGTTTCCAGCGCCTGGGCATTCGTAACGCCTACGTTTCCAATATGCTGGATACCCTGCGCCTGGGCAGATAAGCCCGTGCAATCCCTGCTTGCCCTTCTGCCCCGGGAAATCTCCGGGGTCCTTGCTTCGGAACCGGCGTTCCGGGGTCGTCAGATCTTTTCCTGGATCCACCAGAAAAATGTCAGAAGCTTCGGCGAAATGACGGACCTGCCGAAGCCCCTCAGACAGAAACTGGAAACTGAGCACACAATTCTGACTTCTCATGTCGACCTTGTTGAAGAGGCAGACGACGGCACTGTCAAAATCCGCCTGAAACTCGGCGACGGCTCCCTTATCGAGGCCGTCCTCCTGCGGGACGCCGGGGACCGGGTGACAGCCTGTCTCTCAACCCAGGTGGGCTGCGCCATGGGCTGCCGCTTCTGCAAGACCGCCACCATGGGCTTTATCCGCAACCTCGATGCAGGGGAAATAATAGAACAGCTCTACCTCCTCGAGGAGACCGCAGGGGGCAAAAGCATCGACAACATCGTTTTTATGGGAATGGGCGAGCCCTTCAATAACTATGACGAGCTGTCAAAGACAATCAGGATCCTGACCCATCCGGAAGGCCGGAACATGGGGCAGCGGCGCATTACCATCAGCACCTCCGGGCTCGTTGAAGGAATCAGTCGCCTGGTACAGGAACATCCCCAGGTTCGCCTGGCAGTCAGCCTTGTAAGTGCGGAGCCAGTAATCCGGAAAGAACTTATGCCCGTGGAAATCAGGAACCCCCTCCCCCGGCTGAAAGAGGCTCTCCTGGAATACCAGAAGGCCGGAGGGCGAAGAATAACCCTTGAATATGTACTGTTGAAGAATATAAATGACCGAAAAGAAGACCCCGGACTGATCAGAAAATTCGCCAATGGCCTGCGCTGCAATATAAACCTGATTCCCTGGAACCCCGCAGAGGGCATGCCGCCGGTAAACCTGCCGGAAAAAGGGAGCCTCCCCCTGGAGGAACCGGACAGCGGCAGGCTTGACTGGTTTCAGAAAGAACTTGAAAAGCTGGGACTCACGGTCGTCCTCCGCCACCGTAAGGGCCGGGGTGTAAACGCGGCCTGCGGTCAGCTGGCGACGAAGGGGAAGAAAGAATAGCGACCTCTTTCCCTACTCCACCGACTCCAGCACGGCCCGAATCCGCCGAACCCCGGCGGAAGAGGACTGTTCCTTCTGAATCCTGAAGTGCCCCAGTTCTCCCAGATGGCTTACATGGGGGCCGCCGCAGACCTCTTTTGAATAGTCTCCCATGGTGTAGACCTTGACCTTTTCCTCGTACTTGTCGCCGAAGAAAGCCAGGGCGCCGGCCTTTTGGGCCTGCTCCAGGGTCATAACCTCCATGGTAACCGGCAGGTCCCGCCGGATCTGTTCGTTGACCATGTCCTCCACGGCCCTGATCTCTTCCGGACTCATCTTGTCTGGATGGGAAAAGTCGAAGCGCAGCCGTTCCGGAGTTATGTTGGACCCTTTCTGGCTGACGTGCTCGCCCAGGACCGTACGCAGGGCCTTGTGCAGCAGGTGGGTTGCGGTGTGCAGCCGGGTAGTCAGTTCGGACTGGTCGGCAAGCCCTCCCTTGAAGGTCTTTTCCGCACCTTTCTTGGAGGCCTCCTGGTGCTTGGCGAAGGCCGCGTCAAATCCTTCCCTGTCGACAGAAAATCCGTGCTCGGCTGCGAGCTCTTCTGTGATCTCCACGGGAAAGCCGTAGGTATCATAGAGCTTGAAGGCGAGACGTCCGGGAATCTGCTTCTTCGGGTTCTTCTCAAGGCTCGGAAGAAGCTTTTCGAACTCGTGTTCACCCTTCTGCAGGGTCTTGAGGAATTTCTCCTCCTCGGAAGTGAGCTCTTTGAGGATAAAGTCCATCTTCTCCGCCAGTTCGGGATAGACCTCCCGGTACATATCAATCACGATCCGGGCCGGTTGAGAGAGAAATGCCCCCTCTATGCCAAGCTTCCGGCCGTGCCTGCTTGCCCGGCGAATCAGTCTTCGCAGGATGTATCCCTGTCCCAGGTTGGAAGGGGTGACTCCCCTGGGGTCGCCGATAATAAATGTTGCGGTCTTTACATGGTCTGCAATGATACGGATAGAGGTATCCGCCTCGTCTCCTCCACCGTAGGCGATGCCGGATATCCGGGTAATCTCTTCGATGATGGGCGTAAAGAGCTCGGTCTCATACACCGAGGCCTTACCCTGAAGAATCGTTATGGTCCGTTCGATTCCCATGCCGGTATCAACGCATTTCCGCTGCAGTTTTGCATATGTACCGTCGGCCTGCTTGTTGTACTGCATGAACACGTCGTTCCATACCTCGAAGTACTTCCCGCAGTGGCAGCCTGGCCGGCAGTCCGGGCCGCAGGCCTCCCTGCCGGTGTCCATGAACATCTCGCTGTCGGGGCCGCAGGGTCCCGTCTGGCCGGCGGGCCCCCACCAGTTGTCTTCTTTCGGCAGATAGTAAATGCGCTCTTCGGGAATTCCCAGGGAACGCCATACAGATGCGGACTCATCGTCCCGGGGGGCATCATCGTCTCCGGCAAACACCGTTACACTCAGCTTGTCCGGGCTGATTCCCAGCCATTCCGGAGAGGTGAGAAACTCGTAACTCATCCGTATGGCCTCATCCTTGAAATAATCCCCCAGGGACCAGTTTCCCAGCATCTCGAAAAAGGTAAGATGACTGGGATCCCCCACAGCGTCTATGTCGCCGGTTCGGATACACTTCTGCACATCCGTCAGCCGGGTTCCCGCCGGATGGGGCTCACCAAGGATGTAGGGTACAAGAGGGTGCATCCCGGCGGTGGTAAAGAGAACGGTGGGATCGTTCTCGGGTATTAGACTTGCGCCGGAAATAACGGCATGGCCGTGGCGCCTGAAGAAATCAAGATATTTGCTTCGTAGTTCATTGCCTGTCATAGGATTAGCATAGTACCGTCGAACTCGAAGGGGTGTCAAGATTTATCGAATCTTCCGGTATTCCACCTGTTTGTAAAAATGCCGTAAACAGCTATACTATAAGATATATTCTGCTGTCGGATACGGGTATTCGCCGGTACAACTGCGACTGCGAAAGGAAACAAATGACTGCGGCACAAAAAACAATCCTCCTTGTAGAAGATGAAGTCCTGGTGGCTGCAAGTCAGAAACTGACCCTCGAGGAGTACGGTTTTGCGGTCATACCGGCAAACAGCGGGGCACAGGCCATTGAATGCATAAAAAGGGACCCTTCAATAAATATGGTCCTTATGGATATCGATCTGGGACCGGGAAAACCGGATGGCACCGGAACCGCAGAAAAGATCCTGACCTTACGGGATCTTCCCATAATCTTCTGTACCAATCACGCGGAAAAGGAGATGGTAGACCAGGTGCGGGGAATCGCCAGGTACGGCTATGTTCTCAAGTACGCCGGCGAGTTCGTTTTGATTGAATCCATAAACATGGCCTTCGAATTGTTTGAAACCCAGAGCCAGCTGAAAAAGGAGAACGCCCGGAAGGAATCCGCCGAAGGGGCCGCGAATGAGCAGCTCAGGAATATCAGGTTCCTTGCCGACACGGCAGTTCAGTTCATAGACACCGCGGTGGACCGGAACATCTACAGGTACATAGGCGAATGCCTTCACACCCTGGTCCCGGAGGCATACATCACGGTTAACTCGGTTAACCAGAACGAGGGGGTTCTGACCACGGAGGCCCTGCTGGGGGTGGGAAACAGGTACGACAGGCTGATTTCCATAATGGGTCTCAATCCCGTCGGAAATACCTACAGGGTGGATTCATCCATATTTGAACTTGCAGGCGGAAAACTCGAAGAGTTCTCCGGGGGACTCCATGAGCTGACCTTCGGGGGAATTCCCAAAAGGGTCTGCAGCGCCCTGGAAAGTTTTTTTCAGATAGGCAGTATATACGGAATGGCCTTTATGGTGGACAAACAGATATATGCGACCTCCACATTCCTCATGAAAAGGGGGAACACCATAAAGAACAGCGAAACCATAGAGGCTTTCGTACGACAGGCAAGCATTGCACTGAAGAGACAGAAAATTGAGGAGGATCTGCGGAACAGCAGACAGGAGCTCCAGAACCTGCTCAGGGAAAAGGAACTGCTTCTCCAGGAAACCCACCATCGCATAAAGAACAACATGAACATGATCCACAGCCTGCTGTCAATTCAGTCCCGCTCCCTGGAAGACAAAAACAGCCGGAATATTCTCAAGGATGCTGCCGGCAGGCTGCAGACCATGATGCTGCTCTACGAACAGCTGTACCGTTCGGAGAACTATCGTGAACTCAATGCAAATGATTTCATCCCTCCCCTGGTACAGAGAATAGCGGATTCCTTTCCGCCGAGACCCGGTATAAACTGCTCCGTTGATGTGGAGAATCTGAAAATAAAGCCAAAGGTCATGACTCCTCTTGGGATTATTATTACCGAACTGATTACAAATTCCATGAAACACGCATTCAACGAAACTCCGGAGGGGCAGATCAGGCTGAAGGTGTCGAAAGGAGGCGATTCATCACTGAGACTTGTTTACAGGGACAACGGATCCGGATTGCCTGAGCATATTAAAACAGAAAAGGGTTCCGGGCTTGGCCTCAAACTGATTGACGCCCTTGTCCGTCAATTGGATGGTTCGCTGGAAATAGAGAACACGCGCGGCGTAAAGATTACTATTACCTGCAAAGCGGGCTGAGGAGCCTATTCTCCTCTGTCTTCGGCTTCCAGGTAGCGGATTACCGTTAATAAATCGAGATATCCCATGTCCACAGCTATTTCGCCAAAGAGACGCTTATCGCCATTCTTCTGCATCTGCAGTACCTGATCAACCTGCTCTCTGCTTAATTCTCCCTGCTGAACCAGAGCCTGTCCTATGGGGACGGAGAAAAACTCACCGCTGCTGACCATATCAAAGAACCTCCAGTTAAAAACGTATGGGCACCTTCAAATACTACTATAGAAGATTGATGCTTGAGAAGCCTTTGTCTTTGTTGTATTCTGACCCCGGTAATTCTATGCACTTCGATAATCAGGTAATCATACTGCTGCGCAATCTGGTAAGCCAGGGAGGCTTGATTCTCTTTTTCGCCTTTTTACTGACCAGAATACGCGGTCTTAAAAGAATGGTTCTTGCTACCAGTCCCAGGCCTCGTGAGATCATCGTACTTCTTCTCTTTTTTTCCGGCATCGGTATTCTGGGCACATACACGGGAATTCCGATAATGGGAGCCCTGGCGAATGCCCGGGTAGTGGGAGTTTTTGTGGGGGGACTTCTGGGAGGTCCTCTGGTGGGGATCACAGCAGGAATACTGGCGGGGTTCCATCGCTGGTCCATCGATATCGGAGGTTTCACCTCCGTGGCATGCATGGTGTCCACCATTACCGAAGGGCTTATCGCCGGATTCCTGAGTCCCCGTTTTCGCAGGGCGGAGAACAAATGGCTCTTCGCCGCCCGATGGGGGGCCACGGCGGAACTGGTGCAGATGCTCCTGATACTTCTGATCGCCAGACCTTTTGCAGAAGCCCTGCAGCTTGTCCAGATAATAGCCGTTCCCATGGTTCTGGGAAACGCCGTGGGCATCGGTATGTTCATCGCGGTTTCGGAGGATGCCTTCCGCGAAGAAGAACGTATCGCCGTCAGGCAGTCGCACCGGGTCCTGGCAACCGCACGGGAGACTACCGAATTCCTGCGTTCAGGATTCACACCGGAGACGGCCGCAATAGCGGCGTCAATTATCCTGAAAAACCTCAAGGTCTCTGCAGTCTCCCTGACGAACAGGGAAAAATGCCTCGCCCACAAGGGCGCCGGCGAGAACCATCATAAAGCCCTGGAACCCCTTCGAACAAACCTGACCCGTGAGGTTATTCAGAGCGGGTCATACCGCGTGGCCGGCACGAAGGAGGAGATAGGCTGCTCGGAAGAGGGCTGCCCCCTGAGTTCCGCGGTAATTGTGCCTCTGAAGGTCAAGGGAGAGACCGTCGGGACCCTCAAGCTCTATCGTACCGGTCGCAGAACGGTCAACTCCGTGGATACGGAGGTTGCCCTGGGACTGGCCACCCTCTTTTCCACCCAGATCGAGGTCAGTGAACTCCAGCGGCAGTCGGAGCTGCTGGCAACGGCGGAGCTGCAGGCCCTGCAAAGCCAGATCAGACCCCATTTTCTTTTCAATGCCCTTACAACCATAACATCCCTCATCCGGACCAAACCCCGGCAGGCCCGGGAGCTCCTGATCTCCTTGAGCGAACTGTTGCGACGCTCGCTGAAAAAGCCGGAAAATCACATTCCCCTGGAAGAGGAGCTCCGGTACATCCGTTCCTATCTGGAAATAGAAAAAAGCCGCTTCGGCGACAAGCTCAGCATAGAATATGCCGTGGAGGCCCCCGAGAACACCCTGCTTCCGCCCCTGACCCTGCAGCCGATTGTGGAGAATGCCGTCAAGCACGGGATAGCAGGCAAACTTCAGGGAGGGAAAATACGGCTCTCCGCCTGGCGTCAGGGGGAGTCGATCTGTTTTGAGGTCCGGGACGACGGTGTCGGAATGAATCCCGAAAAACTCAAACGGGCCCTGAATCCTGGAGATACCAGCGACAGCATCGGGCTGCGGAATGTAAACGAACGTCTGGAGTATCTCTACGGCAGCGGGCTCATGATAAGCAGTGTTCCGGGAGAAGGCACCACCGTGGGCTTTGCCGTTCCTGCGCCGGCCACAGCGTCCGTGGGAGCCTGAGGTGCGGGTACTCATCGTCGACGACGAACCCCTGGCCAGGGAGGAGATACGCTTTCTCCTGGAAGAGGCAGGCGGCATGACGATAGTGGGAGAAGGTGAAAACGGCTTCGCCGCCCTTGAACTGTCCCGGGAACTGAAACCGGACCTGGTGTTTCTGGACATTCAGATGCCCGGTAAAAACGGAATCGAAGCGGCCAGGGAAATACTCCGGCTGGAAAACCCTCCCACGATAATCTTCCAGACCGCCTATGACGAGTTTGCCCTTCAGGCCTTCGAAGTCCATGCCCTGGACTATCTGGTAAAACCCGTCTCCCAGGAACGCCTCAATAAAACCCTGAAACGGGTAAAAACCCGCCAGCCCTCGGTGGAGGATCTGGAACGCCTTATAAGCCGTCTCCATGCACCTGTACAGGCGGACCATAAACCCCTGCCCCTGTACGCCGGTGAGACTATCGTACCCCTTAAGCAGCAGGATATTATCTTTGTGGAAGCCCGGGGAAGGGAGGTCCGTATTGTCAGCAACAGGGGCGAGTTCTTCTACCACGGCACCTTCTGGCAGATCGAGGAGCAGCTGACCCACCCGGACTTTCTCCATTGTCACCGCAGTTATATTGTAAACATATCCCTGGTGGAACGCATTGATCTGTGGGTCAACAATACCTTTATGCTCCGCCTGGCAGGAACTGCAGAGATGATACCCGTCTCCCGGAGCCACATCGGGGAGTTTCGCAAGCGACTGAACCTGTAAATCACCGCAGGCAAGGCATTTCATGCCGGAATTTCGGCATTTCATGCCCCCGTCCCCCACAATCCTGAAAACAGACAGTAGGATGCCTCAAATTCCAACTTCAAGGAGGTTATCGAATGATAAGCTTTCTTCTCTCCCTGGCCGTTTTGATCGGGGGCTACTTTGTCTACGGCGCCTTTGTCGACAAGGTATTCGGCGTGGATCCCTCCAGAAAGACCCCCGCCCTGACCAGAGCCGACGGCATCGATTATGTGGAGCTTCCCTGGTATAAGATCTTCCTTATACAGCTCCTGAACATTGCAGGCCTCGGACCGATTTTCGGCGCCATCATGGGAGCCCTCTTCGGGCCCGCCGCCTTTCTCTGGATCGTGCTTGGTACCATCTTCGCCGGTGGAGTTCACGACTACTTTTCCGGAATGCTTTCCATCCGGCACGACGGAAAAAGTGTTGCGGAAATCGTCGGGTTTTACCTGGGCGACAAGATCCGGATGGTAATGCGGGTATTTTCCGTCGTCCTGCTGGTACTGGTAGGTACGGTATTCATGTACGGACCCGCGGGACTTCTCGCGAACCTGGGAATGGGTGGAATATTCGCCCAGAAGAGCTTCTGGCTCGTACTGATCCTGGCCTATTATTTCCTTGCCACCATCATTCCGGTGGATAAGGTAATCGGCCGCCTGTACCCGCTTTTCGGAGCGGTTCTCCTGATTATGGCAATCGGAATCGGAGGAGCTCTCATCTTCGGTGCCATGCCGATACCCGAGATCTCCCTTTCCAACATGCACCCGAAAGGGCTCTCCATGTGGCCCATGCTTTTTATCACCATAGCCTGCGGCGCTATTTCCGGCTTCCACTCAACCCAGTCGCCCATCATGTCCCGTTGTCTCCCCAATGAGAAGTACGGTCGCAGGGTTTTCTACGGCGCCATGGTGGGTGAAGGCATAATCGCACTGATCTGGGCAGCTGCCGCCATGACATTCTTTGACGGAGGCATTGCGGGTCTCCAGGCTACCCTGGCGGAGGGAGGCACCGGCCTCGTGGTCAACCGCGTATCCATCGGGCTTCTCGGCACAATAGGCGGAATTCTTGCCATTCTGGGTGTTATAGCCTGTCCCATTACCTCCGGCGACACCGCCTTCCGTTCCGCACGGCTTACCATCGCCGACTCCATCAATCTGGACCAGGCCCCCATAAAAAGCAGGCTCCTCCTGGCGATCCCGCTTCTGGGTGTCGGGTTTATCCTGACCTTCATCGACTTCTCGATTATCTGGCGCTACTTCGCCTGGTCGAACCAGACCCTGGCCACCATCGTCCTCTGGGCTGCCGCTGCATACCTGGCAGTAAACAGACGCTTTCACTGGCTGGCCACAGCTCCTGCAACCTTCATGACCGCTGTGGTTACAACCTATATACTCCAGGCCCCGGAGGGACTCCGGCTTCCCACAACAATCTCCTATCCTGTGGGACTGATTGCGGCCGCAGCGCTGCTTACCCTCTTCCTGCTGAAACTGCCCAAAAAAGAAGCTCTGGCTCCCGTTCAGTAGCCCGATTCATCGGCACTCATTTTACCCCCGCTGCAGGCGGGGGTATATTTTTGCCCTGTGCACTGGTATAGTATTTTGTATGGATGCACTACAGAACTGGAAGGCCTTTTTCAATGCCGAAGAGATGCGCAAGGAAGTTGTAGAGGGAGATGTAGTCCGGTACATCTACACGGGTAAACACCTGCAGGTGGTTGAGTACCATTTTCCGCCGAACAAGAGCTTTCCCGCTCACAGCCACGATGCCCACGAACAGATGGGCTATGTGGTATCGGGAAAAGCCTGTTTTACCGTCAACGGAGTAACAAAAGATCTGTTTCCGGGGGACTGGTATCATGCGCCCATCGGGATCGAACATGAAGTCAGAATATACGATGAGCCGACAGTCCTGCTGGATTTTTTCTCTCCCCCCAGGGACGATCTCAGGGGCTGAGGATCTATACCAGCTGGTCCCGGTCCACAAAATGGACCAGACCCTGGTCCGAAAGGCGCATAAGATAATCAAGAAACTCCCGGGCCGCTTCGTCAGCCTCGCGCCGGGGAATCGAACCCAGGTGCAGGATTTCCTCTTCCACCATCTGTCTGCGCCGGGCGGAGAGATTATGCAGGACCTTTTCACTTACCCGCATATCCCGCCCTTTGAGCATTCTGGCGATTTCCTCGTCGGGATGAGTCCGGAGAACGTCCTGAAGCTCCTTGTCATCCACATTCAACAGAAGATCCAGGGTGTATACCTTCTCCTTGATCTCTTTTCCAAGTTCGGGATTTGCCTCTTCAATCCCCCTGAGCAGCCGGTCCTCATGGTCAAGGGAAAGGTGTTTCAGGATCGCCGCCAGGGTTGAAGGACCGTCGACCTCCTGGGTAACGACCTTGCCCATGGACCTGATCTTCTCCCGCAGGGCTGTCTGCATCCTGTCCAGGGCGTCGTTGTCCACCTTGTCCATTCGTCCCAGCCTTCGTACAACCTCTACCCTGGTGGTGACGGGGAGGGATTTCAATACCGCGGAGGATTTTTTTGCCGACAAAAAACGCAGGACCAGGGCAATAACCCGCGGACTCTCCTTTTTCAGCAGGGTGGTAATCTGATGCGCCTCGTACTCTTCAAGAAACGAAAAAGGCCTCTCTCCGCCGAAGGGCACTACCTTTTTGAGGATCTGATCGGCCTTCTCTTTTCCGAAGGAGGCGGTCAGAATGGCGGATGCTACATCCACACCTCCGGTGGATGTATGGGGAGGAATTTTCAGGAACCCGAATTCCTTTAAAAGACTTTTCGCCTCCTCCGATGAAACAGACCGGACCTCCGCCATAGCTGCGGAAATCCTCAGGAGTTCGTCCTCGGAAAAATGTCGCATTATCTTTGCAGCATCGTCCTTGTCAAGCAGCAAAAGGAATTTTGCCGCCTTCTGCACACCATCCCCGTCTTTTACGGTTTTCAGGAGTCCCTGTGGTTTTAGTGAGGGTTTATTTCCGCTCGTCTGCGTCCCGCCGCCGGTATTGTCCGGGGAACCGTCAAACTGTGCCCAGTTCACGGGGCGTACAAGCGGTTTTTTATCAGCCTTGCCGGAATCCCCGCCGTAGGCCCGGGATATTTTGCGCCGCATATCCATACACAGAATAGTATCAGCCCCTTGAACAAGGGTCAACGAAGACGTGTTTTTCTCAGCAGCTCCAGATCCTTCCGTATGGTCGATTCCAGCTCCTCCGGCAGATAGTCCTGAAGAAGCTCAGTGAGGATCTCCTCGGCTTCATCGAGGCGCCCGGTTTTCTGACAGGCCGCTGCATAGGCATAGGCAGTTTTATAATCGAAGAGGTTCATTACATGGGCCTTTTTCAGATTCTCATAGCCCTCTTCCTTCATATCGATGGCGAGCTGTGCCAGACCGAGATTACGGTAAATGGAAGGTGCTTCGGAACGCAGGGAGACCGCCCGGGTAAGCAGTTCCAGGGCCTTGTAATAGGCCTTCTGTCGGTAAAAAGCGCAGCCCAGGCCTTCCAGTGCCTCTGCATCTTCAGGATAAAGGTCAAGATAATAGTAGAGGGTCTTTTCCGCCTCCTCATTGCGCCCGAGTTCGGTATACGCAATGCCGAGATTCCTGAGGGCATCCGGATCCTTCGGGTCTTCATACAGCACCTGCAGAAAGACCTCCTTCGCTTCTTCATAGCGGCCGTTTTGCAGCAGACTCAAACCTTTCTGGACAGTGGGAGTCACATACCCCTCCTTTCAGCAGAATAATCCATACCACTAAAGTAACAATAAAAGATCCCTTCGGCATCAGTTGGAAGCCTATATTTAATATGGTAAACTTTTCATATATGCAATCGCAAGAAAAAACCGGATTTTTCTTCCTTCTGGTCCTCTTGTGCTTCCCTGTCCTCCGGATGGAAGCAGAGAAACTTTACACCGTTACCGGAAGCATCACAAGCAGCCGGCCTGGAACAGTCTACCTGCAGATAGTCGACGAGGCCGGTTTCAACGAAGAGGAGACCGGATTTTTCCGTGGAGCGATAATCGAGATCAGTTCGCCCGATGAATCACCAGGCCTGTTTACACTGGAGAATATCCCTCCCGGTACATACGGTATCCGGTCTTTCCTTGACACCAATGGCAACGGGAAAATCGACTTTTCCCTGAGGGGAATAGAGCCCTGGGGCACCTACCGTCCGGTACGCCCCTTCATGAGGGGGCCTCGATTCAGGGAAATCGCCTTTTTCCTTGACGGAAATCTTGAGGATATAGAGGTTATTTTGAAATGATGCGCATTCGATACAACGCCCCCGTAACACTGACCTTTGCACTTCTGGCCACAACGGTACTTCTTTTTGACACAGTCACCCGGTCAAATCTCACCCTGCTCCTCTTTACCGCCCTGCCCCGGGGGAATTTTGATTTTGCAAATCCCCTGGCCTATGTCCGGCTGATAAGTCACATAGTCGGTCACCTGGGATGGGAGCATCTTCTAAGCAACTTTGCCATAATCCTCCTGATCGGCCCGATCCTGGAAGAAAAACACGGATCCCTGCGTCTTTTATGGATGATATTCTTTACTGCCCTGGTAACCGGACTGGTGAATACCCTCTTTTTCCATACCGCCCTTCTGGGTGCCTCCAGTATTGTCTTCATGATGATCATCCTGGTTTCCTTTACAAATGTAAGAAACGGCGATATTCCCCTGACCTTTATACTGGTTGTAATCCTTTATCTTGTAAAAGAGATTATCCTCATCACCGCCGCCGATGATGTATCCCAGACAGCCCATATTCTCGGTGGTATCTGCGGTTCTCTTTTCGGTTTCGGCGGGGGAAGAAGCGGAAGAACCGCAGCGGAACCTGAGACAGAATAGCGGTAAGGCCTTTCTGGTCCTGGCGGAAAAAACAACTCTTTACTGCCTTCTTCCAGAAATAGAATGAATTTGCTATTCTATACCTGTGAAGGTTGAAATAAACAACAGGGAAAACGGAGCCTGTCCCCTCTGTGTCAGAAACGGGAGCTGTGTGCTTCAAAAGACAATACGCCGGTCCCTGCAGGACTATGACGGCCAGCGAAATCACGAAATGGAACTGGTGATCTATACCTGTCCCAGGTTCAAGGAGAAAGCCTAAAGCCTATGTTCGATAAACTTGAAGAGTACGTTCTTCGGCACAAGGAACTCGAGACCCTTATCTCTGATCCCGACGTAATGAAGGATATCCGCCGCTACCGGGAGCTGATGCAGGAACATTCGCATGTAAGCGAGCTGGTTGACACATACAAGGGATACCTCGCTGTTGAGCAGGAGCACAGGGACGCCAGGGAACTGGCCGCAAAGGAGACGGACCCGGAAATGCGGGAGATGGCCAAAGAGGAGGTCGCCCGGCTCGAGGAACAGCTTGAAAAACTCACCCAGGAGCTCAAGCTCCTTATAATTCCCCGGGACCCCCTGGATTCCAAGAACATCATCATGGAAATTCGTGCGGGAACAGGGGGCGACGAGGCCGCCCTCTTCGCGGCGGATCTCTACCGCATGTACAGCCGTTTTGCCGAAGACAGAAAATGGAAAATTGAAATAATGGAAGCCAACCAGATGGAACTGGGGGGATTCAAGGAGATTGTGTTCTCCGTAAGCGGAAAGAACGTCTACGAAAACCTGCGGTATGAAAGCGGCGTCCACAGGGTCCAGCGGGTACCTGCCACCGAATCCGGGGGGAGGATTCACACCTCCGCGGTCACCGTGGCGGTTCTCCCCGAAGCGGAAGAGACGGACATCGAGGTTCAGGAGAGCGATCTGCGCATTGATACCTTCCGTGCCCAGGGTGCGGGAGGACAGCACGTAAACACCACCGATTCGGCAGTAAGGATTACCCACATCCCCACCGGACTTGTGGTCTCCTGCCAGGATGAAAAATCCCAGCATAAAAACCGCGACAAGGCCCTCAAGGTACTGCGGGCCAGGCTGTTTGAAGCGGAGGAAGCCCGCAAAGCCGCCGAGCGTTCGGCGACCCGGAAAAACCAGATCGGGTCGGGGGACCGCTCGGAGCGTATACGGACCTACAACTTTCCCCAGAACCGTCTGACAGACCACCGCATCAATCTGACTCTGTATAAGCTCGATTCCATCATTCAGGGAGATCTGGAAGAACTTCTGGAAACCCTGAAGGTCAGCGCCCGGGAGGAGATGCTCAAGGGTATCGCCTCCTAAAGAAAACAGGGAACAGAACAGATGACTTTTCGCGAATTACTTACCAGCGCAAGCCGTAGGCTGCAGGATGCCAGCACTCCCTATCTGGATGCTCTGGTGCTCCTGTCCCACGCTTCGGGAATGAAGAAGGAGCGTCTCCTGGCGGACCTTCCGCTCCAGGCCGATGAGATTACCGCCGTCCTTTTTGAAGGATTTATTCAGCGGCGTCTGGCGGGAGAGCCGGTTTCCTACATCCGGAACCGGAAGGAGTTCTGGGGTCTCGACTTCTACGTGGATTCCCGGGTCCTCGTTCCCCGGCCTGACACAGAGGTCCTGGTGGAGGAGGCCCTGCGGCTGATTGCCGGAAATCCGTCAATCCGGCGTATACACGACTCCTGCACCGGAAGCGGATGTATCGCTGTCGCTCTTAAATCGGAATACCCTGATCTGGACATCTCGATCTCCGATATCTCCGCCGATGCCCTGGAGGTGGCGGATTTCAACGCCCGCTCCCTTACGGGGAAGGCCCTCCCGTCCAGTCTCAGCAACCTTCTTAGTTCCGTCCAGGGATCCTTCGACCTGATTACCTGCAATCCCCCCTACGTGGAACATGACTATGTCGAGCATCTGAAGGAGAATAACTGGCCCGAACCGGCCCTCGCCCTGGACGGAGGCGAATCGGGCTTCGATCTCATTCCCCGACTGATCGAAGAAGCGCTGGATTCTCTTAATGAGAATGGCTATCTTATTATCGAAGCCTCTCCTGTTCTGGTTCCCCTGGTTGCGGAGACCATGGGTGAATATAATTATACCGATATAGTCCAGGTGACGGATCTGGCAGGGAAGGCGCGGATAGCCCGGGGAAGAAAGGGACCATGCAGACAAGAATAGAGCAGTTCGAAAAACAGTTAACCCGTTACACGCCGGAGGAGCGGAGCAAGATAATGGAAGCCCTCCTCTGGGGGGAAGAACTGCATCGCGAGCAGAAACGCGCCAGCGGAGAACCCTTCTACATACATCCCATGAAGGTGGCGGAGATTCTGGTCCAGCTGGAGATGGATTACGAGACCATCATCGCCGCCCTGCTCCATGATGTTCTGGAGGATACGGAAGGGACGAAAAAGGAGATGCAGCGCCGCTTTGGAAAAGAAATAGTCGCGCTGGTCAACGGAGTAACCAAGATCTCGATCCTCAGGGCAAAGAGTAAAAGCGTTCAGGGAGCGGAAACCATCCGGAAAATGCTTTTTGCCATGACCAAGGATATCAGGGTAATCCTGATCAAACTGGCCGACAAGCTGCACAATATGAGCACCCTGGAATACCTTCCCGAGGAGAAACGCAAACGTATAGCCCAGGAATGCCTCGACATCTATGCGCCTCTGGCGGACAGGCTCGGTATCTCCTGGGTAAAGATAGAACTGGAAGATCTGGCCCTCAAGAACCTGCATCCCCTGGTATACACCCAGATCAAAGAAGCGATGACGGAGAAGAAACGGAAACGGGCGGACTACCTTAAGAAAGTGGAACGGACGATCCAGCAGGAAGCCCATAAAGAGGGAATCACCATAGAGGTCCAGAGCCGGGCGAAGCACTTCTTTTCCATCTATCAGAAAATGAAGCGGAGGCAGAAGGGTTTCAGCGAGATTCACGACCTTCTGGGCCTGCGGATCCTCTGCAACACCACCGGTGAATGTTACACCCTGCTTGGACTGGTCCACAAGTTGTGGCCTCCCATCGAAGGCCGGTTCAAAGACTACATCGCCATGCCGAAATCGAATCAGTACCAGAGCCTCCATACCACGGTGATGTGCTGGGAAGGAAAGCAGCTGGAGATCCAGATCAGGACCCACCAGATGCACGCCACCGCGGAAATGGGAATTGCCGCCCACTGGTCCTACAAACGGCGACAGGGCAAGGACCGTACCCGCTCAGAGGACCTGGCTATCATCAACAAACTGAAAAGCCTCAACGGTCGGGGATACTCTTCTGCGGAGTTTCTTGCGGAAATAAAGAGCGAGCTTCTCAAGGACACGATCTACGTTTTCACCCCCCGGGGGGACATAATAGAACTGCCCAAGGGGGCCACGGCCCTGGATTTCGCCTATCACATTCATACGGAAGTCGGGAATCACTGTCTTGGAGCCAAGGCCGACGGTTCCATAATATCCCTGAGTACGGAGCTCAAGAACACCCAGGTAGTGGATATTATTACCAGCAACAGTGCCCATCCCCATGTAAACTGGCTGAAATTTGTAAAAACCGCCCGCGCCCGGGGCAAGATACGCCACTGGCTGAACCAGCACGACGACTCCCTGATAATCGACAAGAACATCATCGCCAAAAAGCGGCAGGAGGCGCAGCCTCCCCAGGGTGAGGAAGTTCCCCAGAGTCCGCCTGAAGCCGGAGAGATAATCAAGCAGATTGTCGACAGGGCCAAGGTAGCCTTCAAGATCGGGGGCGAAAAGAACATGATGATCACCATGGCGAAGTGCTGCTCCCCCGCCACGGGGGACGACATCATCGGATATATTTCCCGGGGCCGCGGGATCATCGTGCACCGCCGGGACTGTCCCAACCTGGCTCACATCAACGAGTTCGAGGAGCGCAGTGTGGAGGTCCAGTGGGAAGCCGCCACGCCCAGGGCGACCAGACGCTTCCAGATAACAGCCCGTATGACTTCGGACCTTTTTTCGGAGATCGAGGGAGCAATACGTAAATATCGCGGACATCTTATAGAAGGCAAGCTTGAAGAAAACGACCGGGGAAACCTTACAGGTTTCTTTACCATGGAACTCGACCGGAAGGAAGACTTCAAGACTGTCCTCAAGAGTATCCGCACCATTCCATCAGTAATGAGTATACAGTAACAGATGAATTACAGCACAGTAGTCCTCAAACGGGGCAAGGAATCATCCCTCAAGCGTCTTCATCCCTGGATTTTCTCCGGAGCCATAGCTCGAACCGAATCCGAACCAGCCATCGGAGATCCGGTTCAGATCCGCGGGGCCGACAATACCCTCCTCGGCACAGGCCTCTGGGAAGGAGGAAGCATTGCCGTCCGCATAATGAGCTTTGCCGGAGACCTTATCGACGAGGAACTTTTTTTCCAGCGGATAAGCGCAGCATGGAGGCTTCGTCAGGATCTCGGACTTACGGAATCACGGGAAACCAACGCCTTCCGCCTGGTTCACGGGGACGGCGACGGACTTCCGGGACTGATAATCGACTGGTACGACGGCCATGCGGTCGTACAGGCCCACTCCTACGGCATCTACCGCCTGGGAGACACGGTAGCACAAGCCCTCGCCCGGGTTACAGGAAAACGACTGAAACTGGTCTACGACAAGTCAGGCAACTGTCTGGGAGGACGCAGGCTTCCGGCCATAGAAAACCGCTACCTCTTTTGCCGTGAAAATCCCGTCGCGGAATGGGATGTGCTGGAATCCGGTCACAGATTCCATGTCAATTGGGAAGAAGGTCAGAAAACCGGGTTCTTTCTCGATCAGAGAGAGAATCGCAGACGTGTTCAGCACCTCGCCCGGGGACGGAAAGTCCTGAACGCTTTCAGTTATTCCGGCGGTTTTTCCGTATATGCCCTCAAAGGGGCAGCAGAAAAGGTTCTTTCCGTGGATTCCTCCGCCCACGCCGTTGGAATGCTGGAACGGAATATAGCGGACAACAGCGTCGGGGAAAACCACGAGACGCTGCAAAGCGAGGTCATGCCGGTGCTGAAAGAGCGGGGCAGGGACTTTGACTTTATTATCCTCGATCCCCCTGCCTTTGCCAAACATAAAAGCGCACGACACCAGGCGGTACAGGGCTACAAACGATTAAACCACGAGGCCATACGCGCCGTTCCAAGCGGAGGCTACGTCATGACCTTCTCCTGCAGTCAGGTGGTAGGGGGTGATCTTTTCGAGGGGGCGGTACGGGCGGCTGCCATCGAAACAGGGCGAAGGGTGCAGATCCTTGCCAGACTCTCCCAGGGGGCTGATCATCCGGTCAGTATCTATCAGCCTGAGGGAGAGTATCTGAAGGGTTTACTTTTACATATACGCTGAAGCACTGCCGCGGTCTATTCCAAATCATCCAGTATTGACTTCAGCTCCGTGTAGGCTTCGTCCTTCTGAGCAATCTTTGCTTTCCGGATCGCTTTTTTCAGAACATTTTCCCACTGTTTCTCCGGGATCTCCTCCCGCATATCCTCAAAGAGTTCCATAATTTCCACGTTATCCTTGAGGTTGTAGATCTTCGTGGCATCGTAGAAAAAAAGGTCATGCAGTTCATCGATAAAATCTTTTACCGAACGGGTCTCGCTGCCGCCCTTGGAAATACGTTCCGCCTTTTTCTCAGCCCGGCGCTTTTCTCGTTCCATGCGCATTATATCTGTGTGTTTCATACGAAACCTCCTTGTAGTTTGGATTCAGGGAACCAGCAGGTCCTTTTTGTCGGAAGTAAAATAGAACCTGATCTTCGGGTTCTCCTCCATTGCCCTGGAAACCGCCCAGCGGTTACGGTACAGAAAAACTCTTTCTTCATCCTTGTCCAGGGCGACATGGTTTCCGTGAAAACGCATGAACTGTTCCATGGCCCTGGAATCTTCCGCCTCGATCCACGCGGCCCCGCCGTAGTCAGCCTGTTCGAATCGTACGGAGGCTTTGTATTCTTCCTTCAGACGGTGCTGGATAACCTCGAACTGCAGCATTCCCACGACCCCGAGCAGCTTGTCAGCGGAATACTCCTTGATGAAGAGCTGGGCGACCCCCTCCTCGGTAAGCTGTTCCAGTCCTTTATTCAACTGTTTGCTGCGCATGGGTTCCAGGTTGATTACCTGCCGGAAGATCTGGGGCGCAAAGCTGGGGATTCCCGTATATTCAATATTCTCCCCTTCGGAAATCGTATCGCCGATTTTCAGGGTCCCCGTATCGTGCAGCCCGATTATATCTCCGGGATAGGCCGTATCCACAATGCTGCGTTCGCTGGCCATAAAGGCGGTAGGGTTCGCAGCACGGAAGGTCTTTCCCGTTCTCACATGATGGTACAGCTTGTTGCGCTCGAACATCCCGGAGCATATGCGCATAAAGGCGATCCGGTCCCGGTGGTTGGGATCAAGATTTGCGTGGATCTTGAAGATCAGGCCGGAAAACTTCTCTTCATCCGGAGCCACAAGACGCTCCCGGGATTCCTGTGCCCGGGGGGCCGGTGCAATATCCACGAAAGCGTCCAGGAGTTCCCGTACACCGAAATTGTTCAGGGCGGAACCGAAAAATGTGGGGGTAATGGTACCCGCCAGATATTCCTCCATGGAGAACTCAGGATAGACCCCCTGCACGAGTTCCAGCTCCTCCCGCAGCCTGTCAGCCAGAGAACCGAGTTTTTCGTCCAGCAGAGGATCATCCATATTTTCAATGGCCACGGAGCTTTCGACATTCTGAATATCGTGGGGCTTGAAGAGGATCAGGCGTTTCTCGTAAATACTGTAAACCCCTTTAAAGGATGCCCCCTGCCCTACCGGCCAGCTCATGGGACAGGCCCTGATGTTCAGCTCAGCCTCGACTTCATCAAGCAGCTCTATGGGTTCCTTGCCTTCCCGATCGAACTTGTTCAGAAAGGTGATGATGGGGGTCTTCCGCATCTTGCAGATTTCGCAGAGTTTACGGGTCCGCTCCTCCACACCTTTAACCGAGTCTATTACCATCAGAACACTGTCGACGGCCGTCAGGGTACGGTAGGTGTCCTCGGAAAAGTCGGCGTGACCCGGAGTATCAAGCAGGTTCACGGTCCTGTCACGGTAATCAAAACCCATTACCGAGGTGGAAATAGAAATCCCCCTCTCCTTTTCCATCTGCATGAAGTCGGAAACCGTCTGCCTGGCGTTCTTCTTGCTTTTGACAGCCCCTGCTATATGGATTGCCCCTCCAAAAAGAAGGAGCTTTTCGGTTATGGTGGTCTTTCCCGCATCGGGGTGAGAAATAATTGCGAAGGTGAGTCGTTTATCTATTTCCTGTTGCAGCGGCGTTTTATCCGTCGTGGCTGCTTCGGTGGCGCGATTCGGCATAATATACGTACCTATGGGATCTTAATATGAGGCCCCTTAACACTACGTTTTATACACCGCTTTGTCAATGGGCGCTGAATTTCCGACTCAGCCTGAAGCAGCGGGGATTCGTTCTGATCGCTGCCTTGATGTCCGTCTATCAGTTTCCCGGGTGAACTGCAGCTGAAGAGCGTAAATAATCATCAATCCCGGGGGGAACGGCTTCTCCCTGGAGTCTCTCCCATGCAATCAGCGCCCAGTCGGCGATCCTCTTCCACCACACAGCCTCTTCCGCTGCAATCAGGGTGCGCAGGGGGGCAGTAAGAACTTCTTCCCCGTCAGCGGTGACGACGATTTCTCCCAGTTCCGTTCCCGCAGAGACAGGGCCCCGCAGACGACGGGCTCCGCGCAGATGAGCTCTGAGCTTATCCCCGAGGCCAGCCGGGACGGCGATTTTCTCACCCTCCCCCGCCCAGGCGGCATCTATATACAGCGGGACTTCCCGGTATTCGCTCCCGTAAAGGCGGACAGATCCGGGATCCGGCAGGTCAGCTTCCACCAGGGAATACTCATTAAAGCCGTACTCCAGCAGATCCCGGGAAACCATGGCCCGCCTGTCGTTACCCTCCCGGGCACTCTCCCCCTGGACCCCCAGCACAACCGAGACCAGGCGCCTTCCGTCACGTATGGCTGTGGCGGCGAGGTTGTAACCGAAAGATGGAATCGTCCCGGTTTTCAGGCCGTCCGCCTCGGGCATGAGGCTCAGGAGGCGGTTGAAATTCTGCTGATAGATCGTATTCTCATGGTGCCCCGGGAGCATGTTCTCCGGACGCGGATAGCTGAAGGCCGGAACGGAATGGTATTTCTCCAGGGCCTCAGGGTGCCGCAGAATATACTCCCGACAGAAGCGGGCAAACTCTGCGGCGCTTGTGCTGTTATCCAGGCTGTAGCCCGAGGGCTCCACCATGCGGGTCTTTTCGTAGCCCCTGGAAGCAAGCCTGCGGTTCATGACCGCCACAAAATCCTCCACCGAGTCGTTCAGAAGAAGGGCTGCCCCCACAGCAGCGTCGTTACCGCTGGGTATGGCAAGCCCCAGCATCAGGTCGTCCAGGGAAGCCCGCTGACCCGGCCCCAGAAACATAAGGGAGGATCGGGGCGGTGCGTTCCGCGACCAGGCGGCCGGGGGAATCGGAATGTCCCCGTCGGGATCCAGTGTTCCGGAATCGACAGCATCCAGCACCGCGTCCATCACCACGAGCTTGATCAGCGAGGCGGGAGGAAGGGCATCGTCGGGATTCTTCTCGTACAGGACGGCGCCCGTCTCATAGTCCAGGAGCACCGCCGCCAGGGCATCTATTTCAGGCGGACGCGGTTGAAATGAGGAGGCTGTCCAGTCGAAGGGAGGAACATCGGCCCTGGAATCGGATACAGGCTTTTGAGGCAGAACCTCCGGAGCCGGGGTAAGGGTGCCGGCCAGCCCGAGGGCCGCAGTAAAGACAGAAACGCTTAACAGCACAGCACCGATGACAGAGGGAATGATGATTCGTCGCATTGGGCGGGATTCTACCACAGACACTGAGGGAGTGGGTAGCCCGGATTTCCGGGGCTTCAATTAAGACGGTACTCCACTGCCACGGTACAGGCAATATCCTTTCCAGGGGACAGGGAAGTTGGAAAGATTCCTGTAATCAGTTTTTCTGCAGCCCGGTCCAGACTTGAACTGCCGGAACTCCTTTCAAGTCTGTATGAATGCAGGGAGCCGTCCGCCAGAACCTGGAGAGAGAGCACTACCGTCCCCTCCGTTCCCCTGCGCCTCGCCCTGAGGGGATATTCCTGCCGCACGGCAATCTCATTCTGAAGATACACAAGAAATCTGGAACGCAGGTCATGCAGGGATTCCTCTGATGATTCGGAAGCTGAACTTCCCCGGTCCGGCGAATACGGCGTATCTGCGAAGAAGTCCTCTTCTCCGCCGCCGTCTGCTTCTGCCCTGTCAGCCTCCGCCGGGGATCTGAGCTGAATATTCTCCGGCCCGGCAGACTCCTGCAGCACCGGTTCCCGCTCCGGGACCGGTTCAGCTCGCGGAGCCTTGAGGGTATCCTGTTTTTTTTCCTCACCGGTGGATGCAGCCTCCGGCTCTCCGGAAACCTTTCCGGGCAGCCGGGCCCCTCTGCTCACGGAAGGCAGCAGACCCACCCGCAGCGGAGAAGACCGATCAATGCCGGGAGGCTCGGCGGGCATCCCGCCAGGAGCCAGGGATATGCTGATGAGAAAAAACAGATTTAGCAGCGCAGAGGCGGCGATTGCCGCCCCCATGCGCTTTCGATCACCCGTCATGGCTCTTGCGGATTGCTCCTACATTTTATAGTTGCCCGAGAGGCTTATGCTTCTGCCGGCAGCGGGGTAGTAAGAACTGGTATCTGTCCATTCATTATAGGCAACAACCTGCGAATATTCGGTATCCAGCAGATTGTCTGCGGATAAAGCAAGAGCAAGATCTCCTGAAGCAAGACTGACTCTCCAGCGTATACCTGCATTCAACAGCAGATAGGATCCCTCTTTTTTCTGGTCGTTTGCGGTATCCCCGGCCTGGTAATAATCACTGCGGAATGACGCATCCGCGGATATTTCAATATCAGCGGGACCGTACCAGGTAAATCCTCCCTCTATCTCGTGGTTTGAAACCAGAGGAATCTGATTCTCCTTATCATCACCCTTGAGAAAGGTCGGCAATACATACGCATACGAAGCGGTAATCTTCAGACTTCTGACCGGCAGAAGAGTAAGAGCTCCTTCTGCACCGATCCTGCGGGTATCCTCGATATTCTCGTTTTTGCTGGTCGCATCATTCCATGCAATCTCATCCTGCATGTCCATCAGATAAGCCCGAAGGTCAAGCCGTGCAAAGGACGCAACCCGATAAAGCCCTCCCATCTCGTACAAATACCCTCTCTCCGCTTCAAGGTCATCGAGAAAAGCATCACCGAATCCATAAAGCGATGCCTGCTCATCCGTAAAGGGATAACGGAACATCCTCTCATGACGAAGATAGACCTTTGATACGGGCGTGGGGTTCCAGCGCAGTCCCGCAGACCAGGCGGGTCCGGTGTGCAGTTTGTCATCATCCACCGATTCATCCATATTGACCGCGCTTATACCGGCGGCGTCATAACGAAAGCCTGTGTTCAGACCAAAGGAATCAGTGAAAGAAATATCCGTATTTATATATCCGCCGCCGGATAAAAGGGCCACATCAAACTCATTGGACAAGGTCTTGCGATCCTTGTCAGAGTAGTTTTCCAGTGCCAGGGTTGAACTGCGCAGATCAACTCCGCTGACCAGGGAAACAGGGAGACTAGCAATCGAAGCTTCCCAGCTGATTTTCGGCTGAAGATCGAAGGTATTATACAGTCGATTGTAAAACGCCGGATAACTCGCCATATCCGGGGCCATGTTCTTGTAGCTGTAGCCAAGCAGAGTTTCCAGGACAAGGT
Organism: Marispirochaeta aestuarii; assembly: GCF_002087085.1. Classification (NCBI taxonomy): domain Bacteria; kingdom Pseudomonadati; phylum Spirochaetota; class Spirochaetia; order Spirochaetales; family Spirochaetaceae; genus Marispirochaeta; species Marispirochaeta aestuarii. The sequence continues at coordinate 104,975 of NZ_MWQY01000001.1, read as the reverse complement.
CATCCCCAATCAGGTACTCCCCGCTGAGGCTTGCACCGAACTCATGCTCCGTGGATTCATCTTCCCTGTTGACGGCCAGGCTTGGGTCGTCCTCAAACTGCTCCTTCGTCAGTCCCCCGGGCATCTCGTAAAAGTTCCGGTTATAATCCAGATCCAGGCGGAAACGGAGCAGATCCGTGGGGTAGAGGCTTCCCGACAGGCCGGCGGCGGCATAGTTCGATGCGCTTCTGTCCCGATAGCCGTCGGTGGAGTAATAGCTCCCCCCCACCCGCAGGGACCCCAGGGAGTTCGAGGCCCCCACGGAGGCGCTCTCCCTGTGGGTCAGGAAACTGCCCACGGACACTCCGGCTTCGACCTCCAGGGGGGCATCAGTCTCTTTGGTGATAATATTGATGACTCCGCCGACAGCTCCGCTGCCGTACAGGACGCTGCCGCCGCCGTGAAGAACTTCGATACGTTCCACCGACTCAAGGGGCACGGACATCCAGTTCAGGCCCCGCATGTCGATGTTGTTCTTCAGACGTCCGTTCACCAGAACCACTACCCGGCCGTAGGAGTTCTCCCCAAAGCCTCCCATGGAAACCTGGGCCTCTGCGGGTCCGGAATAACTCCTGAACTGCACCCCCGGCAGGGTTTCCAGCAGGTCCGTCAGGTTGGAAGCACCGCTATCCTCGATATCTTCGGCGGTAATAACACTGACGGTGGCGCTTGTTTCGGTTTCCGCTTTTTCCACCCGATCAGCGGTTACCACAACCGACAGATCCGCCGGGTCATCGGCCACAAGAAAAAGAGGAAAAAGCAAGAAAAGTACGAGACTTATTATACGTACTGACAGTTGTTTACGTTTCATTGAACCTTCCTTCGTTCTTTTGCATTCTGCAGAATCTCTGGTAAGGAAGGAACGGGTATAAAGAATTGCACAAAAGGCGGGTCTTCATAATCCCAGTTCCCCATACGTGAGAGAAATGGTAAAAACGAGCAGCTCTGCTGCCCCGGCTCCAAAAAATCGTCTTCTGGCTTACGGTTTTTTTGTCGGATCCTTCCCATCGCGCTTATGCTACAGTGGATTGATCGACCATCACCGATTACAGCGGCACGTCCGCATCTGAATTTCACAGATTTCCGTTATTTCCTGGAACCTCATAGCCGGCTTTTTCTGACCTCCTTTCGCCGCCGGGAGCAACCTGTTGATATGGATTTTACTACCTCACTAAAATACGTGTATAGTCTATTTTTGCCAAGTATTGGAGAAAAGCAGGAATATCCGTAGAAAATACCCTCGTTTAAAAATTTTTGTTAGATTTACGTTAAAATCTCCATTATTTCCATAAAGTTCCGGTAAAAACCTTGACAGGAGAAGCATGCTTTTTTAGACTGTCCCCATGTTTCGCGTTCTGCTTTCATCACTCGTATGTACAATGTTCCTCGTTGCAGGGGTATCTGCCGAGGATCTTCTGTACCATGAAACCCTGCGGGGAGATCTTACCGACTACTCCATATCGATAGACGATAAACAGGGAAATCATGAGTATACCCTGACCAAAACGAACGACTCCGCAATTCTATCCATCGAGCGAATAGTGGTAGACTCCAGCGGGGACACCCGAGAATGGGAATACAGAGATTTCTCAAAGGATCTGCATATAAGTGCCAGACGAAACGGCCGGATGATTCAGATCGAAAAGAGGGATGGTCGCCGTAGCATCAACGAAGAATGCACTATTCCCGACAGTTCGCCCTGGCACCAGCTTTTTCCCTTCGGAATGGAAAACTTCATCGTGCAGGGAGAAAAAGAACGGGCCTTCTGGTTTATACAGCCCCAGAACCTCGCCCTCAGCTCCATGAAGGCCGTACGGGGTGAGGAAAAGCTTATCAATCGTCACGGGATCATGGAGAGGGCCACGGAGGTAAAAATCTCGATAAACAACTGGCTGTCCCGTTTCTGGAAAGGTCTGTACCTGCTCAGATCAGACGACGGGCGCTATCTGTTTTATGAAGGAATCCTGAGAAAAAACCTTGCCCGCGGGACTGTCGAGCTGGTAAAGGAACAGCTCTAGGCTTCTCTCAATCCGGGTAAAGATCCTCAGGCCTCCGCTCCGGAATACCGTCGATATCATCATGGGTCTCGTAAAAATCCGGAGCGAGGTACAGGCCGCAGAAGCACTGCCCGAACTCGTCTATGTCAGCCTGGGCATAATCGCAGGGACACATAATGTCCTTGTCCTTCTCTCTCGTACCATAGGAATCGCGGCAGGGGCACTGATAGAAACCGTAACGGTTATAGTTGACCCGCAACCCTTCTATTAGATGTCCGATAAAATCTTCGTCCCGATTCAATATCCATCCTTTGTGCTCCGCCACGGAGCGTACAAAGTTTTCAGTTTCCTGTAGAGTTTTTTCTGCCATTACGCCGCCAGTTTCTGCCAGTAGAATTTAATAAAGCCCACAAGGAACTCCTCGTCATCTACTATAAGGGTCGGGAAAAGCATTTTCTTCTCGAATCTCTTTTCAAAATCCGCCTTTATTTTGTTTTTTACCTCGGAATCAATCAGATCGACAAATATATACTCGTAGTCCAGATTGTTCTCTTCAAGAAAAGCCATGGCTTTTTTACAGAAACCGCAGGTGGACAGAGCAAACAGTTTCAGCTCCCTGTCCTTGATACTGCCTTCCCTGTGCTGAAAATCAACATAGTCGAACATAATTTTCCAACTCCTCTCCCGTTCTTTCGCCATTAAAGATGCTCAATATCATCCCGGAAAGCAAGTCCGGTTGAAGCTGCAGACCAACAGATTATCCCTTCAATTATACGGCGGAGGCGCATAGTACCCCAGCTCATCTCTGCCGGTCCGGTTATAATATGCAACCTCGACCTCTACAGGAAGATACTGTTTGCCGTAGTCCGGATCCATGTTGGAGATCAGCTTAAGATAATAACGTCCAGTAGGCCGTTCCCCGTACTCACTGATTACCGGAGCAATACCCGCGGGACGGTAAAGCGGGTAAAGACCGCCGCCGCTTTCATTGGCGAGAAAAGAGTATATATCCCGACCCTCATCGTTGCCGAAGGAGAGCTGCCGTTCAAGCTGCACATAGGCGAAGCGGATTCCGTTGGTGCTCAGCAGGTTCGCCAGAACAGGGGTGGAAGGAGCGGAAGATTCATCCCGCCTCAAGGGAGCCCTGCCGCTGCCGAGGCTGATAATCAGCTTTCTTCCCCGCAGGGGTGCCAGCTCCAGAGCGGCCATGCGCATGGTCTCTGCAAAAGCAAAGCTGACACCATCATACGAGGTTCTTTGGGCAGCGGCTATATAATCGCTTCCGGCCCCTCCCGGAGGTACCTCTTTAACAGGCAGTTCCCCGGCAGTATAAAGCCGTACCGAGCTTCCCTCAGGAAGAGCTTCCAGAATATCCTCCACCGCAGCGGCGAGTTCGTCTTCCCGTCCCCGGGTATAGGCGGATTTCTCCAGAACCAGCGCTGCCTGTATTCCCTCGAGGGCATCCCCCTGGGCCAGCAATGCCGGGGAACCGGGCATTCCGTGACCTTCCGAAAGAATAAAATTACTCTCCCGCAATCCCACAATAGGATCTCCCAGTCGATCCCGGACAGAAACATCCAGATAGATATCCGGAAAACCAGTGGCGTCGATGCGTTCGATCTCCACAAAGATGCCGGAATACATGGTGGAGAGTTCACTGAGAACCCCAAGCTCGCTGCGGTTGAAATCGCTGACCAGCAGGTTGCCGTTTACATCCCGGACAGCATCCACAATCCGCCTGTTGTCTCCCTCAAAATCCGCCAGAAGCTCGAAGCTTCGGGAAACGGGTTGAAAAATCATGAGCCGCTCCCCGTCGGCAATCAGCAGCTCCCGGGCACTGAAAACAGAGATACCTTCAGGCTGAATCAGGACATCAGCTCCCGCTTCGTAGAGGAAATTCCCCGAAAGATCAAAGCAGAACACCCTCCCTTGACGGGTATCGGAGACAAAGACCTTCCCGTCATGCACGACTATACCTGAAGGGGTCCGAAATCCGTTAAAGCCGTTTCCCCGGCGTCCAAAGCTGAGGATAAAATCGCCCTCGGAGCTGAACTTGCTGACCCGCCGGTTTCCAGCTTCGGTCACATAGATGTATCCTTCCTGATCTCTGGCCAGAAACTGGGGACCAGAGAGTTCCCCTGCCCCTCCTCCGGATCTGCCGAAACGGACTATCTGGCTTCCGTCGGGTCTGCAGTAGGCAATGCGGTCCGCACCGAATTCCGAGACATAGATTCTCCGGGATGAATACCGCATTACATCGTAGGGCCGGGAAAATCCCAGGACCCCTCCCTGCAGCGTATGGAGAAGCCCGCCGTTGAGGTTGAAATGGTAAACTTCGTTATTCACAAAAGAAGTCAGAAAATAACTGCCGTCGGGCCAGGGTTCCAGTCCCAGGGGTCTGGCAAAGAGGGTATAGTCCGCCTGTCTGCCCTGGAGGACTTCCCCCAGAACGAAGCGTTCCATTGCTGAGCGCTCCCGCTCCAGGCTGTTGCGGGCGGAGATAACATCCACCCTCTGCTGCAGCAGCGCAGATCCTTCGCCGGACGAAAGAACCTCACGCCACAGGGAAAGGGCTGTGGCATCATATCCGAGACGGTGATACGTCCGTCCCAGCCACTCTTTGTAGAGGGCTTCGAGGGGAGAATAACTTAAGGCCCGCTCAAAGGATAGAAGGGCGTTATCGAAAAGTCCGCTGTTGTAGGCCTGAACGCCAAAACGAAACTCTTCGCTGCCGCGAAGAGCATCCCAGTCAAGATCCTGGGAAACAAGAAGTACGGGAAGAAGGAAGAGCAGAATAGTAATGAAAATCAGGAAAGACCAATGCTTCACGCTCAAATTATAGCCGATCTCAGGCGTATACATCTACCTCATGCTCTTCCCGGGGAAGCATAACTTCACCGCGAATTCCGAGCATCAGGATTCGCTTCATGTCCTGCATATCCATTATCGGAAGCTCTTCGGAATGGGTGACAGGGGCTGCATTAATCCCCCCGAGGGAATCAACACTCATACTGGTCCTCCTTAGCTTCATTATCGGCGTTTTCGGCTCAGACCATTAGTAATCAATAGTATCAAGAACTGTTCTTATATGTCTGGCAATAACCGGATGGCCGCCGGAAAGTTCCATGGCCCGGCGCAGATAGGTCCGAGCCTCCTCTATCCGGCCGGCTTTAAAACAGGCCCAGCCCAGGGAATCAAGACAGGCGAAACTTTCCGGCCGCAGTTTTACAGCTTCCCTGCAGTAATTCACCGCAGTCGCCGGATCCAGGCCCTTGTCCGCCATTATATACCCCAGGCTGTTCAGGGCAGTAGCATTGTCGGGATCCAGAGTCAGGGCCTTTTGCAGCATTTTGAGGCTCTCATCAATTTGTGACAGCTCATACAGGACATAACCATAGACGGTGAATACCTGGCTCGATTCGTAGCCTCCGCCAATAAGCTGGTCCAGCTCGAACTTCGCCAGGCGATACCGATCGGTTACGGCATAAATCAGACTGAGAACCATACGGCTCTGATAAATCTGCAGCAGATTCCCGTGATTTGTGACAACCTGCTCAAGATAGAGCAGGGCGTCATCATACTGCTTTAACTGGGTATAACAGAGCCCGAGGTAATATGAGATTTCCACATTGTCCGCCGGATCATCTTCCAGGGCAAGCAGAACCCGCAGGGCCTGCTCGTATCGGCGGGATTTATAGAGTCGGACTGCTTCGTTTATACTACCGGCCATGAAATCCTACTGCCTGAGCCTTTCTCCGAATTTCACCATGTCGTATTCGGGAACAGGATGAAGATAAATGGGCGAAACGGATATACGATTACGCTTGACCGCATCCCAGTCAGACCCCTGTACAGGTTCGGCATCCGGAAATGTGCCGTTAAGGAAATGGTAGGTATGTCCGTCCGGTGCGGTATAGGACTCGACTGTATCGTGGTAGATCCTTCTGGAAGGATAGGTAATCTCATACTCCAGAAGGTCTTGATCCGGATAGGGAACATTTATGTTGATAAAATGATCCTCATCCCAGACCTTCACCAGCTTCTCCAGGGTATCCGCGATAAAAGCGGCAGCGGCGCTGTAATCGATCCGGTTCTCCTTAAGTAACTGGGAGACGGCAATACCCGGAATCCCCATAAAGGCTGCCTGCCGGGCAGCTGCGGCTGTTCCGGAATAAATCAGATCGGTACCCAGATTGGGTCCGATATTTATGCCGGAGACAACTACATCGGGACTGAAATCAATAGCTCCGTGAACGGAGTAGAGCACGCAGTCCGCCGGAGTCCCGCTGCAGGCATAGCGTCCCGGACCGGCTTCGGCAAATTTAACCGGCGCTTTCAATGTAATCCGGTGTGAACTCCCTGAACGTTCGCCGTCGGGAGCGACAACACAGAGTTCATGTTCCCTAAGGGCCTCTTCGAGGGATTTGAGTCCCGGACTTTCTATTCCATCATCATTTGTCAGTAAGATTTTCATTGTTTAATACCCTGGCACCGTCGGAGACCCTGAAAGGAAAAGCCTCGGCGGCGAAACCGAAGATCCTTTCGTATTCCCCCAGACGGTCGATGTAATCATTCAAAGCTGTTTCGCGGATCAAGGTAAGAGTGCATCCTCCGAATCCCGGTCCGGTCAGACGGGAACCGTACACACCATCTATTTCGCTGGCCCGCTTTACAAGCCAGTCCAGCTCAGGACAGGAAACCTCGTAGGAATCCCGCAGGGACTCGTGGGACCTGTACATGAGACGACCGAAGGCTTCCATATCGCCCTCCGGCAGAAGTTGAATCGCTTCCTTAACCCGGGTGTTCTCCTCCACGACGTGCATGCACAACCGGCGCAGGGATTCGGGCAGAACGCCGATTCCGCTCTTGAGATCCTTGACCGTGTAGTCGCGCAAAGATATCCCGCTCCGCCTTGACTGAAGGTGCTCGACGCACTGCCGGCACTCTTCCCGGCGTTCTTCAATGTAGTCTTCAGCGTTTATATGAGGAACATGGGAGTTGGTAAGAACCAGCACAGCGTCTTTCAATTTCAGGTTTATGTGCCGGTATTCCATGGTCCGCATATCAAGAAAAACCGCTCTGTCCTGTAACGCAAGGAGGCAGGTCGCGACGTCCCCGGGCTCCTTGGGAAGACCGATGAAACGGGCTTCCGCTCCGTAGGCCACATCAATCATATCCTGATCCGACAGGCTGACTCCCAGACATCCGCACACCGCCATGGCGGTGGCGGTACACAGGGCATCGGAGGATCCCAGGCCGATATTCTGGGGGATTGTACTGCTGATAGTGAACTCGAGACCGGGAATATCAATCCCCCGTTCAGTCAGCTCTGCCAGCACCCCTTTGAGATAGTTGGCCCAGCGGTCTTCCCGCTTGTATTTCAGATTTGGAACGGAGGTCTTTTTTCGCTCTCCGGCATCGGCGGTGTAAAAACGCAGAGAGACGTCATCGCGGCGTGAAACGGCAACATCGGCGAAAAGAGGCAAGGCGGCCTGAAGTACAAAACCTTCACTGTAGTCGGTATGTTCACCCATCAGGTTAATTATCCCTGGTGCCCGGGCGATGCAGTCAGGCTTGCGCCCGAACTCCTCGACATGCAGTGCTTGCAGCTCTTTCATTCAACTTCCTTCACCAACACCCGTAGGCCGCTTCGTTTGAAAAATATACTTAACCCATATTACTGGAAAAAACCGCCCATTGCAACAAGATTCCTTCTGCAGGATCCTTGAGTCAGCGGGGAGAAAGGGGTGTCCGGGGTGCCAAATAAAAAGGCGGACATAGCCGGTCCGCCTTACAGGGAAAATTGATGGGTTTACTCGTCCTTGATGCCGTACTTCTTCTTGAAGCGTTCAACACGTCCAGCAGTATCGACAAGCTTCTGCTTTCCGGTAAAGAAGGGATGGCAGCTTGAACAGATTTCCACCTCGATGTCTTTGGAAGTAGACCGGGTTTCGATCACATTCCCGCAGGCACACTTTATAGTGGTAAACTCGTATTTCGGATGTATTCCGCTCTTCATGTTTCGTTCTCCTAAATCTATAGATACCCGATGATTACCGAACCTGGCGGTACGTCACCGGGCTAATATTTTCTAATCAGTAACGGAAGAGGTATTCATGGACCTCAGGAAGGACTCATTATTCTTGGTTTTGCTCATTCTGTCAATCATCATCTCGGTAATCTCGATATCATCCATCGGGTTTATTACCTTCCGCAGGACCCACATCTTCTGAAGTTCGGTTTCCGTGAGCAGAAGTTCCTCTTTTCGGGTTCCTGAGCGTTTTATATTGATGGACGGAAAAAGCCGCCGGTCCGCCATTCTGCGATCCAGGATAATCTCCATGTTACCGGTGCCCTTGAACTCCTCGAAGATGACCTCGTCCATACGGCTGCCTGTTTCGATCAGCGCTGTTGCAACAATTGTAAGACTGCCTCCGTCTTCAATATTCCGGGCTGCCCCGAAAAACCGTTTCGGTCTGTGCAGCGCGTTGGAATCGACACCGCCGGAGAGGATCTTGCCCGAGGTTGGAACAGTCTGGTTGTAGGCCCGGGCCAGGCGTGTTATGGAGTCAAGGAGTATAACCACGTCGTTTCCGTGTTCCACAAGACGTTTCGCCTTCTCGATAACCATTTCGGCAACCTGCACATGCCGGGTAGCCTGCTCGTCAAAGGTAGAGGCAATTACCTCGCCCTTTACGTTACGCCGCATATCCGTCACTTCCTCCGGACGCTCGTCTATCAGCAGTACGATCAGATAGACCTCCGGATGATTCGTGGTAATGGCGTTGGCTATCTGCTGCAGAAGGATTGTTTTACCTGTTCTGGGAGGCGATACGATCAGTCCCCGCTGCCCCTTTCCAATGGGACAGAACAGATTAATCATCCTCGTGGAGATCGGTCCGCCTTCCCTCTCCATATTGATCCGCGTCTCCGGGTAGAGGGGAGTCAGATTGTCAAAGGGTATCCTGGTCTGGGCTTCTGCGGGATCCCGAAAGTTAACCGAATCGACCCTGAGCATTGCAAAGAAGCGCTCCCCTTCCTTGGGGGGGCGGATATGGCCGGAAACGGTGTCGCCGGTTCGAAGGTTGAACAGGCGAATCTGAGAAGGAGAAATATAGATGTCGTCCTGGCCGGGAAGGTAACTGTTCTGGGGTGACCGGAGAAATCCATAACCGTCGGGGAGAATCTCAAGTGACCCATAGGCAGTTATTCCGCCGCCCACCGAAGTATGGGACTTGAGAATCGCGAAAATGACCTCCTGCTTTTTCATGGACCCAAGATTGTCCGGAGAGACTCCCTTGTCTATGGCAAAAGCCCGCAGATCACCCATATTCATCCGGGTGAGCTCATTTATACTCAGCTTATCTTTTTCTTTACCTGAAGAGTTCTGCCCTTTTCCGGAGCCGTGATGATTTGAATGGTCCGGATAATAGGCGGAAGCGGTGGGAGCGGCCTGTTCCTGGTTGTCGGAACTGCTTTCTTCGGACTGATTATCTTCATCCATGGGGGAATCCTTAATCAGTTCCACCCGGATTTTCTTCTTCTTGGGCCGTCTCTTTACCGGTTCCCTGGAAGACAGGTCGGAAGCATCGTTCGAAGAGGAGGAACCCTCTCCGTTGGCCGATTTTTTCCGGACCCTTCGCTTTTTAAAAGACTCCTGGTTATCCTCCGGAGACTTGCTGTTACTGTTTTCTTCTTCCTGAAACGCTGAATTCTCTGTAAGACTCAATTCATTCTGTACCGTTTCGGAGGTTTCCACTTGCGACTCCTCGTGTTCACTAGCGTTTTTCATGGTGCCACGCTTACGAAGTAAGGCCATGTATGTACTCCATGTGGTAGGGGATTAATCAATATTCACACCCTGGCAGATTTGCATGATTTTGGATTTCCGTTATACGTTATATAAGGAGGCCCGGTTTCAGATTATCGTACCGAGCATAAATGCGTGAAACAATTAATAACAAGTATAATCAGCTATCCATTCGGTGTCAAGTAAAGCCCCATCTATTTGATTTGCGAGTCCCGCCAGGGCCACGGCAGCCGCCTTGTGTCTGACCTGGCCGCGTTTTCCGCTGAACACGCATTTTAAGGTCTGCATTTTTTCGCGATACCTGAAGGCGAACCACACGGTTCCCACAGGTTTTTCCGGAGTTCCGCCCCCGGGCCCGGCAATCCCCGAGACGGCAAGAGCCGCGTCGGCACCGGATAGCTTTATAGCGCCCTCCGCCATGGCCCCGACGGTTTCTTCTGACACCGCCCCATGGTCAGGAATGCTGGAAACCCCCAGCACTCTCTCCTTGGCATCATTGGCATAGGTCACCATGGATCCCCAGAAAACATCAGAGCTTCCGGCTATACCCGTTACCATTGATCCGGCCAGCCCTCCGGTACAGGACTCTGCAAAGGCCAGCATAATCCCTGCTCTGAGAGCACTCTGAACAGTCAGCCCGGCGGGATTCATATCGCCCCTGGCGATAAAAGGGGCACAGCAACGCTCAACAAGCTTAAGATTCTCCGCTTCACGGCCGGTGGTGCTGCTTCGCAGAATGGTTCCGTATGCGCCGGAAATATAATCCACTTCAGTCAGGTTTACCCCGCAATCGTCAAGACGTCTTTCTACACCTTCAGGGGTAATTCCGAGAATATTCAATGATCCTGCATATGATCGATCCATGCTGCTAATGGGTATGAGTAAGAATCTTTTTCAGTTTATCCGGAGCAGCGGAAAAGATATCGATAGCATCACCGCCTTCGAGCATATCGCACTTACCGCGAAATGAAACACCCTCGGCTACCTTCAGCTTCGGGGTCTTTATATTGCCTATAACTGTTCCGGTGGCTTCAATCTCAAGACGCTTGGAGGCCGTAATATTGCCCACCACGGTACCGGCAACAACTACCGCCCCTACCACGATGTCTGCTTCCACATGCGCCCCGGGGGCAATGTGCAGCGTACCCCTGGACTCAATCTTTCCGGAATACCGCCCCTCGATTCTCAGAGAGGTTGTAAAGCTTAGATCTCCGGCAAAGGATGTTGCACTTCCAAGAGTGGTTGTTGGAACTTCAAGTCTGTTGGAGCTGATAATCGCCATGCTGTCTGTGCATCCGTTATTATTTTGTATTCATGACAAACACACCGTCCCAATCCTCGGGAGGTGGATTCTCAATGTAATGTTTACAACGCAGGTAGTATACCTTCGATGGACCGTCTTCAGGATCTATCTCCAGAGCCTGGGCAAAAAACTGCCTGGCTTTTTCGAACTCCATAAGCTTATACTGCTTTCTTCCCTGACCGAAAAGATCCAATACTTTTTTTTTCTCTTCCGAAATCACGAGGAAACCTCGGGAACCTCCTGGTTCTCCTTCCAGCTGGAAAAATGTCTCTGAAACCTTTTTTCCAGATCCTCAAGAAGATCGGCATCCGCATCTTCCTGCAGCTCAGGGCGCTTCTGAAGATCCCTGATCTCATCCTCCAGGCTGTGAAGGGTAACAAGCACCTGCTTGGTTTCCACCTGCACCGCCTCAACAAAGTCCTGAATTTCTTTTTTCGAGTTCACATCAAGGGTCTCTACCCGTTTCTGCAGGGACTCCACCGGTTCTTTCAGATGCTGGGTAAAATAGATAAGGGACTGATTCAGGGATTCAATGGATGCTATCTTCCGTTCTTTCTGAACTACCTGGCGCGACAGTTCCCGGCTGCGCAACACCGCACGAATCCGGGCGAGGACCTCGGAGAAATTGAAGGGCTTGGTAATGTAGTCCTCAACTCCAAGCTCAAAGCCCTCTATTTTGTCCTTCACATCATCCATGGCAGAGAACATTATTATAGGGATATCGCTGAATTCCCCGTAATCGTCGCTGGTTTTCAGAATCTTCGTCAGTTTCCAACCCGACATTTTGGGCATGATATTGTCGAGAATGATCAGGTCGGGACGATCATTCTTCAGTTTTTCCAGAGCCTCTTCGCCGTCTTCAGCTTTGTTTACCTGGAAGCCCAGTTTGCTGAGCATCACATCGAAGAAATCGCGGTTTATTGGTTCATCATCGACTATCAGAATCTTTGTCTTTGCGTTCATTATGCGTTCCTATACAATATCTTCCTATATGTCGCCCGGCTTGTCAATGTCGGCTTGGCCGTAAAAAACCGAAGACCAGTACGATTATTCCGCTCATGAGCATCAGCCAGGCAAACCAGTCGCCAAAACGGGTATACAGGGTTGTGCGGCTGTCATCGATGGGCACATCGGCGATGAGATAGTCGGCAGTGAAGGGTTCAAGACTGGAAGTAATACGCCCGTCGGGGTCAATTACGCAGGTAATGCCGCCGTTGGTACTGCGTACAACACTGCGTCTGTTCTCTACGGCACGGAAAACCGCCATCCCGGCATGCTGCATCTCCGCCGCCACGGAACCGGACCATGAATCGTTGGTCATATTGACAATGACCTGGGCTCCCCGGCGGACAAATTCACGACTCAGATACCCGAAAACATCCTCAAAGCAGATGGGAGTAGAGAACCTTACCCCCCCGGTTTCAAATACAGTATACTCCGTACCCTTCTCCCAGAAATGGGTATCCGCCTCGATCAGCATGCGATGCATACCGGGGAGAATGTTTTCGTAGGGGAAATGCTCGGTAAAAGGAACCAGATGGGTCTTCCGGTAGATTTCGACCATTTCGCCCTTCTCGAAGAGAATGGCAGCGTTGTAGTCAGCGGGAACAAGGGGCTCTCCCGGAGCAGCGCTGTTTTCAGCATGATCGTTTCCCACCACAAAGGGAACATCCTGCTCTTCCAGGTAATCCAGCAGGTCTCTTACAAGCTCATAGTGAGGTCTGGATGTCCGATAGCGGTTGTGCCACTCAATTCGGGGGACAAAGGCGGTCTCCGACCAGATAACGATGTCCGGATCCTCTTTGAGGGCCCGGTCGGAAAGCTCTGTCAGGGAATTAAGGGCGCTTTTATACGCATCTATGCTGTTCTTCCAGGGGTCCTCGTTCTGCTGGATCAGGGCAACCTTCCACTGCGGCTTATCCGTATAATCACCCATGGCCAGCGCTCCTCCGGCGACGACAAGGACCATGACCACAGCCCACACAGCGGCATCGATTCGATGTTCACGAAAAAAACGGAGAGCATACTGCGGATCGGATTTCTTCAGAGCGTTTCCGATATAGGCTGACGGAAAGATAACCAGCAGAGACACTCCCCACATTCCGGTCAGCGCAGACAATTGAATCAGAGGAACATACAGGTACTGTGAGTAGCCCAGATTCCCATAGGGGTATCCCAGAAAACCCTTGGTCCTCAGGAATTCATAGCCCATCCAGAGAAGTATCTGCACCAGGTACCCGTATCTGGGAAAAAGCCGGTCTGCAGCCTTGAGAAGGGGAAAAAGAACAAAAAAGTAGGCGGAATAGATAAGAGGGACAATAAAAATAGCCAGGGGATGAAAAATCGCCAGCCAGTAATTGAAAACAGCATACGCGGCCAGACCGTAAAACCATCCCAGAACAAAGGAGGATATCCAGCCGGTACGGTGTACAACGATAAAAGCGGGAACGATGGAGATATACGCCAGAAATCCCCAACCCCGGGTGGAGAGAAAACTTGGAAAAGAGAGAGAAAAACAGAGAGCTGATACAATCAGTAAAAACAGGTCTATTCCAAGAGACCGCAGCCTGACTGCGATACTACCAGGTGAACTGACGGTTTTCATGTTTTTTGCCTTAAGCGATGATAATCAATCAGGTTCGCAGGGGCCAGGCAATCTGTTTGAGTTCCTTACCAGGACGAAAAACTGCTACCCCGTGGGCGCTTACCGGTACGATTTCTCCGGTTTTCGGATTACGAGCCTTTTCTCGACCTTTACGGGTCCGGATTTCGAAGGTTCCAAATCCGCGCAGTTCCACAACCCGATCTTCCTGCAGACCATCCTTCAGCTGGTCGAAAAACTCGTCAAGAATCCGATGGACATCCTTGCGGTTAACGCCGGTCTTTTCGAATATACTATCGATTATTTCGGCTTTTGTGAGCTTGTTACTCACCTGCGCAGCTCCTTCCTCGAAAACCAAATTTCGGTTCGGAAACGAGGCTGCTTTAAGCCTCGCTTCCTTGCTTCAACTGTTTAAGAACTTTGTTGAGTCGAGATTTTTTTCGTGCAGCGGTGTTCTGATGATAAACACCTTTCCCTGCTGCCGTATCGATCAGTTTAACCACTGTCTGATACCGGCTTTCTGCTTCAGCTGTATCATTATCGCGAACAGCTTTTAAAAAGTTCTTTTTGGCCGTAAGAATGCTGCTTCTGCGAATTCTATTACGCATTCTGCGTTCTCGGCTCTGTCTATGCCGCTTGGCGGCGGAACCTTTTCCAGGCAACGTACTACCCCCCATGTTGGTAAAATAAGGCTGGTTTCGATCTGGTAAAGTACCAGATAAATCCTTTCCTGTCAATACAATAAAGGCCGCACGTACGTGCGGCCCGGCGTTTGTTTATATTCGCGGGGACTATCTGAAATCCCGTGGGCGCCGTTCAGTGCGTTTGCACTTTTCACACTCTGCGACGTTTCGCAATCGTCCGTTCGCAAAAATCGACTTCATCTTGACCTCGCCGCCGCAGGGGCACTCAAAACGCTGAGTTGCGGAACCTGCACGGGCGTTCTTACTAATCTGCGCCATCGCTTAACTCCTTCCCAAAAAATAACTACGCAGTCATACCAGATACTGCGGATATGGTTTTATATATCAGAAAAACGTGACTCAATCTATCATGCTCACGGAACAGAAGTCAAGGTCGCTAATCCTCGTCAATCCGAAGAATTCTCCATTTTCTGGTCTCTCCATCCCGTTCAAAGCTGGTCACCGGTACATCCGTCACCCCGCCCTCACTTGAATGGAGCTTCACAGTCTTGGACAGAACGTTGACTTCTGCGACTTTATAGGTCAGGCCGTTAAAGGGAATACGAGCCCCCTCGGGAGGAAAGGAACGCTTCTCTTCACGGTAAAAGTCATATTCATAGGACAGACAGCACAAAAGGCGACCGCAGGGACCGGAAATTTTCATGGAATTCAGACTCAGGTTCTGTTCCTTTGCCATCTTGATGGAAACAGGGTTCAGCTTGTCGGTAATTCCGTTACAGCAGAGAACCCGTCCGCACACACCGATGCCACCCAGCACCCGGGATTCATCCCGAACCCCGATCTGCCGCAGCTCTATACGGGTCTTGAAAACGGCCACCAGATCCTTGACGAGTTCACGAAAATCGACCCGGGCTTCAGCGGTAAAGAAAAAAAGCAGCTTGGACTCTTCATCCAGATAATGGGCGGATACGAGTTTCATATCGAGACCCCTGGCATCCACCTTTTCTCTGCAGACCTGCAGAGCCTCCCGCTCCCGTTCCAGGTTTTCCTCATGTCTTTTCATGTCGGAATCGTTCGCACGCCTGACGATATTGATCATCTCGCCTTTATCGCCGGCTTTCTGACAGCAGCAGGAGTTCCCCAGAACAAGCGCCAGATCCTTGCCGTAGCGGGAGTCAACGATCAGCATGTCACCTTTTACAAGGGGATCGTCCTTGGGAAAAAGAGCAAGATGGGTTTCACTCGAATGGACCACCTTTATTCTATAACAGCAGGAATCCTTATTCAGTTCCTGATTATTCTCCATAAATAAACCTCGTATTGGGATCATCCCGTCAGATCGACAAGGAGTCCCTGGATCTCTTCTACTTTTTTCAAAATTTCCAGTTTATCAGACTGATTCTGAAGAATCCCGGCGGCCAGCTGTTCAAGCTTTTTGTCAACAACCGATATAAGGGTATAGCGTTTCGGCGCCTTGAAAATGCTCAGACGGGCACCTTCCTGATGCTCAATCTGCCGGGTATTCTTTACCACATAACGAAGAAATGCCTTGACAATACGTTTATAGGCAAGAACGTTCTTCATGCCCGGATCTTCGGAAAGACGCTCACCCGCCTCATGTATCTCGTCGAGAATTCCTTCAAGATCGGCGCCGTCGGGAATATCCGGCAGGTCGAGAGCGACCTCCGCTTCATCGGCGGATTGAACAAAGGATCTGAAGTCCTTTTTTATCTCTCCCTTTTTTTCGACCCGGCGTTTTTCATTCCGATGAAAAGGTATTGGAGCGCCAGTCAGCGGATCAATCCGGTCCACACTTCTTCCTATTTCCGGGCGGCCTCAAAGGGCTGATACACCGCGGTATCGGGAGTATCAAGGGGAATCTCACGATCCCCGCTTATCCGGCATTCGCCGTTCACTATGACTCCTTCCTCCACTATAAGCCGGGGAGACCGTACATTCCCAAGCATGAGGCCGGAGGAGAGGATAACCAGTTTCTCCGTACAGGAGATATCTCCCTTTACTGCCCCACCCACAACAACAGTTCTGGCCGAAACGGACCCTTCCACTCTGCCGGATTTTCCTATGAGAACCTTTCCTTCGGTTGCGATGGTTCCCAGAAAATCTCCATCGATCCTCAGGAGCCCCGAAAGAGACAGATTCCCTTCAAAACGGGTCCCTTCGCCGATAAACGAATTAATAAAAGCGCCTTCAGCGCCAATAACATCACTCATACAATACTATGCCGCCACAAGTTTTATAATTTGCAGGGAACACCCCTGAAAACAGGCTTTTTTACCCATGGAAAAATACCGTTTGTTCACAAAGATCCCTGGGCATATACTAATCGTTCGGCGCCTGTTTTTCAAGCCAAAGCGGAAACCTCATTGAAAACATGAGAAATCAGGTCTGAGATTTCAGAGGTGCCTGGCCTTATGGGCACCTCTGATAACTACTCTTTTTCCCATATCCTGCGTCGTCAAGATTTCCCGCGGTCCTCAACTCTTGTTAGCACAAGAATCTGCGGTCGCTACAAAATCTTTCCTTCTTGACTATGGGAAAAATACCACGTTCTAAGAGGTGCCTTTATTTAATATTGAGGAATCGGGCGGGATCGACAACCTGCGATCCGATGCGGACTTCATAATGCAGGTGGGGTCCCGTGGAAAGGCCCGTGGAGTCCATGGTTCCGATACGCTGTCCCTGGGTAATTGAATCCCCTTCCCGGACAAAGACCCGTCCCATGTGGGCATATTTTGAATAAAAACCGTATTTATGCCGGATCAGTAGATAGTTCCCGAAGCCCAGGGGTTCGTACTTTCGCTCCACAACCTTGCCGTTGGCTGCGGCGATTATGGGAATTCCGTACCCGTAGGCGATATCAATACCCTTATGAAGATACCACTGCTTGGTAAAAGGGTGTTCCGCCGGACCAAAGGGGTTGGTAATTCGTCCGATACCTCCCTCGACAGGCCAGATGGAAGGCAGATCGTACAGCAGATCACCCTGGGCGGACAGCAGTTTGGAAATACTCTCCAGGGATTTCGCGGAATCGAGGAACAGGGCCCCCATGCTCTGGAGATCGCTGAGTTCCCGCATTACTCCTTCCTGCTGTTCCTCCATGCCGAGAAAGCTGGACAGGTCACCGTCTGCAGTCGGCTGCCCGGTACCCCGGTCCTGAAGACCCAGGGTGGACAGAGCCTCGTTCAGGGATGCTTCAAAGACCCTGGAGGATTTCTTCAGAGAAGCAATCTCGTCCCGGATGAGTTCCAGATTCGCCTGGGTACCTTCCAGATTGATGGAGCGGTCCTTGAGCAGGGAGGAGATTCCGGAGTAATGGGTTCCATAATAAAAGAAAAAGGTAACGACCCCCGAAAGAAGAGCGGCAAAAAAGATCATCGCGAACACGGATATTTTAAAATTGAAGATCTTTTTTTCCGAATGGGGAATGAACATTACGGTGAAGCGCTGTTTCCCTATGGCGATTATTGAGTTGAAAGACCGTCCGACAGCGGAAAACAAACGAAAAAACAGCGTGCCCACGGCAAGAAACAGTTTATTTTCCACTTTTTTGTACTGGTTAGCGGGGGACACAACCTTCTCCTCGGGGACTGAAGTATAATTCCCTGAATGAGCAAAGATTACCATGTTGATAAAACTTTGTCAAATAATTATTGACGCCGTCGATACTTCGTGATACTTTACGGTTGTATACGTAAGTATTCTGCGTAATCTTCACACAATGGAAGCCGACATGAAGTTTTTTGACACTCACGCGCATATAGGGCTTATCAATGAAGACCCCATTGATCAGCTTATTATTGTTTCTGAGGCCAGACAGGCCGGGGTTCAGCATATTGTCTCCATCTGCAATAATTTGCAGGATTTCTTTCAGGTTTACGAGAACCTGAAGACTGCAAACTATATATATCACAGTATCGGCGTTTCTCCATCAGAAGTTTCGCATCCGGGCAAAGATTGGGAAAGAAAAATCATCGAAGGCTCCGCATTCGACCGAATTGTCGCCATTGGAGAGATAGGTCTCGACTATTTCCGTAAATTCGGCAACCGGGATTCCCAGATCGAACTGTTTATCCGGCAGCTGGAACTGGCGGCCAAGCTGGATTTTCCGGTGATCATTCACAACCGCGAAGCCGGCAGTGACGTCCTCGATATTCTCACCGAGAAGCTTCCTCCCAAAGGCGGCGTCCTTCACTGTTACTCGGAGGACTGGGCCTACGCCAGACAGGCCCTGGAACTGAACCTGTACATCTCCTTCGCAGGAAACGTCACCTACCGGAACGCCAAGAACCTTCATGAAACGGCCCTGAACATGCCGCTGGACCGCATGCTCATCGAATCCGAAAGCCCCTTCATGGTTCCAGCCGCCTACCGGGGAAAACGGAACCGCCCCTCCTATATCGGCGCCACCGCCGAATTCCTGGCGGAGCTGAGGGGACTGGACTCCGAAGAGATGGCGGATATCCTCTACAATAACGCCTGCCGCTTCTTCGGCATCCAGGAGTAAGCGGAAGATCGCCACATGTCCGCCGTTCTGCTGCATCCCCTGACACTGGGCACCACAGTCCTGGAAGGGAATATACTGTGTGCCCCCCTGGCGGGGTTTACGGATGTTCCTTACCGGGAACTCGCCGTGGAAGCAGGGGCGGACCTCTGCTTTACCGAGATGGTCTCCTGTGAGGCACTGATCCGGGAAAATCTGAAAACCCGGAAGCTTCTTATCCGGGGCAGGAACGAAACCAACTACGGAATCCAGGTATTTACCTCCTCTCCAGAGAGCGCTGCAGCGGCAATGGAGTATATCATCCCCTTTACACCAACTGTCATAGATCTCAACTGCGGATGTCCGGTACCCAAGGTAATAAAAACCGGTGCCGGAGCAGCCCTCATGAAGGACCCCGTGCAGATAGGGGAGATTGTGAGGGCCATGAAAAAAACCACATCCCTTCCGGTAAGTGTAAAACTTCGTACCGGGTGGGACCATCAGAACTACACCTTTATCGAAGCCGCCCTCCGCGCCCAGGATGCGGGCGCATCGATGATAAGCCTGCATGGGCGAACCCGGAGCCAGGGTTACGGAGGCAAAGCCGACTGGGAACAGATCGCCCGGCTCAAGGAGACAGTGGAAATACCTGTTACCGGTAACGGGGACATCTTCTGCGCCGAAGATGCCCGCAGGATGCTCCTGCAGACCGGATGCGATGCGGTGATGATCGCCCGGGGAGGGTTGGGTAATCCCTTTCTGTTCCGGGAAATACGCTCACTCCTGTCCGGTCTGGAAGTCCTTTCTCCACCGACTCCCCGGGAACGGATTGAAACGGCCCTGGGCCATCTTGAACGCTGCGTGGAGGTAAAAGGCGAAGCCCTGGCTGTCAAGGAAATGAAAAAACAGCTCTGCTCCTACACGAAGGGCATCAACGGTTCCGCCGCATTCCGAAACCAGCTTGTCCACTGTGAAAGCCTGGGAGAATACCGCGGTTATTTTTCAGAATTCCTCTCTTCCCTTCAGGAGTGAAGCCGACCTGTTCAGCCGGCGGCCGAGAAATTCGGTCCTGAGCTCCTCAATACAGGCGGCGACGGTTGACCCTGCCGCTCAAAGGGTGTTATATCTTCTCAATGGAACAACAAGGCGATTCTCTCAGGCATCACTGCGGCGTTGTGGGAGTTCACAGCGCCAATCCCGACAATATTCCGGAAAAGCTCTTTTACGGGCTTTTTGCCCTGCAACACCGCGGCCAGGAGAGCGCCGGTATCTGCTACCGGAAGGAGATCCCCGAAGACGGTACCGGCCGCTTTGTGACCTACAAAGACCTCGGGATGGTCTCCACAGTCCTGTCCCGTTATCTGGAAAAACCCCATCCTTCAACCCTGGGCATCGGTCATGTCCGCTATTCAACCCGGGGAGGCAACCGGCTGGAAAACGCCCAGCCCCTGGCGGCTTCATGCAACAAGGGCTCGGCGGCCATCGCTCATAACGGAAACATATCGAATGCCTCCGCTCTGAATGCCAGACTCTCCATGGATGGTTCTATTTTCCAAAGTACATCGGATACGGAGCTTATTCTGCACATGATAGCCCGATCCAGGCAGCCGGACTTCAAATCGGCGCTTATTGAGACCCTGGGTGAGCTGGAAGGGGCCTTCAGCATGGTAATGCTCCACGAGGACCAGCTGATCGCCATACGGGATCCCTGGGGATTTCGCCCCCTCTATATCGGCTTCTCCGACACGATTACAGCAGTTGCCTCCGAAACCTGTGCCCTGGATATGCTGAAAATCAGGGACTTCAGGGAAGTCAAACCGGGGGAGATCCTCTATATAGACTCCTCGGGAGTAAAAAGTGAAACCTTCGCTCCCGGAACAGAACCGAAACGCTGTGTTTTTGAGCTCATCTATTTTGCCCGGCCGGATTCCCTGGTATTTGAAGAGTCCGTACATCTGACCCGCAAGGCCATGGGTGCAGCCCTGGCTATGGACGAATCCGCAGAGGCCGACCTGGTTATGCCGGTCCCCGACTCAGGCAACAGCGCTGCTCTGGGTTACGCGGAACAGTCCGGACTGCCCTTCGAACAGGGCCTTACCCGGAACCATTATGCCGGCCGATCCTTTATTCTTCCCACCACATCCCAGCGGGAGCTTGCGGTACGGATGAAGCTGCATCCGGTCCGGGAGGTCGTCCGCGGCAAGAGGATAATACTGGTGGACGACTCCCTGGTACGGGGTACAACAAGCCGCATTCTGATATCCCTCATGCGCGAAGCAGGAGCGAAGGAGGTACACCTTCGCCTCTCCGCACCCGAAATAAAATTCCCCTGCTACTACGGAATAGACATACCCACCCGTAAGGAATTGATTTCCAACTCCCTGAGCCCGGATGGAATTGCCGCTCATATAGGAGCGGACAGTGTGAAATTCCTGAAAATTCCCCGTCTGATGGAGTGCCTGAAAGATGGCGAAGGCTACTGTTATGCCTGTTTTACCGGGAATTACCCGGTGCAGCCCCGGGAAGTATAGATTACCCACAAGGAGAACCCCTGTTATGAGTACCTATAAGGAAGCCGGAGTCGACATCGAAGGCGGTGACCGCTTTGCCCGCTTCATAGCATCAATAAAATCCCCCGCCCTGGGTCCGGGGATAGGCGGATTCGCCGGCGGAATGGAGCTGGACCTGTCGGGATACCGGGAACCCGTAATGCTCTCCTGCACCGACGGAGTGGGAACAAAACTCCTGATCGCCCAGAAACTGAAAACCTACAACACCGTGGGCATCGATCTTGTCGCCATGAGCGTGAACGACCTGATTGTCTGCGGTGCGAAGCCGATGCTCTTTCTGGATTATATCGCCATCGGCGGACTGGATGAGTCCATTCTGCATCCCTTGGTTGAAGGTATCATAGCCGGATGCGAAGACGCGAAATGCCGCCTTGCCGGGGGAGAGACCGCCGAAATGCCGGATCTCTACGATTCAGGGGAGTTCGATCTGGCCGGTTTTGCCGTGGGTATGGTTGAAAAATCCCGGATGCTTCCCAAAAAAGAGATGATCCGCCCGGGAGATTCAATAATAGGCCTTCCCTCTTCAGGAATCCACTCCAACGGACTCTCCCTGGCCCGCAAGGCGATCCCTGAATCCGAAACCGGGCTCCTGAAGGAACTTCTGACTCCCACCAGGATATACGTACGGGAACTGACACCCCTGATCGAGTCCGGTCTTGTCCTCGGAGCGGCCCATATAACCGGCGGGGGACTGGAAGGCAATATTATCCGGGTCCTGCCCCAGGGGCTGCGTCCGGTCCTCGACCGCAACTGGCCGGTCCCGTCGATTTTTGAAGCCATACAGAGACACGGGGGAATCGATACTGAAGAGATGTACCGGGTTTTCAATATGGGAATCGGCATCGCCCTGGTCGTTCCCCGGGCGGAAGAAGCCAGCCTGCTCAAGCTCTGCGAGGACAGGAAAATTCGGGCACTCCCCATCGGACGGGTAGAGACGGAGAACCTTTAAGGTGGGGAATGTTGCGGTTTTCGCCTCCGGCAGCGGATCGAACTTCCAGGCCATCGCCGACGCTCTGAAGGAATCACCCCACAGACTGGTTCTGCTGGTCTGTGACCGAAAGAAGGCCTATGTCCGGCAGCGTGCACAGGCTGCCGGCATACCGGTGGAGGACATCAACTATTTCCGGGGCGATACCCGGGAGGATGCGGAGAGAGAGCTTCTGGAAAGGCTGAAACCCCGTTCCATAGATCTTATAGTCCTGGCAGGTTTTATGCGCCTGCTGTCGCCTCTTCTTGTGGACGCCTATAAGGACCGGATTATCAACATTCACCCGAGTCTTCTGCCCAAATACCCCGGAACCCATGGCATCGAAGAGAGTTACCGCTCCGGAGACAGGGAACTGGGGATTACAATACACCGGGTGGATTACGGACTGGACACCGGACCGGTAATCCGTCAGGGCAAGATACCCCGCATCGACGGCGAAAGTCTGGAGGACTTTGAAGCCCGCATCCACGCACTTGAACATCGCCTCTATCCTGAGGTAATCTTGGACATCCTCGAAGGGAACATCAGCTAAGGGTCGTACCTGCCCCGGGGATAAGCAGAAAAGGTATGTAATAAATCACCCACACAACAACAAGGAGCGTCTGTTTGAAGGTACTTATCGTAGGTTCCGGAGCCAGGGAGCACGCTTTAGCCTGGAAATTCAGCACCAGCAAGCGCATCTCGGCGCTGTATATAACACCGGGAAATGCCGGCACTGATGAACTGGGAGAAAACCTCCCCGACGTCGATCCGGCGGATCCTGCAGCCATTACCGAAGCGGCAGTGAACCGCAAGGTAAGTCACGTGGTGATCGGACCCGAGGTCCCTCTCGCGGCAGGCGTTGCGGACTCCCTGAAAAACGCGGGTATCGCGGTAATCGGACCTGAAAAAGCATCCGCACAGCTCGAGGCCAGTAAGCAGTTCTCCAAGAACTTCATGCTCCGAAACAAGGTGCCTACTGCTGCCTCCGTTACGATCGACAGCCCGAAACAGCTGGCCGGGGAACTCGCTGGCCGCAGCGGAAAGGTGGTACTGAAAAAAAGCGGACTCGCCGCAGGAAAAGGGGTGCTTGAATCTGACAATACCGAGGAACTGCAAAGCTTCGGGGAAGAGGTTCTGAAAGAAGACAGCCTTATTATGGAAGAGTTTCTCACCGGATTCGAGGTCTCCATCTTCGCCCTTCTGGACGGCAGGAATTATATACTTCTTCCCCCCTGTGCTGATTTCAAAAAAGCCGGTATCGATGATTCCGGGCCCAACACCGGAGGGATGGGGGCGATCTGCCCGGTTCCTACGGTCTCCAACGGCTTACTCGCCCGCATAGAAAAGGACGTCGTCGAACCGACGATCAAGGGGCTTGTGAAGGAAAACCTCATGTACACGGGGGTTCTTTATTTTGGGCTGATGATTACCGAATCCGGTCCGAAACTTCTGGAATATAATGTGCGCTTTGGAGATCCCGAAGCCCAGGTCCTGCTTCCTCTGATTGAATCCGACATCGGGAACCTTATAGATGCCATGGCACAGGGAAAACTTGAGGACTTCCCCTTGCGGATATCCGAAAAGTCGGCCCTGGGGGTAGTGGTCGCAAGCGGGGGATACCCGGGCCCCTACAAAAAGGGCGTAAGGGTGGATAATCTGCCGAAGGACAACGGAAAAGACTGTGTACTTTTCCATGCATCCACGACCCTGAGTCCGGAGGGGCAGATCCTTACCGGCGGAGGTCGCTGCTTTACCGTTGTCGGGCTGGGTTCAAGTCCGCTGAGCGCACGGGCGAAGGCTTATTCCGTGGTTCCGGAGGTCCAGTTCAAAGACTCCTGGTACAGACCGGATATCGGCAAGAAATTCTTTACCGAGAATTAAGTTCCCTAGCATTAACCGGGGCACAGGGCTTTCGCCGCCGGAAAACAGGAGATACAAGCATGAAAGACATTCTGGTTTTAATCGGTTCAGAATCGGACAAGGACTCGGTGCAGCCTGCCGTGGAGCTGATGAAGGAAAAGAAAATATCCTTCGATCTGAAGGTATATTCGGCCCATCGCAACCTGGAGGAACTTCAGAAATTTCTCAGGGAGAATGAGGACAGCTACCGTCTGATTATCGCCGCCGCAGGCCTTTCTGCAGCGCTTCCGGGGGTGGTTGCCTCCATATCCACAAAACCGGTAATCGGGGTTCCTCTTGTAGCCGGGGCTTTGAGCGGCATTGATGCCCTGCTTTCCATACTGCAGCTCCCGAAGGGCATTCCCGTAGCTACCATGGGCATAGGAAAACAGGGAGTTCTGAACGCGGTACACCTTGCCGAAAGGATTCTGAAGGTTTAGCTTCGCGATCACCGATGGTTTTTTCCGGGTTGTCATTTTTCCGGCAACCCACTACTATCCTTCTCTATGAAGACCAAAATTACCACGCTGATACAAGGGCAGCGGAATAATCCTTCCTGGTATCTGCCAGCCCTTCTGCTGATCATATGGACACTTGATTCCCTGTTCTCGATATTCTTTACCGGATTCCGCAGCGTGGATTGGGCCCTTCTGACATCCCTGGCGATAAAATTACTGATACTATCCCTGAACAGTTTTTTTCTGTACAGGCTGTTTCTCAAGGAAGATTCCCGCTGGTACAAGAAAGCAAAGACCTACGCCGGATATTTTATTGTATTTGTCTATGTTTTTTACAACCTGCCGCGGATGTCCTGGGAAATGTCCGGACTGATAAATGATACCGTATACACCCGGCTGTGGATTGCTTCCTTTGTTTCCACCCTGCTGCCGACCCTCTTTTACCTGAGTCTCTGGTATCCGCCCTTTCAAAAAGCCTGGGGAGTATATATCTCTAAAGCTGAGCAGAAGGAACTTCGGCGACAGCAGAAGGAGAAGCGTATAAAGCGTCCCCTTAAAACCGCGATATGGGAAAATGTCGATGCGGTTCTGCAGTCCATTATTATTGTAATAATTCTGCAGCATTTTATATTTCAGCTCTATGTTATTCCCACCGAATCCATGGTACCGACCTATCTGATCAAAGACCGTACCCTGGTAACGAAGTTCCAGTCCGGACCGGCCATTCCCCTGACAAAATGGCGGCTCCCGGTTCTTTCCAAACCAGAACGGGGAGATATCGTTGTATTCCAGAGTCCCGAATACACCCACAAGACCCTGGCCCGACGTGTTTTCCAGCAGTTTATCTACTATATAACCCTGACAATGGTTGATATTGACCGTGATGACAACGGAATGCCCCGCAAGCGCTTCATAGTAAAAAGACTGGTCGGGGAACCCGGTGAAAAACTGATGATGATCGACGACACACTGTATGTAAAGCGTCAGGGAACGGATTTTGTCCCCCTCGAAGAGGATAAAACCTACTCCCATGTTGATCTGTATGCTCAGCCCGAGAGGATACGTGAGAAGATTGAATATATGCCTCTGGATGCCTCGACGCGTCAGATGCTCGACTATTGGGATGCCTACAAATCGAATGCAGATATCCGCGGACTGAGCCTTGAGCTGGAACAGCTGTGGGATTCTCTAAGGCGAGACCTGGAAAGCTTTAACCCTTCGGATGTGGAATATCTTGAGAACAACCTGATCGGGCAGATGCTGCAGCGGGGAAACAATCCGGAGGATCTTCTTGAAGAGATCCATATCCGCCTGGAATCAATCGGCCTGAAGGCATTCCAGTATGCCGACTCCTACCGCTACGATATTCTCCTGCTGCTCGATGCCCTCACCGGGGACGGCAGCGACCTTGAGGACTATGTGCAGGGGGGAATCGACTCTGCGAACAGCAGCACTGAAAATGAGTTCAAGGAATCCTCCAAAAAGCTGAACCTGATTTTCAAGGTCCAGCAGGTACGGCGTCTGCAGCTTTTTGCGGACTTTGTACAAGAACGCGCAACCCCGGCGGAGATCTCGTCTTCAGTGGATTTTGCATCTGCCCAGCAGGACGCCGAAGAGCTGTTCCGCTACCTGACCGAGTTTTACGATAACCGGAATTTTCCTCCCATACCCGAAGAGAGGGATGCCTATATCCCCAGGGGAAGCTATTTTCTCATGGGAGACAATCGGTACAATTCCCTTGATTTCAGGCACTCCCACACCGGGCGGAGTCTCAGTTCCCTGGACAAGGACGACCGCGTTTCCATCATGTATTTCTCGCTGCTGGACCCTTATCTGCTGGAGTCTAAAAACATTCTTGGTAAAGCTGTAGCGACCTTCTGGCCTCCCGGAAGGATCGGACTTACCCGATAGCCGGGGCTACCAGGCCTGCTGACGTCGGATCTCGTAGAGAATGATGCCGGCGGCCACCGAGACATTCAGAGAATCCAGCCTGCCTCTCGTCGGAACCGCGACCTCCGCGTCACAGTGGGTGGCCAGATTTGCGGAAATTCCCCTCCCCTCGCTGCCGAGGACAATGGCAATCCGGCCGGTAAGATCCACCGAATGGATCGGATCCCCCCCCATGGCGGCACCGTATACCCAGAAACCATGTTTTTTCAGTTTCTCCACAGCCCGGGAGAGATTCGGTACCTGGGCAAAGGGCACATGATGGACGGCACCAGCGGAACTGTTGGCCACAACCTCAGTTTCGGAAGCGGCACGACGTTCCGGGATGCATACAAAATCGGCTTCAAACTGGTCCGCGGAACGCAGAATGGCGCCAAAGTTATGGGGATCGGTAATTCCGTCCAGCAGGAGAACCAGCAGGCTGGTCTGATTATCCCCGATGGATTCAATGAATCCTTCAAAGGAACTTTCAGGGGTATACCCTTCTATGGATAAGGCTATGCCCCGGTGCTCGCTGGAACTGAGTTCCCTGAGTTCAGGGGCGGAGAGACGCACAAGGGGTACCCCCCTCCTCGCGGCAAGTTCTTCGATCTTTTTTATCCTGGGGCCCTTTCCTGAAACATACAGCGTCCCTTTGCCCCTTCCTGCCGACTTGAGAGCCTCTTCTATTGCATGGAAACCTGTTAAAAAACTCATTCTTCGCTGAAATCTTTTACCTTGTCTATTTCGCCGTCAAAGTCCAGGTCCTGCTCATACCTGCGTATATATACGCCTTCCTCCACAT
Source organism: Marispirochaeta aestuarii (assembly GCF_002087085.1). Taxonomy (NCBI): domain Bacteria; kingdom Pseudomonadati; phylum Spirochaetota; class Spirochaetia; order Spirochaetales; family Spirochaetaceae; genus Marispirochaeta; species Marispirochaeta aestuarii. Next base: position 77,451 of record NZ_MWQY01000001.1, on the reverse strand, counting down.
GGACCCATACATCAACCTTTCCGTCGTAGTTTGAGTCGATCTCCCTCCGGATTAACACTCCCTCGGCGTAGAAATAAAAATCATCCATGTTTCCGTCATGATTGAAATCCAGCCGTTCTTCGACCATTACCTCTTCTTTGTCAAAGATATGGGCATAGTTGACATTTCCGTCAAAATTACTGTCGTAATAAATCGCTTTTCTCTTCCCATCCTCAAAAACAGTCCAGGTGTCATCACGGCCGTCACCGTTTTCATCCGAACCTACCCGTTCCGTGGAAAAAACAGTAAGAAAGGACATCAAAAAAAAGAGCAGAATTACTGCGGGAATACGCATCAGAAGCATCCTCAGTATCTTTTTTGAAGCAGCAGCTTCACCTCCACACTATCGGCATCGGTCATTTTAATCTTTACGAAACCTCTTTTTCCGCCTCTTCCAGTCTCCGAATCAGCTTGTTCACCCTGAAGGCGACCTCTCGCAGCCGGTCCTTTTCCCGGAGTTTGATCTGTATGCCCTTACTGCCCTGCAGGACTTTATCTATATCGCTGTTGATACGGAAAGCCGGCCCTGCTATGCGGTGGGAGTAGCGTATCCCGAAAATGATCATAATAATCATGATTATCAGATTATTGAGCAGAATGGCGGGCAGGACAAGTTCCCATCGTTTGATTCCAAGGATGGTTTTTGTGCCTGGAACCTTGACCACCCTCTCCACCCCCTCTTCTATAATGATCCGTTCTTCAATAACCTGACGATCGATGGTAATGAATTCCTTGAAGAGGTTCTCACCTGCCATATTCGAGACCCAGTAGTAGAGTCCCACAACCAGGGTGAAGATCACGAGGGACACCAGTACACTCAACAGAAAAGAACCCACGAATCGCAGCTGGAAGCGTCTGTCCACCACCAGCTGCCTGCGTTTATTCCTGGCCATGGGAAACCTCCTCTTTTAAATTATATCTGTTTATCTCAATTGAGAAAGAGGAACAGGCTCAGGATGAGTATTTTCTCCCTCCAGCTCTGAGAATTCCTTAAGAAGGGACTTGGCCTTTCCTGAAAGCTTTGTGGGAACGGAGACGCTGATTTTTATATAGAGATCTCCCCGGGACTGCGCATTGTGCAGATGGGGTACCCCTTCACTTCTGATTCTCAGTATTTTTCCGTTCTGTGTTCCCGCGGGAATCTTTACCTTGATCTTTTTGTCATCCAGGGTCGGAACAAAGATCTCAGCCCCCAGAGCCGCCTGGGTCATGGAAATCGGGATCACACAGTACAGGTCATTTCTGTCCCGTTCGAAGAACCTGTGGGGAGCGACGCTAATATATACGTACAGATCTCCCGGAGATCCCCCGTTTGATCCGGCATCCCCCTGTCCGGGAATGTTTATTCTTTTTCCATGTTCGATTCCCGGCGGGATGGTAACCTTGATTTTCTGATTTTTGGGCTGAACCCCGGAACCGGCGCAGGCGGAACAGGGATTTTCGATGATGTATCCCTCTCCTGAACATGTCGGACAGGGTGAAGCTATTGAAAAGAAACCGGAACTTCTGCGCACCTGCCCGGACCCCCCGCAGGTCGGACACACACGTTTGCCGCTTCCGGAGGTTGTTCCCTTGCCGCTGCATACTGAACAGGCGGCGTTCTTTCGATAGGAGATCTCCACCTTGGTACCAAAAACCGCATCCCGAAAAGGAACCTCCAGGTTATACCTCAGGTCCGCGCCGCGATTACCCGTACCCGACGATCGGCGTCGGCCGCCCCGGCTGCCGCCGCCGAAGAAGGAGTCAAATATGCCACCGAAATCACCGAAGATATCTTCAAAATCCCGGAATACGGTGGAGTAGTCGTGGGTACCGCCGCCTGCCATGCCTTCAAGTCCGGCAAAACCGAACTGATCATAGGTCTGCCGTTTCTGATCGTCTCCCAGGACCTCATAGGCCTCGGTGGCCTCCTTAAAGCGCTCCTCCGCTTCCTTATCGCCGGGATTGCGATCCGGATGGTTTTGTACCGCCAGTTTTCGATAGGCTCTTTTTATCTCTTCTTTCGAGGCGTCCTTGGACACCCCCAGGACTTCGTAGTAATCACGCTTGGCCAAAGTAGAATCCATCCTTCCTGGAGAAATTGCCCGGAGAGGAAAACCTCTCCGGGCCTTATAATCAGCTTGTCGCCGGGTTAATTATCTTTCTCGTCGTCGTCAACAACCTCGTAATCCACATCCTCCACATTGCCGCTGTCGCTGCCCTGGGAAGAGCTTTCGTCGGAGGAACCGGAGGCACCCTGTGCCTGAGCGCCGTCGCCGCCCGACTGAGCTGCGGTATTCTTGTACATCTCCTCAGCCAGCTTGTGAGACGCCTGTGTAAGGGTCTGTATCTTGTTCCGCAGATCTTCAACCGATGCAGTATCAAGGCTGCCCTTAAGATCGTCCAGAGCCGACTGTATGGCGTTCCTGTCGGAGTCTCCAACCTTGTCACCGTACTCCTTCAGGCTTTTCTCTGTAGCGTAGATCAGGTTATCAGCCTCGTTACGGACCTCGATCTTCTCCCGCTCCTTCTTGTCCTCCGCGGCATGCATCTCAGCATCCTTGACCATTTTATTGATCTCGTCCTCGGACAGGCCCGAAGAGCTCTCGATCCTGATCTTCTGCTCCTTACCGGTTCCCATGTCCTTGGCCGAAACATGGACGATACCGTTGGCATCGATATCGAAGGTTACCTCGATCTGCGGGACGCCCCGGGGTGCAGCGGGAATACCCACAAGGTCGAACCTGCCGAGGGTCCGGTTCTGGTTGGCCATTTCCCGCTCCCCCTGAAGTACATGGATGGATACCGCAGTCTGGTTGTCCGCTGCCGTGGAGAATATCTGGCTCTTCCTGGTGGGAATGGTGGTGTTCCGTTCAATGAGCTTGGTAAACACACCACCCAGGGTTTCAATTCCCAGAGAGAGAGGGGTAACATCCAGAAGCAGAACATCCTTTACGTCACCCCCGAGGATTCCACCCTGAATTGCAGCGCCCATGGCAACCACTTCGTCGGGATTGACGCCCTTGTGGGGCTCTTTCTTGAAGAGTTCCTTTACAATGGCCTGTACAGCGGGCATACGGGTTGAACCGCCCACCAGGATCACCTCGTCGATATCCTCCGGCACTACCCCGGCGTCCTTCATGGCCTTTATGCAGGGATCCTTGGTTTTCTCCACCAGGTCCGCGACCATCTGTTCGAATTTGGCCCGGGTAAGGCTGTACTGCAGGTGCTTCGGTCCTGAAGAATCGGCGGTAATAAAGGGAAGGTTGATCTCCGTCGAATGGGTGCTGGAAAGCTCGATCTTGGCCTTCTCCGATGCCTCTTTCAGTCGCTGCAGGGCCATACGGTCCTGGGTAAGATCAATACCATAATCGTTCTTGAAGTTGGAAACCAGCCAGTCTATTATCCGCTGATCGAAGTTGTCTCCTCCAAGATGGGTATCGCCGTTGGTCGATTTTACCTCGAACACGCCGTCCCCGAGTTCGAGAACGGAAATATCGAAGGTACCGCCGCCCAGGTCGTATACGGCGATCTTTTCTTCCTTTTTATCCTTGCCGAATCCATATGCCAGGGAGGCTGCGGTCGGTTCGTTGACTATACGCTTGACTTCGAGGCCGGCAATACGTCCTGCGTCCTTGGTCGCCTGGCGCTGGGCATCGTTAAAGTAAGCGGGAACGGTAATAACCGCTTCGCTTACGGTCTCGCCGAGATAGTCTTCAGCGGTCTTCTTCATCTTCTGCAGAACAGCCGCAGAGATCTCCTGGGGGGAGTACTCTTTGTCGTGGACAGCGACCCGCACCTCGCCGTTTCCGGAGTCCTTTATTTTATAGGGGACCATTCCAATCTCCGCCGGGACCTCCCCGAAACGGCGCCCCATGAAACGTTTGATCGAATAGACGGTGTTTTCCGGATTGGTTACAATCTGGTTCTTCGCAGGCTGCCCTACCAGGCGCTCACCCTTCGCGGTAAAACCCACAATTGACGGTGTTGTTCGCTGCCCCTCGGAGTTCTGAATAACTACCGGTTCTCCACCCTCCATAACTGCAACGCAAGAGTTTGTAGTTCCTAAATCGATGCCGATTATTCTTCCCATTGCGATATTCTCCTATTTATTCCTTGTTCTGGTTTTGATCGTTATCATCCGAGTTCCCGGACGGGGCTACTTTGGGTACCCCGACCTTGACCTTCGAGTGCCGTAATACGCGATCGTGAAGCATGTAGCCTTTCTGGTAATCCTCCAGGACCGTCTGATCCTGAAGGCCTTCACGCTCCTCCATGTTGATCGCTTCGTGCTTCTGTGGATCGAAGGGCTCGCCTTCGCTCTCAAAGCGTTTGAGGCCCCAGTTTCTCTCCAGCATCCCGGTAAACTGCTTCTCGATCAGTTCGATCCCGCTATGAAACATATCGAAATCCTTCGATTCCTGAGATGATTTTATAGCCCGTTCGAAATCATCGATGATGTTGATGATATCCGAGAGAAGGTTGGTATTGGCGTATTTTACCGATTCTTCCTTTTCCCGGAACATCCGTTTGCGAAAGTTGTCGAAATCTGCGCTTTTTCTGAGATACTGATCTTTGAGTTTACTGTTTTCCGCCTCAAGTTCCTGTATTCTCTTGCGGAGAACTTCCAACCCGTCATCTGCTTCTACCTGCGCTTCAGTAGTCGAGGGCTCAGTAGCGGCTGCTTCAGACCTCTCGTTTTCGGTGGATTCAACAACCTCCTGAGGTTGATTCTCGACCACCTCTTCATTCTGCTGCTTGGACATAACTACCTCTGTCAGTGATTCTTGTGAGATAATTTACTAATACACATCGGGATACGTCAAGCGTTGAGGATAACTCTCGATTAAGTTGCCGCAAATACAGCGTTGATTCAGCTCTTTTTCGGCAGGAGTTCCAGAATCAGTTCAACCTCTCCCCGGCTCAGTTTTGTCGCTCTGGCGATCTCTTCCACGCTCCATCCCTGATGAGCAAGCTTGGTAACCACTTCCCGGGCCCCGAGATTGGGAGAGCCCTTCTCCCTTGAAACCCGGCGGGTCTCTTCTTTCATGATTGATCCCAGCAGTTTAACCTGTTCCTGGGCCTGCTTGCTCACTTCCTGAAGCCTGGTTTCAGTCCGGGCCAGCCACTCCCGGGCCTGCTGAAGATTCTGACTGCGTTCCTCGACATCATTCAGTATGGAATCAAGATCCTTCAGTTTTTCCATAACCTGATCGGCCCGTTCCTTGTTCTCGGACAGTACATGGATCTCTTTCTTGACCGATTCAAACTCTTTTGGCAGAACCGACAGCTGACTACCCAGATCCTTGACCCGACCCTCGAGCTCCCTGAGGCTCTGGAAGTTCTTATCCACCCCGGAGGTTGTGGCGTCCAGGATGTTTCCCTTGCTTTCAAGGCGTTCGAATTTGACATTAACATCCTTCTCAAGCTCTTCCAGCTGACGCAGCTGGGCCTGCAGAGAGGTCAGGGTATCATTGGAGGAGGTAACATCGTTCAGTTTTACGTCAATGGCCTGGGACAGGTTGATGAGCTTCTTGAAGTCCCCTTCCATCTCCTCGATGCGTCCCCGCTCGTTCAGGAAACGGGTAAACTTGGCGGAGACCTCCTCGCCGAGCTTCTGCACCTTTATGAACTTCCGTTCCGACTCCTTGATTTCCTTGCTCATGGCATCGACCCGGGCAATTTCTGACTTGAGATCCTCAAGATTCTCCTCAAGGGATATCTTCAGAGAATCCGCACGATCAAAGATTTTAGTCTGGGTTACGAAGTTCTTCTGCCGCTTATCGATTTCCTGCAGCTTCACGGACAGTATCTTGTACTGGTCCTCTATCTTGCCGAAGAGCTTGCCCTGGGCTCCTTCAACCTTTTCCTTAATATCCGCCGCGGACTCCCGGAACTCCTTAAGCCGTACATCCGCTTCGGAAAGCAGCTCCCTGGAACGTTTCTGGAATTCCGCCAGGGAATTCTCCGTCTCACGGCTCTGACGGTCAAAGGCCTCCTCGGTACGTTTTCGCAGCTCACTCTGCAGCTCAATGACCGATTCATTGAGGTTTTTGATCTCATTGCGTATCCGGGCTCGCTCGGCCTGGCTGTTCTGTACAAGCTCTTCCTGCTCTTCCGTATAGGCCTGAACCAGAGAGGCGGTATTCTCCCTGGCAGACAGCTTGAATCCCGCCAGGTCTTCGCTTACCTGAGATTCAGCTTCTTTCAGCTGCTGAAGTATCTGAGCCTGCCAGACCGTTACGTCGGACTTGGCTGCATCAAGCAGCGACGAAAGCTCTTTTCGTCCCGCATCCAGATCATCACCCAGACGCTTTATTTCACCCTGGAACTCCCTCTCGGACTTCTTTATCTGATCCTTTATCGAGGTATCGTGCTCGGTGAAAATCGTCTCGAAGGAAGCCCTGGACTGACGCCGTGCATCCTCAACGTCCTGCCGGATTCCGTCTTCAAGGCTCTTCATGTCCGTTTCAGTAGTGGAGATCTTCTGCTCGATCCGTCCGTAGAAGGCGTTCACCTGCCCCTCGAAGTCCTTCATACCCGACTGCAGTTCGTTCCGAAGGGCAGTCAGGCGCTCCTCGAGTTCTTCCGAGTAGCGCTCCTCAAGTTCCCGTCGCTTCTGACCCGACTCTTCCCCGAGGGCATCCAGGCTGGTACGCACCTTCTCTTTCCACTCCTGGAACTGGTTCTGCATCGAGGCATTCCGCTCCCGCAGATCAGAGAAGAAATCATCTTCAAAGAGTTTAAGCTTCTCCGAAACGCTGTCATAGGCCCTGGATTTCAGTTCGTTAAGCTCATTTTCAAGCTCTCCCATGGCCGAGCGGATGGCCCCCAGATCCTGCTCCGCCTTCGCATGCTCTTCTCCCCTTTCGGCAGCGAGTTGCGCGGCAAAATCGGCAAACTCCTTCCGTATTTTCGCGGAGACCCTGTCCATGGAAGCCTTGAGGTTCTCCTCCAGCTGATCCATGTCCCGGGTAATCTCCTCTATACGGGAAAAGCGGTAGCCCGTATCTTCTTCATATTCCAGGAGCCGGGATTCAAGCTCGGAGGTCTTTTTCTGAATTCCCAGCCGGTGCCCTTCCAGGCTGTTTTCCACCTCCTGCTTCCAGGATTCACCGGCGTCACGTATCTCTTCATACTGCTCCCGCAGCTGACTCTTCAGGGTTTCAGTTGTCACGGCAGCCTGGGCAAAGGTCGTTTCCGCCTCCCGGCGGAATGCACCGAGCCTGTCGTTGAGCTCCGCCATCCGCTTCTCAAGCCCCTCCTGGAAAGATTCCAGGTTTCTGTCCGCGGAAACCTTCCAGGCGGCGGTCTCGGCCTTTACATCCCCTACCCTGCCCTCGATGTATTCCCTCAGGGAATCAAAGATCTCTCCCTCCAGGTTGCGACCGTCATCCATAATGGCCCTGATACGCCCGGTAATCTCTTCCTGCATGGCTGTTCCCAGGGATTCAATATTCGCGGAGAACTCGTTTTCAAGATTCTTGCGGGAGCTGTCCAGTTCCTGAAGCAGTTCGTCCGCGGAGGAACGGAGGGCATCGAGGGATTCCCGTTCGGTATCGCTCTGTTTCTCCTGCAGGGAAGAGATGAAGGAGGCAAACTCATCTACCTGCTCACCGGCCTGTCGGGCCTCTTTTTTGAGGCGTCCCACATCGTCGTAAACGCCTTTAATGATATCCTGTTTAAGGGCCTCGAGTATCTTCTGGGAATCCTGCTTGAGACGCTGTTCAATACCCGGGATTGACTTTTCCACCCCGTCCAGCTGCCCGGCCACCGCTTTTACCCGTTTGGCTACGGTGTCGACGAATTCGGACTCCGAGGCGATTCTCCGGAGATTCTCTTCCACCTTACCGGTCATGGTCCCCAGCTCTTTCAGGGAGGCATCATAGCCTTCGATCCTTTCCCGCACCTCGTCCAGATGCCAGCTCCGTTCCTGAAGCTGCTCCTCCGATTTCCCGAGGCGGGACAGGATCTCTTTTGCTGTCTTCTGGTGTACATCGAGTTCAATGGCCAGGTTCTGCATATCCCGGCTCTTTTCATCGACAAAGGAGCCGATATCGTCCTTCATCCTGTCGGCAAACTTCTTCAGTTTCTCCAGAGACCGGTTGTCCTTATCGAGCTGGCGATACACCGCCAGTATAATAAGAACTATTGCCAGGGTGATTATATTTCCCGCTTGAAAGAAAGAGTCGAATAGCATTGTCCCTCTCCCAGTTTTTTTTCTATTGACCCAGGGTAATTATACCCCGGAATGGGAAAAAACGAAATCCCGAAGATCACTATAGCGAAAAAAGGAGAAATCCGCCCTTGAACCGGGTACCGGGTGCTTAGTCAGATGGGCAGTACGAATCCCGACTGCACCGGCCCCCTCGATGTCGTAGGAGTAGCTGTTCCCCACATAGAGGATCTCCTCTGGGCCACATTCCAGTTCGTTTATAAGCCGCAGAAAGGGCTCGGGGTGGGGCTTCAGATAGTGGGTGTCCTCCGCCGTAAAGGCTGTGTCCCAGAGCCCGGAGAGCCCGAGGTACTCCAGTTTGCTCTGAATCGGGAAGTCCGACATGGCGGCGAGTTTGAATCCGGCGTGTTTGAAGGAATCAAGAACCGCCCTGACCCCGGGAAAGGGTTTCAGTCCGCGAAAGGAGGTCACCCAGCGTTCATACAGAAAACGTTCTGCCAGAGCAAAAGCGTGTTCGGCGCTGCAGCCCATATGGTCTGCAAGCATCCGGGCCTGGAGGTGCCGAAAGTTCTCCACCGGCCGAACTTTGCGTATTTCCTTCCGCACCCGGCCGAAATTCAGGGCCAGGATCGGATGCTTCAGGGCCGGAATCAGGGAGTAGAGGTACATACGGTAATTCGGGTACAGCGTCCCGTCTATATCGAAAGCTATTGCGCGAAATTTCATTATCCATCGCTTATCAGTTGGATTTGACGACTAGTTCAAGATCTTTGACCTGCTGCCGCAGGTTGCCGTACTCCTCGGGCAGAGGGGCAAAGCTGAGAACCTCCGGCAGATTCTTCTTCAAGAATGCGTCCAGGGCAGGATAGCCCGAAGAAGCTGAGGTTTGCAAGTCTTCCACTATTCCATCGGGAGAAATAGTAAAGGAGATGTCCACCCTCAGTACGCTGAGTTTTTTTGAAGCCAGTTCCGCCGCGACTGCGGAATCAAGATCAGGCAGTCCGTCATACTGAGCATTGCGGTAACTCATTAAATCTTCGATACTCTCGATGCTGCCGAGGTTCTCCACCTCCACGGTGACAGGACCCTGCCCCCGGGAGGATCCGCCCCCCCGGCCGGCTCCTGCCAGGGTCGTATCAAGTTCCGCCAGCTGTCCGGAGCTCAAGACCCTGGAAGCCCTGTCTGCTGAGTCTGACCTTATGATTACCGGATCATCACCCTCTTCATCCCCGGACTGGAACTCCGTTTCGCCGAATCTGGTTCTGCTGTCGCTGGGCTGGCTGGTAGTGACACGGCCCCCCTCGCGGCTTGTTTGTGCGCTGCTTGAGAAGCTCTTCTGGAAATTCTGCGCAGGCTCCGGTGTCCAGGGCTCGTATTCCGGTTCGGCGCTTGCCGCCGCCGGAGCGGAGGCCCGGGGCGCCGGTCGGGGTTCGGGTTTCGGAACCGGCTTCACCCGGGGCTGCCGGGGAAGCGGTTCCGGCTGCCTGACAGGTTCAGGCATCTCCGGTGCCTTCGGTTCCACCGCCTTCGGCTCCGGAACAGGCGGTTCGGGCAGGGTAAAACTGACCTGTATGGGAAGGGATTTCGGACGCTCCGGAACCAGGTCCGCCCCAGGCAGCAGCAGCATCACAAGAAAAAAGACAAGATGCATGGCCAGGGATATGAGCAGGGCAATAAGAGAGCGCTCTTTTTCAGCCGCTGAAAGTCGGGTCATCTGCTGGTCAACCTCCGCCGGGCTCCAGGGTCCTCAGGTTGGCACCGGAAAAGCCTGCGGCCCGGAGTCTGTCCAGGACCTGTATCAGCATGGCATAGGGAACCTGACGGTCTCCTTCGAGGACGACATTCCCGATATCCGAGGATTCACGCATCCCCTGAAGTATCGGCACCAGACCGTCCAGGGTAACCCGTTCCTTGTTTATGTAGATCTCCTCCTCCCCGGCTACGGTAATAACAATTCGGGAGGCCGCAACGGGTTCTGCGGTACTTGATTCGGGCAGGGAAAGGTTTATCCCGGGGGTCAGTATAAAGGTGGTGGAGACCATGAAAAAGATAACCAGCTGAAAAACCACGTCGATCATTGGAACCAGATCCACCGTGGCATTGGTTTTCAGTCTCCTTCTGAACTGCATCAGGCACCTCCCAGAAAAAGTACCAGTTCGTTGACCCTGTTCTCCAGTCGAATGATGATATGATTCACACGGCTCACCAGATGGTTATAGAAAACGATGGCCGGGATCGAGACAATCAGACCCGCCGCAGTGGTGATCAGGGCCTCAGCGATTCCCGATGCCAGCAGGGCGGGATCTCCCACGGCGCCGAATTTTCCCAGAATTCCGAAGGCTTCAATATTCCCCGTTACCGTTCCCAAGAGACCCAGAAGGGGCGAGATGTGGGCGATGGTGCCCAGGGCATTGAGGGAACGTTCAAGATGGGGTATTTCCAGATTCGCAGCGCTTACCACCAGATCCCGTATATCCCCGGGGGCTTTATGTCTGTTCTCGATCCCTACCTTCATGAGATTGGTCAGAGGCGACGGATTGCCTTCGCAGATACTCAAGGCCTCGTCGTGGTGTCCTTTTTCCAGGGTGGCTTTCAGACGGGCTATGAGGGTGTCCTCGTCGACCCGGATGCGACGAAAGAAGAGAAAGCGTTCAATAATAATTGCTCCCGCCGCCAGAGACAGCAGCATGATAATCCAGAGGATCGGCCCTCCGTCGCGCAGCAGACTTGTTAAACCATCCATATTCCATCCTTACAGTTAATTGTATTCACAGTGAAGCCTCCGGCGGTCAGTCCGCTTCAGAGGCTGATTTCCGTGGCGAAGCGTATAACAAAACCGGGCACCTCGAGACCGCTGTCATCCTTTCTGCCTCCGGTGTCCAGAAGCCCCAGGGCATCGTCAATGCCCAGAATAAAGCGGATGCTCTCAAGAGGTTCGTACCAGACTTCGCTGCCGAGAACCGGAGTCTGATCATTATCCGACAGGTCCCAGTCGCCCTGCAATCGAAGTCCCAGCCGGGAGGTCAATCCTTCACTCTCCACACCCAGCCCGACATCAAAGGCCTCCATGCTGGACTCCTCGTAATCATATCGCAAACCCGCGGAAAAACTGCCGAAAAAGGTTTTTCCCAAAGGAAACTCCAGGTTTCCCCGGGGACCCAGTTCCCGGACATCTTTTTCCGCCACCGGAAGAAGGCTCGAAGCAGGCTCCGGAGCATCCCCGGCCCTGTAACGGGTACCGGCGGTAAGGGAACTCCCCAGGCGAAGGTAGAGATCATGACCGAGACGCAGCCTCAGGGAGAGGTCTCCTTCCCAGCCCTCCTCTGCAGCCAGAGGCTCCTCAGGAATACGCAGGAAGGGATACATTGACAGAAGGGCGGCGTAGTCGCCAAGACTGTGATAGTATCCCCCCGATGCCTCCATGCTCACATTCTCGCTGAGTCCTGCACTGAGAAGCAGGGAAAAGGGAAAACGTACGTCCCCGTCCACAATATACGCCACCCCAGCCTCGGCGATGAATCCGACCCGGGGACTCAGATCCCCCTCGGCATTGAGATCCAGACGCAGATACTGGATATAATCCCCCTCAGACCCGGAGCGGAAACTGTAGCGCCCTTCGGCTCCGAGCATGAAGGAGGACCAGGCATAGCCCCCCCGCATGACGGGGCTGAGGGTAAAATGGCTGGTATCCTCAGGGGAGGTTCCGGAAAGGTTCTGATACGCCCCGGAAACATCGAAACCGGGACCTCCGTACCAGCCCCTGTCGGGGGGAAGCTCGTACCCGCCCTCGGCTCCCATTGTCCGGTAGAGGGTGGAGGAAAAGGGTGATTCTCCCTGCAGCCCCCGCTCCTCTTCAATAAAGGAGCCGGAAAAAAAGGCATCAGCCCCGGTTCCTGAGTAGTCAACCTTCACCCGGGCTTCCTCGCGGCGAAAGGTATAGCCCTCGCCGGGGGAATTGCCGCCGAAACCGTCCAGTGAGCTGTGGGAATAGGAGAGGCCGAAACCGGGATCAGCCCCCAGGGTCGCTATTTCGATCTCTCCCATAAGGGAATTCGAGCTGCCCAGACCGATATAACCCCGGCCGTAGAGGGGTGCGGAATCGCTGCCGTAGGGAAGGGCATCGAATACCGGTGAGGGAAGATCGATCGAATGAGGCCGGACCTGAAGGACCCCTTCCGGTTCCGAAAGCTCGGGCAATCCCGGTGCCAGGGCTTCTTCAAGCTGCAGCTCCACAAGGGGAAGATCCTCCCCAAAAACATCCTCAAAACTCAGGCTCAGCTCCGGAAGCTCCACGTCAGGTTCAGAATCCTGCGGAGTCTCCTGGGTAAAAAGCGAAAATGACAGCAACGGAAGGATCAGCAGCAGGAACAGGTTTCTGGTATGCATCATCTTTTCTCTCCCAGGGATTCCGCGGACTCAAGCCAGGGGCTGGCCGGAAAATTGCGTCGCAGTCGTTCCAGAACCTCGTTATAGCCGCTTCGGTCACCGGCATACAGGGACATCTGGGCGGAACGATAGAGCGCCTGGGCGGTAAAATCCGGGTCGCCGCTCATCGACAGCGCAGCACTGAGATACCTGGAAGCGGCCTCGGCGTACTCGTTGCGCCGGAAGGCATACTCGCCGGCGACAAAAAAGATCCTCCCCTGTTCACCTTTGTCCCCGGGCAACGTATTCAAAAGCTGCCGGACAAGCCTTCCCGCATCGTTAAAATCCTCCGCCCGGCCCTCGGCTATGGCGCTCTGAATGGCCCGGATCAGGAGGGTCCGGCCTTCACGACTCTCTGCACCTCCGGCTGACTCGGCCTCTGTCAAAAGACGTCGATATTCGGAACCTGGAGAAACCAGCAGGGATTCAAGCCGGGAGACCTCCTTCCGGATACCGAGGCGTTCCGCCTGGGCCGGATACTCCCGCAGCAGTACGGCATAGCTCTCCAGGGCATCCTTGTATTCCCCGAGTCCGGCCAGGGTTTCGCCCCGCAGGGACAGAGCCCGAGGCCGCAGGGGACTTTCCGGGTACTCCCGAATCAGGCGTTCCCACAACAGAAGGGCCAGGCGGGTTTCTCCCATGGCGGCCGAGGCCTCTGCCCGGTAAAAGAAGGATTCTTCCGAGTACTCCCCGGAGGGAAAAAGTCTCCGGTAGGAATCGAACCCGGCAGCCGCGCTGCGGAAATTTCCTGCCTCAAGATCGCTTCTGGCCTGCCGGTAGAGAGCACGGGAGGTCCAGGGGCTCTCCGGGTACTCCTGACGCAGCCGTGACAGGGCTTCGGAACTGTCATCCCGATTAGCGCCTTCCAGATGGATTTCAAAGATAAGGTAGAGGGCTTCATCACCACCCAGGCGGGCATATTCGCCGAGATAGCTCTCTGCAAGCAGAATGGCTTCCCCTCTGCGCCCATCCGCGGCAAGAGCCCGGGCCCGGGCCAGAAGGGCTTCCCGGCCCCTGGGTCCTGAAGGGTCACAGGCACCGAAGAGTTCCGCTGCGGACCCGTAGTCTTTAAGGGAGAATGCCGACCAGCCCCCGTACCAGGCCGCTTCCGACGCCAGGGATGAATCCGGATAGTCCCTGCGAAAATCCCGGAAACTGCGCAAAGCCCGGGGATAATCCCCCAGACGATAGAGACTCCAGGAAAGGTAATAATCCCTGAACTGCCGGTACTCGGCAGGAATATCCCGGGAAGACAGGGAGGACAGGGTGTCCCGGGCCTCGCCGTACTCCTGGATACCGATCAGGGCCATTCCCCGAAGCAGTTTTGCCTCCCAGGACTCAGCCTCGGAACTCCCCCGGCGCACCACCTGATTATACAGCCCGGCGTTGAAAAGGAGCCGCAGGTATTGCAGATCCCCGGTATCGTCGGGTTCCCCCAGAAGACGTTTATACTGAGAATATGTCTTGACCGCCTCTCTGTACTCCCCTGCCGCTGCCAGAAGCTGCCAGCTTACCTTGAGAAGTCCGCGCTGCCATTCCGTGGCGGGCTGTTCTTCAAGGGCCGCCGATGCCACGGAAAGACCCGCGGGATACTCCTTCAGACGCAGGTGGGCCTGGGCCAGCAACAGGGAGGCAGGAGCATCCAGGGACTGATCCCCGGAAGACAACAGATCTCTGACTCCGGACCAGTCATTCAGTCGGGAATAAGCAGCGGCCAGCCTGTAGCGAATTCTTCCGGCATCGCCCATACCTTCATCGAGAGCGCTTTCCAGAATTTCAACAGCTGCCTCCGTCTCATCCATGGACATAAGGGCCTGGGCATAAAATATCGGGAGCGTTCCCGGCGGCTCCGCCTGATGACGGATGTCCCAGGCACGTTTCAGATAGGCGATACCATCGGCGGACGATCCCCGGGAAGAAAGAACAGCTCCAGCGCGGAACCAGAAAGCCGCCAGTGCGTCCCTGTCTCCCGCCAGCTGATTTTCCGCATCCAGAACCACACCCTCCATCTCCGACAGACGATTGGAGGCTTCATAGAGAGAAAAGAGCCGGCCGTACGCAGAGGCCCGCAAATCCGGAGAACCGGACCCCGCAACCCTGCGGAAGAGCTCTTCGGCTACAGCTGTATCTTCCTGTTGGCGGTAGGCCTCGCCCAGGGTGAGAAGAAAAGCCGGCGGGAGGTCTTTTACGGAACCGGAATCAATACGTTCAGCCAGTTCTATTATCCTGCCGAAGGATCCGGCAGCCCTGTATATCTCCGCGAGGAGGACCAGACCGCCTTTTTCGATGAAGAAATCTCCGTCATAATCCTCAAGCACGAGCAGCAGTTTCTCCGCAGCCTCCGGCCTGCCGCTTTCGGTGTATGTGTATGCCGCGGCCACCAGGGCCTCCCTGCGGTATGCCGTATCTTCCCCGGCGATATACCGGTCCCAGGAGGAAAGAGCTCTCTCTGAATCCCCCAGGGCTTCATACCCGATACCGAGCCAGAATGCCGTCCTGAAACGGCCGCCGGGATAACGGGCCTCAAGACGCTGAAGCAGCTCAATTCCCTCCCCGTACTCCCCGATCTTGATGGAGGAGATCCCCAGGCGGTAAAGAGCATCGGGGTACGACTCATTCTGCGGGTATCGCCGTACAAAATTCCGGTACCTTTCGGCAGCTCCGGAATAGTCACCCCGTTCAAAGCGTGCGCTTCCTTCACGAAAAAGAAGATCCGCAGAATCCACAGCCGAAAGCGAAACCGTGAATATCAGCATCAGGAGAATACTGGAGAGACGTGTTACGGCATTTCTCATACAGGCTAAATGTACCTCATTTCGTTACAGGATTCAAAACCTTTCCAGGAGCGAAGAGCAGGAACTCTTAATGGTCCTCATCCGGAAGGGGCGGAAGGACATAGCTTGAGCCTCCTTCTATTCGGGTAAGGTGGATGCTTTCTCCCGGATAGCGTCGGAGCAGGGATTCCACGCTGGTTTCCCTGTTCCGTTCGAAAACGGCAGCAACCAGATCGCCCATGGTATTAATGTAGGGCATAAGAACGACAACATGTATGTGCTGCCGCAGCACCGGATCCTTGCCGAACTGGGCGTTAACCGATCCCAGGTAGAAGGATCCGGGATATTCCAGGGCCAGATAATAAAGAACAGCCTTGAGTCTCTCCATCGGGTATCCCACATCCTCAATATAGCCGGCAAGAGGAACATCCCTCACATCCATATCCTCGTAATCGATATCTGGTTTTTCTGCCAGGGTAAAGGCTATGTTCCGCGTCCAGTCCAGTCCGAAGAACGGGTCCCGCTCATCTTCAAAGCGGTTCGACCAGGGATCTCCCCGCAGGTCGGGATGCTTCAGCTTCAAGGGCTCAACCGGCATCGGCCGCCCATGGCGGGCATAGTAGATCCCGTCTGCGACATACTTGGCGAAACCGGAGCAGTTGAACCCTCCTCCGCTTTCCCGTTCACCGGATTCGATATAGACAAAGCGGCCCGAGTCATCCATGGCTCCATCGTCCATATCGGGAAGCAGATCGATCTTTTCCCTGAGAACATCTATCATCCCGGCAATCCCCGAATTACCTTCCGGCAACTCCGGCAATACCAGCGGCCAGTCAATTCTTCCGGAACTCAGAGAAACCAGACGACTGAAAGGAGAGAAAAGAAGTTCTTCGAAGGAGACCGGCAGTATCAGATCCCGGTGAAGGGGGGTCCCGTAGAGGTAGAGTTCGAGCTTTGCCCTGTCCCCAAAGGGAAAGAGGCGGATAAAGGTATCGGGATCGTTTTTCAGGAAGATTTTCGCCTGAACAAAGCTCCCGTCCTCAAGACTGCGTTTGATGATATAGGTTCCGGCGCCGTACAGGGGATAGGTGCCGCCGAAACTGTTTATCAGCAGAATATAGAAGGCATCATTCTGCTGCAGGACCTGGAATTTTACCCTGACAGAGGCTGTTTCGCTGGTGTAGTACTCTGCCGGAAGACGCTGCACTGCCCAGGAAGACCCGGTAATGGATGAGCGAAGGGAGGTCCTGACGTCAACGGCATCGGGAAAAGGAGCCCTCCCCTGTACAGATGACGAAAAAAAGCCCTGCCCGAACAGTAAAGATACCGCCGCGGCCAGCAGAATAAAGATATGAATTATCTTTTGCATCCCGGAACCTAGAATACCCACGTATAGGTACTATCGGCAAGAATCAGTCTTTTATTATCCCTTCAGATGGATATCCAGGGGTATCGAATTGAAACCGAGGTCCTTTCTCAGTCTGTTCTTCAAGTACTGAAGATATCCGGCAGGAAACCCCTTCGGCCGGTTTACGAAAAGGGTAAAACTGACGGGGTTGGTTCTGACCTGGGTCATGTATTTTGTTCTGAACTGACCGCGCCGGTCCCGGGGAGGATCATAGTGTTCTGTCCATTCAGCCAGCTTGCGGTTCAGCTCTCCGGTATCAACCCGCTTGTTCAGCTGCTTCCAGACCTTATAGGCGGTATTCAGCAGATTGTCGATACCCTCCCCTTCCCTGGCGGAGATTCTCACCAATGGCGCGAACTCGAGCATGGGAAACAGAAACCGGACCCGGTCCTCCACGGCCTGACCTTCATTTGCTATTCCGGACATGAGGTCCCACTTGTTCAGGACCAGAACAACTCCGCGGCCGCGCTTTACGATCAGGTTGGCGATCTTCTTATCCTGATCGCTAAGCCCTGTGAGGGCATCGATTAAAAGGAAAATAATGTCCGCCCTTTCGATGGCGGCAATTGCCCGGTTCACCGAGTAGTACTCAACCTGGTCGGTAACCTTTACCCGCCGACGTATTCCTGCGGTATCCAGTACCTTATAGAGGGTTTTCCGGTAGAGAAAGGTTCCCTCCACCACGTCGCGGGTGGTACCGGGAATATCGGAAACAATGGAACGCTCATCATTACAGAGTCTGTTCAGCAGAGTGGATTTTCCTGTATTCGGTTTTCCCAGAATAGCGAGACGAATGGCCGGATCTTCTCCCTGAAAAACGGAACCTTCGGGAATAATTTCAGTAATCCCGTCGACAAGGTCCTGAATTCCCAGTCCGTGGGCGGAGGATATTCCGATAACCCGGGAAAAACCGAGACTGTGGAAGTTATACACCAGGGCTTCCCTGGTTTCATGGTCCACCTTGTTGACCGCCACGATGACCCGTTCCGTGTAGGGCCGCAGATGCTCGATAAAGGATTCATCCTCGGGAGTAATCTCCGTTACATCCAGAACAAGCACAATGCAGTCCGCATCATTGAGGGTCCGCAGGCTGCGGAGGGTTACAAGTTCATCCAGGTCCTTATGATCCAGCTTGTATCCGCCGGTATCTATAAGCATTACCGGGCCTGCCTCCCGGTCCCAGCGGGCCTCCACGGGATCACGGGTAACCCCGGGGGTAGGATCAGTTATCGCGACCCGGTGACCGATGAGTCTGTTAAATAGGGTTGATTTTCCAACATTTGGCCGTCCAACAATAACGACCCGGGGCAGACTATCCGGTGTAGCCTTCGAGATTATATCCTGCATTCATCCATCCGCGAACATGTTCGTCAATTTCTCTATACGACTTCATTTCCATAATCTCCCCCACCAGCTCTTCCGCTTCCATCATCGAAGTCGAACGAATGATCTGCTTAACCTCGGGAATGCTGAAGGAGGACATACTAAAAACATCGAGGCCCATGCCCAGCAGAATTACTGTAGCGATGGGGTCCCCCGCCATCTCACCGCACATATTCACAGGGATTCCTGCGCTGTGGGCATTATCTATAACCATTTTAATCAACCGCAAAACCCCTGGGTGAAAAGGTTCATAGAGATAGGCGACTCTCTCATTTCCCCGGTCGACGGCGATGGTATACTGAATAAGGTCATTGGTCCCTATGGAGAAAAAATCAACCTTCCGGGCCAGAATGTCCGATGTCAGCGCCGCCGAAGGGACCTCTATCATGATACCCACAGGGATATCTTCATTGAAAGGCTGGCCCTTCTCACGACATTCGCTCCTGGCCTCTTCAAGAAGTTCCAGGGCACGGTCCACCTCCTCCACTCCGGAGATCATGGGAAACATGATCCGGAGGTCGCCGTGCACCGAAGCGCGCAGGATTGCACGCAGCTGAATTTTAAAAAGATCGGTGCGGGAAAAACAGAACCTGACGGCCCGCCAGCCCAGGATGGGGTTCTTCTCGCTGTGCTGTTCAAAACCCGGTATGGCTTTATCTCCCCCCACATCGAGGGTCCTGATGGTAACAGGCTTTCCCTCCACAGACTTGACAACCCTGGTATAAGCCTCGTACTGCTGCTCCTCGTCAGAGACACCTCCGGGCTGCATAAAAAGGAACTCCGAACGGAATAAGCCGATACCGTCTGCTCCATGGGCTATAACCGCGTCAGTCTCTTCCGGGACCTCAATATTTGCTCCCAGGAGGATGTGCTTGCCGTCCTGGGTTTCAGCGGGAAGCTGATTCAGGGTTGCAAGCTGGACCTCCCGCTGCTGCCACTTCTGAAGAATCTCCTCGTAGGTCTTCAGGGTCTCTTCATCGGGATCAACGATTACCTTGCCTCGGTTTCCGTCAATGATAATCGTATCCCCGGTCCGGGCAATACTCGTAACAGCAGAGAGACCCAGAACCGCGGGGATCTCGAAGGCCCGGGCAAGAATAGCCGTGTGAGAGGTCTTGCCTCCCGCATCCATGGCAATTCCCTTCACCTTTCGTGTATTCATGGCCAGAGCGTCCGAGGGCAGCAGGTTGTGAGTTACGAGAATAACCTCCGCACTAAGGTCCGCCAGGGAAATCCGCTCGCGATACATAAGATGATTCAGGACACGCTTGGAAACATCATGGAGATCAATAGAGCGTTCGCTTATATAACTGTCCTGGGAACTTGAAAGCTTGTTAATTACGCCTTCAATAGTCTGCTGCAGGATCCACTCTACGTTCTTTTTTTTCCCTTTCAGGTTTTGTTTAATCTGATCGGCAAAATCCGGATCCTGTATCATAAGGATATGGGCATCGAGAAAATTGTTCTCGTTACCGCCCACGGAAGATGAGGTTTGATCCTTGAGTTCTATGATTTCCTGTGTGGCCTTCTCCAAGGCTTCTTCGAAGCGCTCGTACTCCCGTTCCAGATCAGACTCGTCTACATCATAGCGTGGAACTGTGAAGGCGTCGTCGATGTACAGGAAAGCAGTACCGATCGTGATACCCGGAGATGCCGAAATACCCGTCAGCTCTCTCATGCCGGGATCACTATACGCTCTTTTCAGGGTACTGTCAAATATCATAAACTGGTGGTCGATAATGAGCCTATGAAGAGAAAACGAAAAGCGTCCCTTGGATGTCTGTTCTGGATCGCCCTGATCCTGCTTATACTAGTAATATTCCTCTTTAACCGCAGCCGTATTGAACAGGTTCTGGAAGCAACGGGTTTTATCGATGTTCTGAGTACTGTTCAGGAAAAGCCGGAAATAAAGACTGATGAGCCGGAAACTGAAGAGCCGGCGGTGCCGCCTTCAGAGGAACCTCAATCTGAACAGAGGGAACCCGAAACCGCAGGAGAAGAAGCGGTGGATGAAGATGACTCCTTTGTGGCCCTCGAACTTGTACCCCGGGAATCTGCGCCGCAGGAAGAGGATACTCCCCCTGCAGCGGAAACTCAGACAAAGAGACTTCGCAGAGCCACCCTCTACTTCGTGTTTCTTGACGGAACATCCGGAGAGCTGAGGAGGGTTGTCCGCCCGATTTATTATACCGACTCCCCCCTGACGGACACCCTGAAAGCCCTGCTTGACGGTCCTTCCGCCTCGGAACTGAACCAGAACCTCCTCAGTCTCGTTCCCCAGGACGCAACGATACGCTCCGTCGCCGTAAAAGACGGTGTCGCCTTCATCGATATGACCGAGGCATTTCGCTTTAACTCCTTTGGCTATGAAGGAGCTGTCCTGCAGCTTAAACAGCTCATTTACACTGCCACGGAGTTTCCCACTGTAGACCGGGTCCAGTTCCTGATTGAAGGTGTAAAACAGCAGTACCTCAACCCGGAAGGCCTGTATATAGGAAAGCCCCTGGGAAGAGACGATCTTTAGTGAACTCCCCGCGCGCTAACGGGCAACACAGCTTCGACGTGCCGGTTCCGTACAAGGAAGATACGGTCATGAAGATTGACAGTGGTACAGCAGTGGCTCGGAATCAGGGAGACCTTCTCACCTCTCAGGGGCGATTTCCCGGAAGGATCGACGCGGGCCAGGGCATGTTCCTCTGCGAGTTTAAAAACCTCCATACCGTCATATCCGCGGGCGCGGGGCATCTCCCGTTCAACGGATATTGACTTCATACCGCAGTCCAGGACTACGGTTTTCTGATCCGGGCGACTGATTACCGTGGAGAGAACCGTCAGGGAAATTTCAAAGGGCAGTCCCAGTTTCTCGTAGGCAAGATCCATGAAGATATAGGAACCGGCCTGAATTTCTGTTATTCCTTCCATCCCGGCAGCGATATCGTAGGTTCCGGTTCCCGCAGCGCTTACAATCTCCACGGGGATACCTCGTGCCCTCACGGCATTCACGCTCTCCATAAGCAGATGATTTGCCGCAAGCCCGGTTCTCCTTCTGTCGGTTCTGTCGCCGATAAAGACCGCGTGTCCTTCGTATCCCATAAGCCCTCTGAATCTGAGGCCGTCCCGCGCAACAGTCTCGTCTGCAAGAGCCACAGCTTCGCCGGCAGACCGTACTCCGCAGCGCCCCATACCCACATCAACCTCGATAACAATGCCGATGGTGGAGCCCCGGGACAAGGCAGCCTCTGAAAGCTCAGCTATATTTTCCCTGCAGTCTGCGGCTATACTGATATCCGCATCCGCCGCAATAGAAGCGAGGCGCTGCAGTTTATCAGCTTCTGCCACCTGGCTGGTTATAAGGATGTTGTTGAGTCCTCCTTGAACCATTGCCTCCGCTTCGGCAAGCGTGGCGCAACAGAGACCAATAGCTCCTGTCTTCATCTGAATCTGTCCGATATAGGGGGACTTGTGGGTTTTGGCATGGGCCCTCAGGGATACGCCTTTTTCCGACAGATAGCTTTGCATCTTTTCAATGTTGGCTTCAAGAATATCCGCATCCACAATCAGTGCAGGTGTAGAGATTGAATCCTCCGGGATTCCGATAAGATCCGATTCTTGCATAGCTTCCGGGCTCCTTTATTTCCTTCGAATTCCTGCCATCGCGGCGATCAATCATATTTTCGGTCAGTTCCCGGACATTTACCACGTCACAGAGCTCAAAATCCCGAAAACTCTTCCCGAATCAGGTCTCTTATTCTCCTCCGTTCTTCCTTCAGGCTGAAGGAACTGCCTGATCTCAACAGGACAAGATACTCCTGATTGCCTTTTCTTCCTTTTATTCCAGCCCTGCAGATCTTCTCAGTCAGCACGGAATCGTCCGCCAGAGCACAGAGGGTTTCTTCAACCGTGTGCTGAAGAAGGGAGTCGTCAGATACAATACCATTAAAATCGTCGTACGGTGCGTTGAGCTCAAACTGAGGCTTCAGAAGAAAGACTCCCCAGCCTTCACTGGTCAGGGAGAGGACATGGTCAACCACTCCACGCAGAGAACGGAAAGACAGGTCGCCGACGGCCGCATCCGGTCTGGGATCAAGGGATTTCAGGGATAAGATGTTTGTCCGCTCATGGACGATTACACGAGGATCGGTGCGCAGGCTGTAATCCAGCTGGTTGTACCCAACGTCCACGGCATGTACCGACCGCGCCCCGTGGAGCAGCAGAAAATGGGTAAAGCCGCCGGTGGAAGAACCGGCATCGACAAAAACCTTGTCGGTAACCGGGAACCCCAGCCCGAGAAAAGCTGATTCCAGTTTATCACCGCCACGGCTTACATAACGCTGCCTGCTGAACCCCAACTCCGCCGCGGGCTTAACCAGGGCTTTCGGGTCTTTTTCCGTGGAACCGTCAACACGAACCTCTCCGCATAAGAGCCGGGCATAGAGCTCATCCTTCGGTATATCCGGAAAGCGGCGATAGAGAAGCTGAAGCAGCGGGATCTTTCCGGCCCGCCGCGGATAAGACGTCATGTTCCCTCAGAGCGTAGATTCAACGAAGATTCTGTTTATTTCAGTGCATTTTCCGTTTTCGGTATCAATTTTCAGATGAACTCCCCGAATACAGGCCTCGAGATCCGCGACCGCCATTTTCAGAGGCATCTGGGTCAGTGATCGTTCTATGGCGGTCTCCAGGTTTACCCCAATAACACTGCGGCTTGGCCCTGTCATACCGATATCGGTTATATAGGCAGTACCTCCGGAGAGGATCCGTTCGTCGGCGGTCTGGATATGGGTATGGGTTCCCAGAACAGCGCTAACCCGACCATTCAGATAGTAGGCAAGAGCCTCTTTCTCCATAACCTCCTCGGCATGGAAATCGATTATTCTGACTTTTGCCTTACCGTCCAGCTTCTTGAGGATCTCATCGGCGCTTCTGAAGGGACAATCCAGGGAGTACATATGCTGCCGTCCCTGGAGATTAATAACTGCGACGGGAATACCCTTTATATCCAGCTTTGTCAGGCCTTTTCCGGGAACACCGGGAGGATAATTTGCCGGCCGCAGGATACGGTCGGAACTCTCCAGCGAGTGGATTATCTCCCGCTTCTGCCAGATATGATTCCCGGTGGTAATCACATCTACACCGCAGGAAAAAAGCTGGTCGGCAATTTGCGGCGTAATGCCGAAACCGTCTGCGGAGTTCTCCCCGTTGGCGACGACGATATCCGCATTGGTTTCCCGGACCAACTGCTTCAGGTGAATAAAAACAGCCCTGATTCCCGGTTGTCCGACTATGTCGCCGAGAATCAGAGCGTTAAGATACTGTGCCATCAATCGATGATTTTCCTTTCGTCTCTTCTGTCTGAGATCACCGGGCGTATTCCACGACCCGGGTCTCACGAATAATCGTGACCTTAATCCGACCAGGATAACGCAATTCCGACTCAATTTTCTTGGCAATGTCCTTTGCCAGTTCCTTGGCCTTATCGTCGCTTATCCGATCGTTATTTACCATGATCCTCAGTTCCCGTCCGGCCTGTATTGCGAAGGTCTTTTCTACACCGTCAAACTCACCGGCTATCCGTTCCAGGTTTTCAAGACGTTTGATGTAATTATCCAGAGTCTCACGCCGGGCGCCTGGACGTGCGGCGGAAATTGCATCAGCGATCTGCACCAGAACAGACTCCACACAGTTGGGCTCCACATCATTGTGGTGGGAGCCGATTGCGTTGATTACCCGCGGGTCCTCACCGTTTTTACGTGCCAGTTCCATACCCAGCTCGGCGTGGTTTCCGTCACCGTCGGTCTCGATACCCTTTCCAATATCGTGCAGCAAAGCCCCCCGTTTGGCGATATCCCTGTCGGCACCAACCTCGGCGGCCAGCATTCCGGAAATCACGGCAACCTCTTTTGAGTGGTTCAGTACATTCTGTCCGTAGCTGGTCCTGAAATGCAGGCGTCCGAGGGCTCTGATGCATTCCTGGCTCATATTGTGTATACCCAGATCAAAGAGGACCTTTTCACCCTCATCATAGATGATCTGACTGATCTCCTTGGTGACCTTCTGGACGACCTCTTCTATTCTTGCCGGATGTATTCTGCCGTCGGTAATCAATCTTTCGAGAGACCTCCGGGCAATCTCCTTGCGAATGGGATCAAAACAGGAAATAACAACCGCCTCGGGAGTATCGTCGATAATTACATCTACCCCGGTCAAGGTTTCGAGGGTACGGATATTCCTGCCCTCCCGACCTATAATACGTCCCTTCATTTCATCGTTCGGCAGGGACACGGATGCAATAGTAACCTCGGAACTTACTTCAGTCGCCAGACGCTGAATTGTCGTAATAAGTATGTCCCTGGATTTCTTTTCCGCAGTACTCAGAGCTTCCTGTTCAATCTTGTTGATAATCAGCTGGGCATCATGTTTTGCCTCATTTTCCATGGAACTGATTATGATCTTTTTTGCTTCCTCGGAAGTCAATCCGGCTATTTTCTCTAATTCATCGCGCCACTGCTCAAGCTTCTGGGCAACCTGCGCTTCTTCTCCTGCTAGTTTTTCCTCTCGATCGGTGAGATCCTGCTTCTGTCTTTCAAGCAGACTCTGTTTTTTTTCTAGATTTTCTTCACGCTGCTGCAGACGTCTATCCAGACGCTGCAACTCGCTTCTTCTTTCTCGAAATTCCCGCTCCTGCTGGTTCCTCTCTTTTAGGAGTTGATCTTTCGTTTCAAGCAGAAGCTCTCTTTTACGTGCTTCAGCTTCCCGTATGGCATCTTGACTCAAACGCTCAGCTTTCTGCTCAACAGAAGAAAGCTGGAATCGGGCATAAACCCATCTTATAGTCCAACCTAGAATTATACCTACGAGAGGAAGAACAACGACCATCAGTACGTTCATGCTTCTTCCTCCAGATACAAATGTACGCTTAATTATAAATATCGCAACACATTTGTCAAGCAAATATACAATCGAGAATGTTTATCGAATAGGATTATTGCATCAATTGCTGAAGGGTATCGATGTAAAATTGCACAGAATCCCTGCGCTGCTTGAGGGAAAGGTACAGATACGCCGGCATTCCATTGTGGATGACAGGAATAAAGATATGACCGTCGATGAAGTGTCGTCCTCTTTCATCAAAACGTGAGTCAAAAAATGGCATGCCCGTGCGCCCCTTCAGCAGGAATACAAGCCGGAAGTCAAGAAAAATCGGGAACAGGTCATCATTTTTATCAAATTTCAGTCTCCGACTGGACTCCTCGTCCATTCCCAGGGAATATTGTGAGGAGAGACCTTTTTCATCGAAGCCGAGTATCGACGAGTACACAGCATTACACTGAGCGGAAACACGCATCAGGGATTTCATTATTCCGATCTGGCCAGCCTTAAAGTCTTTAAGGTAGGCATCATAATTAAAACCTTTCTCAGTAAGTAATTGACTCTCTGTCTGTCCGAACATCTCATCCTCGCCTGAGGAGAATTGTTCACGATCTGCCGGAGAGAGCCCGAGATCCACCGGACCAAAGTCAAAGATCGATTCGATACTTTCGCGTTCCGAATCACTTTTCAATACTGAATCAACCAGCTCTTTAAAGTCTTTTTTGCTTCGAGGAGAGTCCCCTCGCCGGGCAGTATACACAGATTCCTTTATACGGAATACACCGTTATTTTCCTCAATTGTTTCTTCGACTGCATTTTCCAGGGGGATAAGTTCGCTGAATGAATATACCTCTACAGGCCCGGTCTTTTTGATCTCATCCGCCAGCTTATCAATTTCTGCCCTGTCAATGGTACCTGCCATCACCCCGGCAGTCGAATTATCGTCATGTAAGGAACTTACAGATGTTCCTCCTGGTGAATAGGAAAAATCGCTTTCGATCCGTCTATAATCAATAGCCTCAATCTGTCTGTTTTCAAGCTCCATCACAGGTGACGGAATTTCCTCCGCCGAGCTTGACGGTAATTCATCAAGAATTTCAAAAGGTTCCTCCTCCAGGGGAATTACCTTTCTTGGATGATAAATGTCTCGCGCTGCACTCTGTACCCGTACTTCCTCCTCGGAGGCTTCGGGTAATTCATCCAGTTCCCGCTCCTCCTTCCTGCCAGGAGTTCCTGTCTCTGTAAAGCTCCCGCTTTCATCATCTATTTCCGATAACTCCTCAATATCCTCATCCTCATATGCATCTTCGAATACACCAATATCACCAAGATCCTCGGGCCGGTTAAATAATGTCTCCAGATCAAAAGCATCTTCATCAGCAATAAATCCGCTGAAGGAGAGAATATCCATGTCCTTTGATTCGAGATCTTCGAGTTCTTCCGCTTCTTCCAGTTCTTCGGCTTCTTCGAGCTCTTCAGCCTCTTCCAGTTCTTCCGCTTCTTCGAACTCTTCGGCCTCTTCCAGTTCTTCTGCTTCTTCGAGCTCTTCTGCTTCTTCGAGTTCTTCGGCCTCTTCCAGCTCTTCAGCCTCTTCCAGCTCTTCAGCCTCTTCCAGCTCTTCAGCCTCTTCCAGCTCCTCGGCTTCTTCCAGCTCTTCCGCTTCTTCCAGCTCTTCGGCTTCTTCGAGTTCTTCGAGTTCTTCGGCCTCTTCCAGCTCTTCTGCTTCTTCGAGCTCCTCGGCCTCTTCCAGCTCTTCCGCTTCTTCCAGCTCTTCGGCTTCTTCCAGCTCTTCAGCTTCTTCCAGCTCTTCGGCCTCTTCCAGCTCTTCGGCCCCTTCCAGCTCCTCGGCTTCTTCGAGCTCCTCGGCTTCTTCGAGCTCCTCGGCTTCTTCCAGCTCTTCTGCTTCTTCGAGCTCTTCTGCTTCTTCGAGCTCTTCAGCCTCTTCCAGCTCTTCAGCCTCTTCCAGCTCTTCTGCTTCTTCGAGCTTATCAGGGACCTTACGCGGCTTTGGGCTAATCTTTTTCAGGTCCTGCCCGCTTCCTGCAGACATTGAAGTTTCAAGACTTCTCTGTTTTTCAAGAACCTTTTCCAGAATTACTTCGAGATTCTTTATATCCAGACTTGGTTGACTGCTTCTTACTTCTGGAGAGAGCAGTTCAATTATTGTATGCCAGTTCTGATCAAAAACCTTTTCCGCCTCTTCGTACTGGCTTTTACGTATGCCCTTCAGAAGCTTCTTCTTTATAATCTCCTGTTGGCTTTGTAAATCCGCGCTCCAACGCTGCAGATTTATTTTCCCGCTCTTTTTCAGATACTCCTTCAGAAAGCTGTATTGAAAGCGTTTTATCCTTTCAGATATAACGGCCATATCGTCCTGGCGTATGCTCAATATGAGAAAACTTATAAGAAATATTGTCAGGAAAACCATGGTAAGCAGCAATACCTTCAATGGTCCTGTCAGGCTTACTTCTTCTGCGCTAGCTACGTAAGCAAGTTTTCCATACCTTTCAGTTGTTCTTATATACAGATTATATAAACCGGTAGAATCGCCCCCGATTATCAGCTGGCCCGTATTCTTTTCAAAGGAAGATATCTGGCGACCGAGGTCTTCGAGTATTTCATCATTTTCAATGATACCAGCGTTAAACAAATAGGTTTCTTTACCAATCAGAGCAGATGACCTGCCAGCTTCAAGAAGACTCCGCCCCGACAGGTTATTTATCAGTCCCGAATACCCTGTATATACTATAAGCGTTCCCTGATACTCATCTATTGTATTCCTGACAGGTATCAAATAGGCGAATCGCTGCCCCCTGGATTCTATGCGAAAGGAAGGATCATCACGGACTATATAATCATCAAGAGAATTTTCGGGTTCGACGTCCGCAAACTGATAGTAAACCCTTCGGGTTGCAGTGGATTCCCGGATATCCCCTTGAAAACTTGAGTACCAGATTTTCCCGTCTTCATCAATAAACCTGTATCCAAGATATCCGGAAATTTACCTTTTCAGTATCCGATCTGTATCCGTCGTTTTTTCAATCAGCTCTCGACTTACATTGTTTCGATATACCTGCCAAAACAGGGGATCGGAGAATATTTCGACGAATCTGTCAATCTGGTTTTCATGAAACTCCTGTATTGCAGCCGCCTTTTGGGTTAGATCTGATTGTATGTTTGCACTTACGCGGTTATTGTAGAAAGTCCGTTCAATGTAAGAGAAGAGCCCGGAAAAAGCCAGGAATACAAATACAGTAAACAGTAGAATGGTAATGAGCAGACTTATTGCAATTCTATTTCCGGGGCGCATGCTTTAGTTAACAAGCTCCTTATAGAGTCTTCTTGTTTGATTATCGGTATGTAGTTCTTCCGTGTAAAGAGCAGAGACAAGGCTTGTTCCTGGAAAAGATAAAAAAAGGGGAGCCCTGCTCCCCTTTCTCTCATTCACAAGCCAAGTATTATTCAGCTTCCTGTTTTACAGCTTCCTCGGATGCTTCAGATTTTTCTTCAGAGTCCGCTTTTACGGTTTTGGTCTCGTCTTTTTTTGCAGTTTCAGCCTTTGGAGCCTTCGCTTTCTTCTTTTTGGAGGCCTTTTCGGCCTTTCCTTCGGCTTCGTTGTCACTTTCAACGAGAGAAATGACTACCATTTCAGCGGCATCGCCGTTTCTATTGCCAATTTTCAGGATCCTGCAATATCCGCCGTTTCTGTTGGTATTCTTCGGGCCAATCTCTGTAAACAGTTTATTTACGATTCCCTTGTCCCAGATATACCGCGCGACCATCCTGCGATTATGTACTGAATCGGTCTTGGCCCGGGTAATCATTTTCTCGGCGATTCGGCGTATCTCGAGAGCTTTGGCCTTTGTTGTGGTAATCTTCTCATAATTGAACAGGGAAGTTACCATGTTCCTGAGCATTGCCTTACGGTGACTTGCCTTTCGACCAAGACGGTTAAATCCAATTCTATGCTTCATCTTCTTCTTTGCCTTTCATGAACCTGTCTGAGTCTTTTAGGACACTGTAATCAGTCATACCTAAATACAGATTCCATTCCTGAAGTTTCTCTTTGATTTCCGTTAGGGATTTCTTGCCAAAATTACGGGTTTTGGCAATATCATCTTCAGTTCTTCGAGTCAGATCGCCAATGGTCTTTATATTCGCATTCTTCAGACAGTTGCTCGATCTGACAGAGAGTTCGAGCTCTTCCACCGGTGTATCCAGAATTGCCCGTATTCGCTCTTCATCTTCATCCAGTTCATCATCACCAGTTACTGAATCTTCATCGAAATTGATAAAAATGCAAAAATGATCTTTAGCGATCTTTGCAGCCTCGGCTACAGCATCATCCGGGGCAATGGTACCATCCGTGTACACCTCGAGTACCAGCTTGTCATAATCGCTGCGCTGTCCAACCCTGGTATTTTCTATGGAGTACTTCACCCTCTTTACCGGTGAAAACACTGCATCGACGGGGATTGTACCGATAACATCGATATATTTTTCGTTGGTCTCAGCGGGGATATACCCACGTCCAAGATCCACCTGTATTTCGATATCGATGTTTGCATTCTCCATCAGGGTTGCAATTTTAAGATCCTTATTAATTACCTCAATATCCGTTGCCTGCGCGATCGAGTCTCCGGTAACCTCTCCAGGTCCCTTGAACTCGATCAGAACGGTTTTCTGCTCTGTATCATTGGGTAAACGCACATTCAGCGATTTCAGGTTGTTAATAATCTCCGGAGTGTCTTCAACGACTTCCGGGATCGATTCAAACTCTGAAGAAATAATGTGCGGAGTCCCCTCACTGTCATAGGAGGTAATCTTTACCGCAGTAATCGCATATCCCTGTATGGAACTGAGTAATACACGGCGCAAGGTGTTTCCAATGGTAGTACCGAATCCTCTTTCAAAAGGATAAGCGATGAACTTACCGTAATTTTGGTTTACCTCCGAATGCTCGAATGTAATACCCTTAGGTTTTTTGAATCCTTTCATTAAGTTCTTGCGCGCCATGTCACCACCTTACCGAGAATAGAGCTCTACAATGAGATGTTCTTTTACATCTGCAAGTTCAGTTACATCAGAACGGCGGGGTAGAGCCAGAACCTTTCCCCTCATTTCATCAGGATTCAACTCAAGCCAGGGACTTACCCCGGACCGGGAGAACTGCTTGAGGCTCTCCTTGATATTTACAAGCTTTTTGCTTGTTTCATGCACTTCTATAACATCATTTTCCCTTACCAGGTAGGAGGGAATAGTCACACGTCGGCCGTTCACCTTTATATGCCCATGGTTAACGAGCTGTCGGGCCTGTGAACGTGAAGAAGCGAAGTGCAGCCGATAAACGATGTTATCAATTCTGCTTTCCAGAAGGGTTATCAGGTTTTCACCGGTAATTCCCTTCATGCGTTCTGCTTTGTCGAAGAGAATCTTGAACTGCTTCTCAAGCAACATGTACATTCTCTTCAGTTTCTGCTTCTCCCGAAGCTGTATCCCGTAGTCTGACATCTTTTTCATCCTTTCGCGGGGACCTTTCCCCGGGGAAGGACGTTTTTTGTTTATGGGACACTTAGGGGAGTTACAGCGTTCACCCTTAAGAAATAATTTTGTGTGTTCTGCGCGACAGAGCCGGCAGGCAGGTCCTACGTATCTTGCCATGTCTGTAACTCCTTATACCCTTCTGCTCTTCCGGGGCCGGCAACCATTATGCGGGATGGGGGTAATATCGCGAATGCTCTTTACCGCCAGTCCCAGATTACCAAGGGAACGAATCGCAGACTCGCGTCCCATTCCCGGACCCTTTACCTTGACATGCACTTCCCGAAGGCCATAATCCATAGCCTTCTTGGCCGCCGTTTCGGCTGTAGTCTGGGCCGCATAGGGTGTGGATTTTTTTGCACCCTTAAAGCCCAATCCACCGGCGGATGCCCATGAAACGGCGTTTCCTGTCATATCAGTGATAGTAACGATGGTATTATTGAAGGTAGCCTGTATGTAGACCTGACCTTCGTATACCGTCTTTTTCTCTTTCTTCTTCTTAACCTTAGCCAATGTATGCTCCTTTGACTACTTGGTCGCTTTTTTCTTGTTGGCGACGGTCTTTCTCTTACCCTTCCGGGTACGCGCGTTCGTTTTTGTCCTCTGACCTCGAAGGGGTAAACCTCGACGGTGCCGTAAGCCGCGATAGCACCCGATATCCATAAGCCGCTTGATATTGAGCGCTGTTTCGGTCCTCAGACGGCCCTCAACGGTATACTCATTATCCAGCAACTGACGAATATTGTTTACCTCGTCTGCAGTCAGATCATTTATTTTTGCATCGGGATCAACACCCGCTTTCTCGCAAACCTCTATGGCCAAAGATCTTCCTATACCGTAAATATAGGTCAGGGCAATCTTTGTCATTTTATTTGGAAGGTCGATACCTGCAATACGTGCCATTTATGGATCTCCTACTTCTGACGCTGCTTGTGTTTGGGATTATCGCAAATTATCCGGACAACGCCGCGCCGCTTAATAACCTTGCATTTATCACACATAGGTTTAACGCTAACTCTTACCTTCATATAGGTCCCCTTATAGGTTTCTTGATCGAATTTTGCCCTTCTTAACCAGGCCGTCATGATGGTGCATCCTCAGGTGTCCCTCGATCTGGGACATCGTATCAAGGTCTACACCTACCATAATAAGCAGCGATGTTCCACCCATCAGCATAGCCACTTCCAGAGGAAAGTTAAAGAGCATCTGCACGATGGAAGGTATAACTGCAATAAAAGCCAGGAATAATGCACCGGGCAGTATAATCCGGCTCAAAATTGTATTCAAATACTCTTCAATCTTATCGGTACGTATACCGGGAATGGATCCCCCGTTCTCCCGTATCTGTTTTGCAATTTCATGGGGATTCAGGGTCACCTGAGTATAGAAGTATGCAAAAAAGATAATCAAGAGGGTGTACATAATAAGATAGGGAATACCGTTCGGCCGCAACCAGTAACTGAGACTCTGAAGCCAGCTTACCTGTCCCCCCAGGTTTCCCGCAATCTGCAGCGGGAAGGTCAGTACACTGGAGGCAAAGATTACAGGTATTACACCTGACGGGTTGATTTTGAAGGGTATGTAGGTGTTTTGTGCGCCGTACATCCTTCGACCGACCACCCTCTTTGCATACTGAACCGGGATTTTTCGCTGACCCTGCTGCTCGTAGATTACAAGCCCAATGACTGCTATGAACATTCCAAGGACCAGAATAACGAAGACAGGGTTCAGCTCGCCGATCTGCACCTTCTCGATAAGGGTGATAAATGCAGCGGGCATCCTGGCAACGATACCGGCGAAGATAAGCAGGGATATACCGTTACCGATCCCCCGCTGACTGATCTGTTCGCCAATCCACATAAGAAATATCGTTCCCGTCGTAACAGTCAGCATTGCGATGAAAGTATAAGCCGTCCGGTTTATGTTTATGGCATCAGGGATCTGATTTGCATATATGGTTACGGCATAGGACTGGATCAGACATATTACTACCGTTCCGTAACGAGTGTAGCGCTGTATCTTCTTTCGTCCCCCCTCCTGTTCACTTATGCGCTTGAGGCTGGGGAAAACCAGCACCAGAAGCTGCATGATGATCGAGGTGGAGATGTAGGGCATTATACCAAGCATAAAAATGGAGAAGTTCTTAAACGCTCCACCCGCAAAGAAGTCGATATACTCGGTAATACCGACCCCCGCACCTCCCTGCTGAGACATAAAGTAGAGATTCAAAGCTTTCACGTTTATACCTGGAATTGGAAGGTTGGCCCCAAGCCGAAAGACAACCAGCATTCCGAGGGTAAACAATATCCTTTGTCTGAGGTCGCGGATACGGAAAATATCAACTAGTGGATTCGTCGCCATATCAGTTCAGTCCTATTCGCCTTTTTCTTCGGCGTTTTTTTCGCTTTTCTCCTGAGCAGCAACGGCAACAGTACCGCCGGCTTTCTCGATCTTTTCTTTTGCAGCGGATGAAACATGATCAACCTGGAAGGTCAGCTTCTTTGTTATTTCACCGTTCGCAAGAATTTTTACGGCAACGTTCTTGCCCTTGACAAGCTTCTTCTCTTTGAGAGTTTCCAGGCTGACAGTTTCGCCGTCGGCAAATTTCTTTTCGATCAGCTCGAGGTTTACCGGCAGATATTCCTTTTTAAAAGGATAATTTGAAAATCCCCGCCGTGCAACCCGCCTGTAGAGAGGCATCTGCCCGCCCTCGAATCCGGGTCGGACCCCTCCACCGGAACGTGCGTTCTGACCGTTGTTTCCTTTACCAGAGGTCCGTCCCCGTCGAGCGGAGTTTCCACGACCCACAATTATCTTTTTCTTTGTAGAACCTTTCGGTGCATGCAATTCCATATTATTTGATCTCCTCTACCTGAACCAGGTGAGAAACCTTCCTGACCATACCCCGGATAGATGGGACATCGTCATGGTCAGCCGTGCTGTTCAGCTTTTTTAAGCCCAGGGCTTCAACTACCCGCCTCTGGTTCTGCGGGCGTCCAATTACGCTGTTAACAAGTTTGATCCGTAATTTCATACCTTACCCCCACATTTCCGCAAGGCTCTTACCACGGTTCCTCGCAACCTCTTTGGCGTCGAGGATATTGTTAAAGCCTTCAAACACCGCTTTTACGATGTTTATGGTATTTTTGGAGCCCAGAGATTTACTCAGGATATCGGTAACACCACTCACATCCATAACCGCACGTACCGGACCTCCGGCGATTACGCCGGTACCCGGGGCCGCGGGTTTCATGAGCACCTCGGCACTTTTGAACTGACCGATAACTTCATGCGGCAGAGTACCATTTTTAAGAGGCAGGTTTATCATATTCTTCTTTGCCTTCTCAATACTCTTGCGGATCGCCTCGGTTACATCGTTTGCCTTTCCAAAGCCCAGACCTACACGGCCCTTCTGATCTCCAACGACTACCAGAGCGGAGAAGGAAAAGCGGCGACCACCCTTGACGACCTTGGCGACACGGTTCAGTTTTATCAGCTTCTCAGTAAATTCTTTATCCCGATCTCTATCGCGATTATCTCGATCTCGTCTTTCCACCATATCCCCCTAGAACTTCAGTCCGGTTTTCCGGGCACCGTCGGCTATAGCTTTGACTATCCCGTGATACTTGTAACCGTTCCTGTCGAAAACAACAGTATCAACCGACTGCTCTTTCAGGCGCGCACCGATCTTCTCACCGAGCTTTTCTGCATTCTCGACATTGGTTTTCAGATCCGCACTGTCCTTCTGTCTGTTATTCACTGCGGCAATCGTTACGCCGCCGGCATCATCGATTACCTGTATGTAGACATAGCGGTTACTGCGGTAGACGGTCATCCGCGGCCTTTCTGCGGTACCGAAAATCTGTTTCCTGATGTGCCGTTTGCGCTGAAGACGCTTTCTGAGTTTTTCCTCTATCTTCTTCATCATGCTAATCCTTACTTAACACCAGACTTACCGATCTTACGGCGCAGATTCTCGTTTTCATACACGATACCCTTGCCTTTATATGGCTCCGGGGGCCGTAAAGAACGTATTTCGGCAGCAGCCTGACCTACCTTCTGTTTGTCTATGCCGCTTATAATAACCTTGTTGTTTCCCTCAAGGTTTACCGAAACATCATCGTTTATCATGAACTCAATCATGTTGGAGTATCCCAGGTTCAAAGCAAGGACTTTACCCTTTAGCTCTGCCCGGTAACCGACTCCGTTTATAAGCAGGGTTTTACTGAACCCGTTGCTTACTCCGGTAACCATGTTCTGCAGCAATTTTCGGTACAATCCATGATAAGACCGATTCTGCTTTGTCTGGCTGTTGCACTCAACGACAACCTGGCTGTCTTCTATGTTGAGGCTGATATCGCCTTTGATCTCCTGGGTAAGCTTTCCCTTGGGGCCCTCAACCTCTACAACAGAGTTGTTGAGATTAACCTTTACCCCCTTGGGTATCTCTATCGGTAATTTTCCTACACGTGACATCTCACTACCCTCACCATACCGAACAAATAAGTTCGCCGCCGACCTTCTTTTCCGCAGCTTTCTTCCCGGTCGTTACCCCCGTGGAGGTGGAAACGATCAGTGTTCCATACCCGTTGAAGATACGGGGAAGCTTCTTGTATCCGGCGTAGATTCTTCTTCCGGGGGTGGAAATCTTCTTTATCCCGTGGATTATCGGCTTCTGTTTATCGTCGAACTTCAGAAAAATACGGATGTAGTTTTTCCCATCCACGGTAGTTTTCTTGAAGTTTTTAATATACCCCTCGTTCTTGAGTATTTTAACAATCTCAAGCTTCAGTTTAGAGGTAAGAATATCAACTCGGTCGAAACGCGCACTACTTGCATTTCGTATCTTTGTCAGCATATCTGCTACAGGATCGGTAACAGCCATTTAATACTCCCTCACCAGCTTGATTTTGTTACACCGGGAATAAGTCCCTCGCTCGCATATTTGCGAAAACAGACCCTGCACATCTGGAATTTGCGCATATATCCCCGGGGACGTCCGCAGACACGACACCTGTTAACCTTTCTGGTCATAAACTTCGGCTTCCGCGCTGCTTTTATTATCATTGATTTCTTAGCCATCTCGTTTACTCCTATTTCCTGAAGGGCATTCCGAGCTTCTGCAGAAGACTACGAGCCTCGTCGTCGTTCTTTGCGCTGGTTACGATTGCAACATTAAGCCCGCTGACCCGTTCGATCTTGTCGTAATCAATTTCAGGAAAAATAATCTGCTCCTGGATACCGAGAGCGTAGTTCCCTTTTCCGTCGAAGGCTTTGGGATTGACTCCCCGGAAGTCCTTTACACGAGGCAGAGCTACATTCAACAGTCTCTCGAGAAACTCCCACATGTAATTTCCCCGCAATGTAACCTTTGCGCCTATCTCCATACCTTCACGAAGCTTGAAGTTGGCTATGGATTTCCGGGCCTTGGTTTTCACCGCATGCTGACCGGTAATCTGCTCCAGTTCCTTTGTTGCAGAATCCAGGAATTTCTTATTGGCGATGGCATCACCGACACCAACACTAACGCTGACCTTCTCTACCCGAGGGATCTGCATCGGTGACTTGTATCCGAACTCTTCCACCAGTTCTTTTCTGACGGTTTCCAGATACACCTTTTTAAGTCTGGGTGTGTACTCAGCCATCAAAGAGCCTCCCCGCATTTTCTGCAGACCCTGATCTTCGAATCGCCATCGATTTTATATCCGATCCGTGTAGGTCCGCATTTTTTGCATACGATCATGACGTTAGAAACTGCAAGACCGGCTTCGATATCGATGATACCTCCCTTGTCCTGCTGACTCCTGGGCTTTACGGACTTTTTGACCATATTCAGCCCCTGAACCACTACACGTCCCTTGTTCCGGTCAATTCTGAGAACTTTACCGCTCTTTCCGGCGTCTTTCCCCGCGATGACCTGGACTGTGTCCTCTTTTTTCAGTTTTATCTTCATCTTCCCACTCATCCTTTATACCTCGTGCAGAGCCTAAAGGACCTCTGGAGCCAGTGATACGATTTTCATGAAACCGGTATCTCTAAGCTCCCTGGCTACAGGCCCGAAAATACGCTTTCCCCGGGGATTAAGGTTTGCGTCAATAATAACGCAGGCGTTGTCATCAAAGCGGATGTAGGTTCCGTCCGGGCGACGAAACTCCTTTTTAGTCCGCACGATTACAGCCTTCTGGACATCCCCGCTCTTGATGGCAGCATTGGGAAGAGCATCCTTCACCGCAACTACTATAATATCGCCGACTCCGGCATATTTTCTTTTACTGCCTCCGAGCACCTTAATACACTGGACGCGCTTTGCTCCGCTGTTGTCGGCAACATTCAGATATGTCTGCATCTGTACCATGGTAATTCTTCTCCCTCATGTCGCGTCGGATTATTTCGCGCGCTCTACAATTTCAACCAGCTTCCAGGTTTTTCGCTTACTCATGGGCCGGGACTCAACAATGCGTACAGTATCTCCGATATGTGCATCATTATTCTCATCATGGGCCATAAACTTCTTTGACCGGGCGACATATTTCTTATACAAGGGGTGCAGCTGCCGTGTCGAAACCTGAATCACAATGGACTTGTCCATTTTGTCACTGACGACCACCCCGGTATACACCTTTTTGCCGGTTTCGTTACTTGTCTTTTCCACCGCGTCTTTATCCATAGTATCCATTTCTATTTCCTACCTTCTTCCGGTACTCGCATTCCAAGGGCATACTCGTGGATAATCGTGTTCAAACGAGCTACGCTTCGACGCAGGTTACGTTTTTCCACCGGATTTTCCACGTGCCCAAGCACCTTGTTAAACCGGTGTTCACGGAGCTTCGATTTCAGCTCCTCACGCTTCAGCAGAAGCTCATCATACGTAAGATCAGAAAATGAGTTCTTCATAGCTATTACTCCAAATCCCGCCGTACGGCGAACTTCGTCTTGATGGGCAGCTTGGATGCAGCAAGTTTCATAGCTTCCTGCGCAAGCTCAAGGGGGACACCCGCCATCTCGAACATTACGGTTCCCTCTTTGACCACAGCTACCCAGGTTTCGGGGTTACCCTTACCTTTTCCCATCCGCGTTTCAGCAGGTTTCTTTGTGTAAGGAACGTCAGGGAATATCCTGATCCAGACCTTACCGCCACGCTTTACGTGTCTGGTCATCGCGATACGGGCAGCTTCTATCTGCCGGTTGGTTATCCACTCACCCTCAAGGGCAATCAACCCGAAATCTCCAAAGGATATCTTATTCCCCCGGTTAGCTGTCTTTTTCAGACGACGAACCTGACGGTGTTGTTTCCTGAACTTCGTTCTCTTTGGACTCAGCATCGCTTAGCTCCTCTCCGACGCAGCAGCGGGGGTTTTCTTTTTCCGAACCAGGAGCCCTGCGTCTTCCTTTCGATCCTTCCGATATACTTCGCCGGTAAAAACCCAGACTTTAACCCCGATAACGCCGAAGGTGGTGTCGGCCTCGGCGGTACCGTAATCAATATTCGCCCTCAGTGTATGAAGAGGAACCCGTCCGTCCTTATACTGTTCGGTCCTGGACATCTCGGCACCGCCAAGACGTCCTGCTACGCGCACCTTGACACCCTGCACACCGGCTTTCATGGCGTTATTTACAGCCATCTTGAGGGCCCGCCGGAAGGAACCGCGGGACTTCAGCTGCCGTGCAACATTCTGGGCGATTATCTGAGCGTTGACCTCCGGTCGTTTAACCTCTTTGATCTTAAGCTGGATTTTCTTGTTGGCAATCTTCTGAAGACGACCGCCCACCTTTTCTATATTCGCACCCTTGGCACCGATGATAATTCCCGGTCTGGAGGTGTGAATTACGATGGTTATCCTCTGGGGATGCCTGATAATCTCAACTTCGGATATCTCAGCACCCTGAGCCTCGGGAGATGCGGCGAGAGCCTTCCTGAGAGCAAGGTCTTCATGAAGGGTATCAGCGTATTCCCTGGGATCCACATACCATTTGGAAGACCATGTTTTGTTGATTCCTAAACGCAATCCAATGGGATTAACTTTCTGCCCCATCCTATTTACCCCTCTCAGCAATTTCGTCTACGACTACAGATATATGACTCATACGTTTCTGCAGGATGTCCCGGCGTCCCCGCGCACGAGCCCACAGACGCCTGAGCCTCGGACCTTCGTTGATCTGCAGATCCTTGATATACAGCATCTCTTCGTCAAGCTGCTTATTCTGTACCAGGGCATTGGCCGCAGCAGAATGAATCGCCTTGGTCAGGAATTTCGCTCCCTTCTGAGGCAGACTTTCAAGAATAGCCATTGCCTCGACGTAAGGCTTGTTCCGGACTACGTTTGCAACCCGGCGCAACTTGGTCGGAGCAATCAGCAGATGCCGAATATTAGCTTTATAGCCTTTCTTCGCTTCCATATCTTATTGCCTCACCTATCTCTTTCCGGCTTTCTTGTCAGAACCTGCATGACCACGGAAAATTCTTGTCGGGGAAAACTCTCCAAGCTTGTGTCCGACCAGGTTTTCCGTTACATAAACCGGCACCCAGCTCTTACCGTTATAAACCGAAATAGTTAATCCAACCATCTCAGGAATAATCGTAGAACACCGGGAGTAGGTCTTGATCATCCGTTTCTCACCGGATTTGCTCATCTCGAGTATACGCTTGTACAGCTTCTTCTCGATAAATGGTCCTTTCTTTATAGAACGCGCCACGACTCTCTCCTATTTCCGCTTCTTGACAATAAACTTGCCGGAGGATTTTCTCTTCTTCCGTGTCTTGTAACCCTTGGTAGGCTGACCCCAGGGGGTAACCGGATGACGTCCGCCGGAAGTTCTTCCTTCACCGCCTCCATGGGGGTGATCAACGGGGTTCATCACTACACCCCGGACCTTCGGCCTCTTTCCAAGCCAGCGTGAACGACCGGCCTTTCCGATGGAAACGTTCATGTGATCTTCGTTTCCAATTTCTCCAAGAGTAGCCATGCACTTCTTGAAAACAAGACGCATCTCCCCGGATGGCAGCTTAAGAGTTACGTAGTCATCCTCTTTGGCAACCAGGGTCGCACCCATTCCGGCTGCCCTGACAAGCTGTCCGCCACGCCCCTTCTGGAGCTCGACGTTATGAACAGTCATACCAAGGTTGATATTCTCCAGGGGAAGAGCGTTTCCAATCTCTTTCGGTGCGTTTTCACCGCTGACGATGGACATGCCGACCTTCAGACCCCTGGGGGCCAGGATGTACCGCTTTTCGCCGTCGGCGTAATGTATCAGAGCAATGTTAGCGCTGCGGTTGGGATCATATTCTATGGTAGCGACCTTGCCGGGTATTCCATATTTGTCCCTTTTAAAGTCGATGACCCTGTATTTTCGTTTATGTCCGCCGCCCCTGCGCCGGACACTGATACGTCCGCCAGCGCCCCTTCCGGCCTTCTGAAATTTCCCGATGGTAAGAGCCTTTTCAGATTTGGTTGCGGTTATTTCTTCAAACGTAAGAGACGTTTTATACCGCAAAGCCGGGGTTCTCGGCTTGTATTTCTTTATACCCATTCTCGCTTCTCCTTACCGCTGTGTTAAATGCCGTCGATGATTTCGATCTTATCGCCTGATGCCAGGGTAACGATCGCCTTCTTCCAGGGAGTTGTGCTGCCGCGGCGTACACCGTGCTTCGTCCTGGTCGAACGGGGCTTTGCCTTGACATTTACGATATTGCACTTAACAGGCTTGACATCGAAAAGTTCCTTCATGGCCCGCATCACCATATTCTTGTTGGCCCAGGGATGCACCTTGAAAACGTATTTCTTCTGATCGCCTTCCCGCATCAGATTGGTCTTTTCGGTCAGAACCGGCTCAATGATTATCTGTTGTGTATCCATATAATCTCACCACCTTAGGCTTTGGAAGCCTGTCCTGCATAGAAATCATTCAGATTCTTTACGGCAGTTTCCAGAACCAGCAGCTTCCTGCCATAAAAAAGATCATGAGCCCGCAGACGATTGTAGGAAAGAATCGTCAACCAGGGAATATTCCGGCCGGCGCGCTTAACCATCGCGTCATCGTCCTTCAGGATCATAACAGTCCGCTCACCGGCTGTAAGGTTCCGGAGGATAAGGGATAGATCTTTTGTCTTCCCGCTGTCGACAGTAAAATCCTCTACCACCACCAGAGAATCGTCCTTCGCTTTCATGCTCAGAATCGACTTCATCGCAGCACGCTTCATTTTTTTGGGAACGGTATAGCTGTAATCCCGGGGCTTGGGACCAAAAACCGTTCCACCCCCGACCCACACAGGGGACCTGCGGTGCCCGGAACGTGCCCGGCCGGTACCCTTCTGACTCCAGGGCTTTGCCCCTGAACCACGAACCTCGCTTCGGGTTTTCGTGGAAGCGGTACCTATCCGCATATTCGCCAGTTCGTTTCGAATGGCATAATAAATAGCACCATCGCTGACCTCACGGCCAAAGACCTCATCCGACAGCTCGATGCTTCGTATCTCTTTTCCGTCCGTAGACAAAACCTTCTTTTCCATTGATCGCCTCTATTCTAATAATCCTGCTAAATCGGTCGCTATCGCTTCTTGGCTTTCCGAACAAACACAACGCCGTTCTTGGGGCCAGGGACAGCTCCTTTCACCAGCAGGGCGTTTTTCTCAGGATCGATCTTTACAACCAGGAGATTCTGAACAGTCACCCGTTCATTCCCCATCCGTCCGGGCATCTTCTTGCCCTTCAGCACCCGCGAAGGAGTCGCTGCCATACCGGTACTTCCCAAGCCTCTGTGAAACTTGGAACCATGGGTAGCTCTACCACCCTTGAAACCGTGGCGCTTCATAACTCCCTGATAGCCCTTTCCTTTCGAATCGCCGATAACATCAACAAACCGGATCCCTTCGAAAAGATCGATACCCAGGGAAGTTCCCGGTTCGCCTTCAAAATCAGGATCCCGGACTTCCTGAACAATCCTTTTCGGAGAAGATCCGCTCTTATTGAACTGTCCAAGAACCGGTTTCGACAGCCTGGATTCCTTCTGCTCAAAGGCGCCCAGAACCGCTGCGGTATATCCGTCCTTTTCTTCGGTTCTGTTATTCAATATGGTATTTTCTACAATTTCTATTACGGTAACGGGGGTAAGAACACCCCTCTCATCGAACACCTGGGTCATCCCAAGCTTTTTTCCCAACAATCCCAACATGGTATAAAACCTCGATCAATAAAATTGGTCTGTGTGCATGTACGGCAGACAGACGTATTATTGCCGCTAAAGCCTACTGCTTGATTTCTACATCAACTCCGGCGGGCAACTCTAACTTCATAAGGGCGTCCATCACCTTGGACGTCGGATCCAGAATATCAATCAGTCGCTTGTGCGTACGCATTTCGAACTGCTCCCTCGCCTTCTTGTTTACGTGGGGAGAACGCAGTACGGTGAATTTGTTAATCCGTGTAGGCAGCGGAATCGGTCCCGCAACCCTCGCACCGGCTTTACCAACGGTCTGCACGATGGATTTGGCGCTCTGATCAACAAGCTCCACATCAAAGCCCCGCAGCCGCACGCGAATTCTATTCTTCGCCATCCTTCCTCCTAAAAAAAGGCCCCGCCTCAAAGCGGGCGGGACCCGACAGAATAATCTTACTCGATGATATCGGTAACCTGACCGGAAGCTACCGTCCGGCCGCCTTCACGAATAGCGAACTTAAGCCCTTTCTCCATGGCAATGGGGTGAATAAGCTCAACATTGATTTCTGTATTGTCACCAGGCATGATCATCTGCTTGTCTTCGGGCAGAGTGATGGAACCGGTAATGTCGGTGGTTCTGAAGTAGAACTGAGGACGATACCCGGAGAAGAAGGGAGAGTGGCGTCCGCCCTCTTCCTTGTTCAGCACGTATACCTGTCCCTTAAACTTCATGTGCGGAGTAATCGAACCGGGCTTTGCGAGAACCTGTCCACGCTCGACCTCTTTCTTGTCGGTACCGCGAAGAAGCGCACCGATATTGTCACCGGCCTGCC
This sequence comes from Marispirochaeta aestuarii, assembly GCF_002087085.1. Lineage (NCBI taxonomy): Bacteria > Pseudomonadati > Spirochaetota > Spirochaetia > Spirochaetales > Spirochaetaceae > Marispirochaeta > Marispirochaeta aestuarii. The sequence goes on along the minus strand of NZ_MWQY01000001.1, from coordinate 34,869 downwards.
CCTGGTCGAGCAGCTTGTTAAACATCTCAACACCGGTACAGACAGTCTTCTTGGTATCCTTGATTCCGATAATTTCAAGCTCATCGGAAACCTTGACAATACCGCGCTCGATACGACCGGTGACGACAGTACCACGCCCCTGGATGGAGAAAACATCCTCGATGGGCATAAGAAAAGTACCATCGATTGCACGCTCGGGTTCGGGGAAGTAGTTGTCCATGGCATTGAGAAGATCTTCAATACACTTGGTCTTCTCGGGATCGTCAGGATTCTCCATAGCCTCGAAAGCAGATCCCTTGATAATGGGAGTCTCGTCCCCGGGGAATCCATACTCGTTAAGAAGATCCTTCATCTCCTCCTCAACCAGCTCGATCAGGTCAGGATCGTCAACCTGGTCACACTTGTTGATGAAGACAATCAGCGAAGGCACACCTACCTGACGGGCCAGAAGGATGTGCTCCTTGGTCTGAGACATCGCACCGTCGGTAGCCGCAACTACGATAACAGCACCGTCCATCTGTGCAGCACCGGTAATCATGTTCTTGATATAGTCGGCGTGACCGGGACAGTCTACATGAGCGTAGTGTCGGGCAGTTGTTTCATACTCGACATGGCGAGTATTGATCGTGATTCCCCGCGCTTTTTCTTCCGGCGCGTTGTCGATCTCGTCATACTTCATAAGCTTACCACCAAACTTAGTGGCACTGTACATGGTGATAGCTGCAGTGAGAGTAGTCTTGCCGTGGTCAACGTGGCCAATAGTACCAACGTTAATGTGCGGCTTCGTCCTCTCAAATTTTGCTTTGGCCATTCCTATTCCTCCTTGCGCTCATAAAGACGCAAAAAATTTAAAAGTATTATATAAGCACATGATAAAAATATATTCAAGGTCGCGGGAAAACCGGCATACAGTCAGGAGGGCAAAAGACAGGATAAATCGTGGAGATGTCCGAATACAGACATAGAATCCAAGATCAAACCCCAACCACCTGATCATCCCAAACAAAAGACGACCGGTTTGGCCGCAGAGCCGTACATTACAGGTACACGCAGCGGAGCATTAAACGCCCTTCATTACCCGCAATGCGATCTCTCGCAAACAACCGAAACAATTGTTCCGGTGCGAGGGCCATAGTATACCCTCGACACCTTATACGTCAAGGGGGGACGGCAATCTCCCCCCTGAACTCCATACTACCAGCGGTAGTGTGAAAAAGCCTTGTTGGCCTCGGCCATACGGTGGGTGTCTTCCTTCTTCTTGAAGGCTACACCGGCATTGTTATAGGCGTCCATAAGTTCAGCGCTCAGCCGTTCACTCATGGATTTTCCGCTCCGGTCCCTGGCAGCCTGGATAATCCAGCGCATTGCAAGGGCTTCACGGCGGGTCTCCCTGACTTCGACGGGAACCTGATACGTGGAACCGCCCACCCTGCGGGACTTAACCTCGACGGCGGGTTTTACGTTTTCGATGGCCTTGAGAAAAACCTGAAGCGGTTCCTCGTTCATCTTTTTCTGGATAACATCCATTGCATCATATACTGCGCGGCGGGCAACGGATCGCTTTCCGTCCACCATCATGCGGGACACAAACTTTGCAAGAACCTTGCTTCCGAATCTGGGATCCGGCAGCACCGGGCGGACCGGACTGACTTTACGTCTACTCATACTGCACTCTCCCTAGGCCTTCGGCTTTTTGGCACCGTATTTGGAACGGCCCTGCTTGCGATCGTCGACACCCAGGGTATCCTTGGCACCGCGAACTATGTGATAGCGAACGCCGGGAAGGTCCTTGACACGGCCGCCACGCAAAAGAACAACCGAGTGCTCCTGAAGATTATGCCCGATTCCGGGAATATAGGCGGTCGCCTCAAACCCGTTGGTAAGACGCACACGCGCAACCTTCCGCAGAGCGGAATTCGGCTTCTTCGGGGTTACAGTCATAACACGGGTACATACACCCCGTTTCTGAGGACAAGACTCCAGGGCGGGCGATTTTGTCTTGTTGTGAGTCGCCTTACGCCCTTTACGAATAAGTTGATTAATAGTCGGCATTATAGATCCAACTCCCCAATTGTAATTGCTTGAGTCGTGACTATAGCAGTCACCTTGACAAAAGTCAAGTTAAGCCGCCGCAAACTGCGGCGGTTTATATGTCATCCGAAAACAGCCGGCACAGATTCAGCATGACGGAGAACTTATGCATCAACCTCCTCTTCGAGGACTCCGTTCTCCATCTGCGCCTCTCTTTCGATTTTTCTCTGCTCCAGAATGCCCTGTACAGTTGCGTCCAGGTCATCACTGGTCTCATCAAAAAGCTTTATATTGCGGTACTTTCGCATTCCGGTACCCGCAGGAATCAGATGACCGATTGCCACGTTTTCCTTCAATCCGCGGAGCGAATCGGTGTCGCCGGAAATCGCCGCATTGGTCAGAACCTTGGTCGTCTCCTGGAAGGAAGCTGCAGATACCCAGGAGTCAATATTCAGGGAAGCCCGGGTTATTCCAAGCAGCAACGGACGGGCGACGGCCGGCTGTCCTCCTTCACGAATGACCTTCTCGTTTTCCTCGTGGAAACGATACTTGTCGACCTGCTGTCCGAAAATGAAATTCGTATCTCCCACCTGGACAATCTCCACCTTGCGCATCATCTGCCGCACGATGACACCGATGTGCTTGTCGTTGATGTTTACACCCTGCAGGCGGTAGACCTCCTGAACTTCGTTAACAAGAAATCTCTGCAGAGAGTTTTCACCTTCAATATCGAGCACATCATGCGGATCGATAGCTCCATCGCAGAGTCCCTCTCCGGCCTGCACAAGGTCCCTGTCCCTGACAAGCAGGTGCTTGCCCATGGGTACAAGATGACGGTGCTTGCCGCCGAAATCGTCCTCGATCTCCAGGACCCGCTTTCCTTTGACAATACCCTTGAAATGAACCGTGCCGCTGACCTTTGCAATGACAGTAGCACTCTTCGGGTGCCGGGCCTCAAAGAGCTCGTCAACCCGCGGCAGACCACCGGTGATGTCCCGGGTCTTCACGCTCTCCTTGAGCAGCTTTACCAGAGTCCGCCCCTGTTTGATCACATCACCGTCTTCCACGTTCAGGTATGCCGATCCGGGCAGGAAGTACGAAGCTACCTCCTCTCCTTCATCGTCCTCTATTATTATCCTGGGTTGGAGGGTTTCGAGGGTGAACTCGGTAATCTTCTTCTCTATCTTCCCGGTATCTTCGTTCACCTCCTCCTTCAGGGTAGTACCCAGAACGATATCTTCAAAGCGCACCTTTCCATCCACTTCCGCGATAATCGGCTCGGAGAAAGGATCGAATATAGCCAGGGACTCTTCCGCCTTGACGATATCCCCCTCAGACACAAGCAACTCGGCACCGTTCCGGATGTCGATCCGCTGCTCCTGTGCGATCAGCAGCAACCCCTTGTCGTGTATGGAGATATATGCAATCTCCTCAGACAGGATTTCCTCTTTTCCCCGCTTCACAAGAGGCTCGCCGACTATTACCTTCTGCCCCTCTTCCACCAGCAGCTTGTCCCCCTTCTCGAGGGAAATCTGCCGCATTATCTTCGAAACAACCACGAAACCCTTTCGGGTAAAAAGCCGATCTCCCGAATCCAGGGTTACCGTGTTACCCTGAATCTCACGGATAAGCACCGGATATCGCAGATAGGTCCGGTTCTCTTCCGCCACACTGGTTGCGGCACCTCCGATATGGAAGGTACGCATGGTAAGCTGGGTACCCGGCTGTCCGATGGACTGGGCCGCGATAATACCCACGGCCTCTCCGATCTCGACGGTCCGGTTCGTTGCCAGGTTACGTCCGTAACATTTCTGGCACACCCCGTGCCGGGCCTCACAGGTCAGCACCGTTCTTATTCGAACCGATTCCACCCCGGCATCTTCTATTGCCTGTGCAATCTCATCGGTAATCTCTTCGTTAACGTCTATGATAATCTCGCCGGTAATGGGATGTTTAACCCGTTCCAGGGTAAAACGACCGACGATACGGTCCATCAGGGACTCGACGATTTCTTCGCCGTCCTTGATGGCCCGGGTGTCAATTCCGTTGATGGTGCCGCAGTCTTCCTCGTTCACCACCACATCCTGGGCGATATCCACAAGACGCCTGGTAAGGTAACCGGCACCTGCGGTCTTGAGGGCGGTATCCGCAAGACCCTTACGGGCTCCGTTGGTGGAGATAAAGAACTCGATAACCGAGAGCCCCTCCTTGAAGTTGGAGCGGATGGGCAGTTCGATAATATCACCGGAGGATTTGGCCATAAGACCCCGCATACCCGACAGCTGACGAATCTGCGTACGGCTACCACGGGCACCGGAATTGGCCATCATATAAACCGGGTTAAAACCGCCGCGGTCCCGTTCCAGAGACTTCATCAGGGTATTCGTCAGGTCTTCGTTGGTCTTTGACCACACCTCAACAACACGGTTGTAGCGTTCTTCGTGGGTTATGTGCCCCTGGAGATACTGGTTCTGAATGGCGAGGACCTGATTATTGGCAGCCTCTATCATTCCCTTCTTTTCTTCCGGGATCAGGATATCATCGACTCCGATGGTTGCACCGAAAAGGGTCGCATACTTGAATCCCACGTCCTTGATGGTATCCAGCATCTTGACGGCTGTTGAAGGACCGTAATCCTTATAGGTCTTTGCCACCAGCGCGCGGAGCTGCTTGTCACCGAGGGTAACATTTACAAAACCGATTCCCTCGGGCATCTCTTCGTTGAGAACGACCCGTCCGGGGGTAGTCTCGATCCAGCCGCCATCCATCTTCAGCTTGATCAGGGCATGATAGTCCACGGCCTTGGCATCAAGGGCGATGAGCACCTCATCGACACCGCCGAAATATTTGCCCTCTCCCTTTGCACCGGGGCGTTCCTTGGTCAGATAGTTGATACCAAGAACCATATCCTGGGAAGGGAACACGATGGGGGTCCCGTTGGCGGGGTTCAAAAGGTTATTGACGGACAGCATCATAGTCCAGCACTCAATCTGTGCAGCCTGAGTAAGGGGCACATGGACCGCCATCTGGTCTCCGTCAAAGTCCGCGTTGTAGGCATGACACACAAGGGGATGCAGCTTGATCGCCTTACCCTCGACCAGAACAGGCTCAAAAGCCTGTATACCAAGCCGGTGCAGGGTGGGCGCACGGTTCAGAAGCACCGGATGCTCCCGTACAACCTCGTCAAGAACAGCCCAGACCTCAGGGGTCTCCTGCTCAACCAGGGTTTTTGCCTTCTTGATGTTATAGACGACGTCCTTTTCGACGAGCTTCTTCATGATAAAGGGCTTGTACAGCTCCAGAGCCATTTTGGTCGGCAGCCCGCACTGATGCATCCGAAGCTCCGGTCCCACAACGATTACCGAACGGCCGGAATAGTCGACCCGCTTGCCCAGCAGGTTCTGCCGGAACCGACCCTGCTTGCCCTTAAGCATATCAGAGAGGGACTTGAGAGGCCGGTTCGAGGCTCCCTTGACCACCCGTTTCTTTTTGGAGTTGTCGAAAAGTGCGTCCACCGCCTCCTGAAGCATCCGCTTTTCGTTCCGGATAATGATATCCGGAGCATTCAACGACATGAGCCGCTTAAGCCTGTTGTTGCGGTTGATTACCCTTCGATACAGATCGTTCAGGTCAGAGGTTGCAAAGCGTCCCCCATCCAGCTGAACCATGGGCCGCAGCTCCGGGGGAATGACGGGAATTACATCCAGAATCATCCATTCAGGCTTGTTCTGGGAATCCCGGAAATTTTCTACTATCTCGATCCTCTTGAGAAGTCGCTTGTCGGATTTGGCCCCCTTCTCGATCATCTTCATCCTGAGTTCTGCGCTGAGGGCGTCCAGATCGAGCTGCTCGAGGAGCGTACGAATGGCGTCAGCCCCTATTCCGGCGGTAAAACTCATGCCGAAGCGTTCCCGGGACTCCATATACTCCTCTTCGCTGAGGAGTTCCATGTACTTGAGATCGGTATCACCGGGATCTATGACCACGTGCTTTTCGTAATACAGTACGGCCCTGAGGCTGGCTATGGTCATATCCAGAAGAAGTCCCATGCGGGAGGGAACCGAACGGTAGTACCATATATGCGATACCGGAGAGGCCAGCTCTATATGCCCCATCCGTTCCCGCCGGACCTTGAAGTGGGTCACCTCGACGCCGCAGCGGTCGCAGATTACCCCCTTGTAACGGATAGATTTGAACTTTCCGCAGTAACACTCCCACTCTTTGGTGGTACCGAAGATACGTTCACAAAAGAGTCCGTCCTTCTCCGGCCTGAGGGTACGGTAGTTGATAGTTTCCGGCTTCTTGACCTCGCCGTAAGACCAGGCCCGAATCTGTTCGGGGCTGGCCAGCTTTATCATTATATTGTCAAAATCCTGAATATCCCTCATTGGTACTCTCCTAAGCTTAGCCTGCTTTCATTCACGTACGCCATCAATTTAGAACTGGCTCCCCTGCCGGCTGATCAGTTCCTCGTCCCTCTCGGTGAGAGGAACCTGTTTACCCTTGGAATCATAGATCGATACATCCAGGGCAAGCCCCCGAAGCTCCTGAACAAGCACATTGAAGGACTCGGGAACCCCGGCATTCGACGAAGGCTCACCCTTTACAATGCTCTCATAGATTTTCGCTCTTCCCGCCATATCGTCAGATTTGATGGTAAGAAGCTCCTGCAGGGTATTGGCGGCCCCGTAGGCTTCCAGAGCCCACACCTCCATTTCTCCAAGCCGCTGTCCGCCGAACTGGGCTTTTCCGCCCAAAGGCTGCTGGGTAACCAGAGAATAGGGGCCGGTTGATCGGGCGTGCATCTTGTCGTCCACAAGGTGATGCAGCTTCAGCATGTATATTATTCCGCAGAATACGGGGTTCTCGAAGGCTTCGCCGGTTTTTCCGTCATGGAGTACGGTCTTCGAGTTCCTGGGCAAACCGGCTTCCGCAAGCTTCTTTTCTATCATTTCCGTGGATGCGGACTGGAAAACCGGCGTGGAATACCACTCATCCAGAGCCTTTGCCGCCCATCCAAGCTCGGTTTCCAGTATCTGTCCGAGGTTCATACGAGAGGGTACACCCAGGGGATTCAGACAGAGGTCCAGAGGCGTACCGTCGGCCATGAAGGGCATATCTTCCTCGGGCAATACCCGGGCAACGACACCTTTATTTCCGTGGCGACCCGCCATCTTGTCGCCTTCTTTGAGTTTACGCTTTGCGGCAATCAGGACCTTGACGACCTCATCCACACCGGGGGGAAGATCATCCCCTTCACTGCGCCGGAGACGCTGTACGTCGATTACCGTACCGCTGGTACCATGGGGCACCCGCAGGGAGGTATCCCGCACCTCTTTGGCCTTCTCGCCGAAGATGGAGTTAAGGAGCTTGAATTCGGGGGTAGTCTCGGTTTCGGACTTGGGGGTCACCTTGCCGACCAGGATATAGCCCGAGCCGACCTTGGCACCGATCCGTATTATGCCTTCTTCATCCAGCTGATCCAGGGCCTTTTCTGCAGTATTCGGGATATCCCGGGTAAGCTTTTCGGGCCCCAGCTTCGTTTCCCGGACATCTATGGTGAACTCTTTGATATGAATGGAGGTAAAGATATCTTCCTTTACCACCTTTTCTGAAATAAGGATGGCGTCCTCGTAGTTATACCCGTTCCAGGGCACGAAACCGACAACCACGTTCCGCCCGAGGGCCAGCTCCCCGCCGGAGGTTGCGGGACCGTCAGCCAGAACCGCTCCGGCATCCACATGCTGGCCGGCCTGCACGATGGGCCGCTGATTGAAACAGGTATCCTGGTTGGTCCGCTGGTACTTCAGAAGAGGATACACGTCCTTTTCTATATTATTATAGGGCTCATCAAGCTTTATGATTATCTGTTCGGAGGTAACATATTCCACCGTTCCCGCCCTGCGGGCCTTGACCAGAACGCCGGAATCATAGGCGGTTTTCCCCTCCATTCCAGTCCCGACCCTGGGGGGTTCGGTAAAAACGAGAGGCACTGCCTGACGCTGCATGTTCGAACCCATCAGAGCACGGTTGGCGTCGTCATGCTCCAGGAAAGGAATGAGCGATGTCGCCACGGAGATAACCTGCTTGGGAGACACATCCATGTACTGTATATCCGAGGCACCCTTCTGGGTATAGTCTCCGGCCTTGCGCACGGAAATGGTGTCATCGAGAAATTTGCCGCCCTTGTCGATGCGCGCATTGGCCTGGGCAATGAAGTACTTTTCTTCGTCCATGGCGGAGAGATATTCGATATCCCCCGTCGCAACGCCCTCTTTTACCTTTCTGTAGGGGGCCTCAAGAAAACCATACTCGTTGACCCGGGTATAATTGGCAAGGGACACAATAAGCCCGATATTCGGACCTTCCGGGGTTTCGATGGGGCACATACGCCCGTAGTGGGTGTAATGTACGTCGCGGACTTCGAAACCGGCGCGGTCACGGGAAAGTCCTCCCGGCCCCAGGGCATTGAGTCGCCGCTTGTGGGTCAGCTCCGCCAGGGGGTTAACCTGGTCCATAAACTGGGAAAGCTGGGAGGAACCGAAGAATTCCTTGATGGCAGCCACAATCGGCTTGATGGAAATCAGATCCTGGGGCTTAACGGTGTCCGTCTCCTTGAGACTCATCCGCTCCTTTGCGATCCGCTCCATGCGACTGAAAGCGGTCTTGAGCTGGTTAGCCATCAGTTCTCCGACGGAGCGTATGCGCCGGTTGCCGAGATGGTCTATATCATCCACATAGGAGTCGCCGATATAGACCTTGATAAGGAAGAGCATGGTGTTGACCACATCCTCCCTGGTAAGAGTGAATTCCTCCACCGGCGGATCATAATCGAACTTCTTGTTCAGCTTGTAGCGTCCGACCTTGCCCAAATCGTAACGGCGGCTGGAAAAGAACATGGAATTGAGATCCTTTTCAGCACTTTCAAGGGTGATAGGTTCGCCGGGCATGATCACCGAATAGACAGCGATCAGGGCATCTTCCTTGGTCGGTTCGTCAACGTCCGCGTCGGCACGGGTAAATTTGACCTCTTCCCGCTCGAAACAGTTCAGAATAATCGGTGAATCCAGGGATCCTTCGGCGCGGAAATTGATGAGAGTTATCTCGGAAACCCCTGAATGGAGAAGCTCGTCAACATCATGGGGATGAAGCTTGTCTCCGGCACGGTAAAGCTTGCGCTTCTCATCGCCCTCGCCGATATAGACAGCCCTGGCAAGAACACGCCCGTTCAGAGCCTCCTTGCCCCTCTCCAGAACCTCAGCTTTCTCGGTTTTGTAGAAAAGATCGATGATCTGCTCCCTGCTGGAGTAACCGAGGGCCCGTAAGAGCAGAGTACCGAGAATCCGCTTTTTGCGGTCGATTTTGGCGTAAATGAGCTCACGCTTCTGGTCTATTTCAAATTCAAGCCATGAACCCCGGTAGGGGATAATCCGGGAAGAAAACACCCCTTTTTCATGGGAGAAAATTACGCCGGGAGAACGGTGTATCTGGCTGACTACAACCCGCTCGGCACCATTTACTATAAAGGTGCCCCGGTCGGTCATGAGGGGAATATCGCCGACGTAAATATCCTTCTGGCGGATCTCACCGGTCTCCTGGAAGATCAGGTTGATTCTGGCTTTTATGGGCACAGCAAGGGTGACCCCTTTCTGCTTGCACTCCTGCTCAGTGAGCTTGATCGCGTCCTCGTCAAGGGTATAGTGAGTGTATTCCAGCAGCATGTCGCCGTTGGGGCTCTCTATCGGGAATACACTTTGAAACACTTCTTCAAGACCCTGCTCCTTCAGCGGCTGCCCGTTTCGCAAGGTTTCACGCTGAAGAAATCTTTCATATGACGATAACTGGATATCCACAAGATTCGGAAGCTCCATCACCTCCTGAAACTCTTGTCCGATATAGGTACGTTTCCTGGTTTTACCAGTATCCAGCATCTTACCCCCCTAAGGTACGAGATCTGAGGCACCACAAACAGATGCCCTGTGCATAGACAATACGATACCACCGGAAACTTTTCCGGTGGTATCTTGAGCAAATTGATGATTGGTTGCCGGCCGGAGGTTATTTAACCTCAACAACGCCGCCTGCTGCTTCAAGCTTCTCCTTCATCTGGGCAGCTTCCTCTTTGGAAACCCCCTCTTTGATGGCCTTGTCGCCGGCCTCAACGATCTCTTTGGCCTCTTTCAGACCGAGACCGGTTATGGCGCGGACCTCTTTGATAACGGGAATCTTCTTTCCGTCAGCTACACTCTTGAGGATTACGTCGAACTCAGTCTGCTCATCCTCGGCAGCAGCATCGCCACCGGCAGCAGCGCCGGGAGCCGCAGCAACAGCTACGGGAGCCGCAGCGGTTACGCCGAACTTCTCTTCCATAGCCTTAACGAGCTCGGAAACCTCAAGCACGCTCATGCCCGCAATTGTTTCTAAAATTTCATCTTTGGTGATAGCCATATTACCTTCTCCTTTAAATATAAATATTTCTGCGGCAATAGCAGACTATCACAGAAGACTAATGCCGCTTTATCCGAAGGACCGACATACCGTCGGCCTGCATAAGGATCTAAATCAATCAGCCTTCCGCCTGCTTTTTGTCCGCCACTGCCTGCAGTGTACGTACAAGCTTCTGAGGCACCGCATTCAGCACCAGGGCCAGGTTCTGGACCGGCGCCTTCATGGTACTCATAAGCATGGAGATAAGCTCCAGCTTGGTGGGCAGCTTGGAAAATGCCTCGACCTGGGCAAAATCATACACCATACCCTCGATAATGCCGCCTTTCACCTCCAGGGGAGTATCCTTGGCGAAATCAATCAGGGTCTTGGCAACGGGACCTGCTTCATCCCCCGGGAGCGCAACAGCTGTAGGCCCGGTCAGAATATCCCCAACATCGGGGCGGTCGAGCTCCTTGAGGGCGATCTTGGCAAAGCGGTTTTTCACAACCTTCAATTGCGCCTGCTGCTCCCTCAACTTGGCCCGCAGCTCGGAAATCTGTTCCACCGACAACCCACGGTAATCAGTGAAGATGTAGGTAGATATATCTTTAAACTGGTTTTTCAGGGCTTCAACAGCTTCCGTTTTGTGCTGCTGAACCTTTACCGTATACTCACTCATCTGCTTCCTCCAGCCCTACTTATACTCTACCCGGACGCCCGGGCCCATGGTAGAAGAAACCGCTACGGACTTGACGAAATCACCCTTGATATCTGCGGGCTTCCGCTTTCCGACCTCATCCATAAACGCCTTGACGTTTTCGGAGACCTGTGCAGGGTCCATGGAAACCTTTCCCACAGGAAGATGCACAACCCCGGTTTTGTCCGACCTGAATTCGACCCTTCCCTTTTTCAGCTCAGCAAGGGCGGCCTGAATATCGAAGGTTACCGTCTGGGTTTTCGGATTCGGCATAAGACCCCGCCGACCAAGGATCGGACCGAGGCGCCCGACATCCTTCATCATATCCGGAGTTGCCACGGCAACATCAAAATCCAGCCAGCCGCCCCGGATCTTTTCGATCAGGTCATCATCGCCGACAAAAGCGGCGCCGGCAGCTTTGGCCTCTTCTGCTTTTTCGCCCTTCGCAAAAACCAGAATCTTCTTCTCTTCGGTGAACTGATGAGGCAGAACCATGGTATCCCGCACATTCTGACTCTTTTTCAGATTGAGCCGCATGGAAACCTCCACGGTCTCGTCAAATTTGGCGTAGGAGAGCTCCTTGAGCAGCCCCACGGCCTCTTCCACCGAATAATGCTTCTGCTTATCGTATTTTTTCAGCGCTTCCTGATATTTCTTTCCCCGTTTCATGCCGGCCTCCTACGCTTCCACTTCGACGCCCATACTGCGGGCCGTTCCTACGATAATCTTCATGGCAGCATTGATATCGTTGGCATTCAGATCGGGCATCTTCGTCTCGGCGATCTCTTTCAGCTTGGCCTTGGAGATCTTCGCAACCTTTACCTTGTGAGGTTCGGCAGATCCGCTCTGAAGATTGCATGCCTTCTTGATGAGAACCGCAGCAGGTGGTGTTTTTGTGATAAAACTGAAACTGCGGTCGGCAAATACCGTGATGACAACCGGAATCGTGAGACCCGGTTCAAAGTTCTTCGTGCGGTCATTGAACTGCTGCACGAACTGGGGAGCGCTCACACCATGCGGCCCAAGGGCGGGTCCGACAGGCGGTGCGGGAGTCGCTTTACCCGCGGGAACCTGCAGCTTGATAACTGCGGTTACCTTTTTCTTCGCCATAGTAAACTCCTAAAAAACGTGGTACAAACCCCCGCTTCCGTTTTATCGAAAAAACAGAGACGAGGTCCCATCCGCTTCGCAACGCGAAACCCTCAACGCGCGTCCGGCCCGGGACAAAACCCGCGAACAGACAGCAAAAGGAGGCACCCGTCAACAATTCGACAGACCGCCTCCCGTATCAGCAATAACTATATCTTTTCTACCTGGGTAAAGGAAACCTCTACAGGCGTCGAACGACCGAAAATACCGACCATAACCTTCAGCCGGGCCTTTTCCATATTCACCTCTTCAATGGAACCGGTAAAGGTGTCAAAGGGCCCGTCGGTTATGCGCACAGCCTCTCCCACGGAGAAGCTCTGACGGTTCCGTACGACCTTCTCGGACCTGATATCTCCTGCCTTCTGAAGTATCGCCCGTGCCTCTTCAGAGCTTATGGGCTGCGGCTTCATACCGGTCATGGAACCCAGGAATCCGGTTACTCCCTGAATTCTCCTGATATGGGAGCAGACAGCCTTCCACCCGCGATCAGGCAGATCCATCTCCAGAAGAATGTATCCGGGAAGAAATTTGCGGTTTATCGTCTTCTTTTTTCCGTCTTTTACCTCGACAACCTCTTCCGAGGGTATCTTGATGTCAAAAACGTAATCACCTACTTCGGGGGTTTCCATAAGCTTGCGGATATAGCGCTCAACTTTATTCTCGTAACCCGAATAGGTATGAAGAACGTACCAACCTTTCGCCATTATTAATCACCTGTTCCTTACTGCATCCAACCTTACGGACGGATACATCATGGATGGGGAAAAGACTAGAAAATTATATCGCGACCTACGGTAAAGATGAAATCGAATAATCCCAGAAGGGCGGCAAAGATTATCGTTGAAATAATTACCACCTTCGTGGAAGATCCAACTTCCTCTCTACTGGGCCACACTACCTTTCTGAGTTCAGCATAGCTATCGCGAAAGAACTGAAGAAGCCTCTTCATCCCCTACTCCTCAAAATCGTTAACGAAAAACAGGCCAGGCAGGACTCGAACCTGCAACATCCGGTTTTGGAGACCGGCGCTCTAGCCATTGGAGCTACTGGCCTGTGAACTAATTAAAAAACGAACGGCCTTAAGGCCGTTCGCAATTTCCCGATATAAACCTACTTGACCTTTGTTTCGACGTGCAGCGTATGCTTGCGATCGAAGCGGCAATACTTCTTGAATTCGAGCTTGCCCTGAATATTGCGCCGGTTCTTGCTGGTTGTATAGTTCCTGCGATTACATTCACTGCACTTAAGCGCTACCAGCTCAACAGCGCCTTTCTTTGCCTTTGCCATTCTTTACAGTCTCCTCGCCTTGCATTGGAAAGAGTACGCCCTAATGCGCGACTTAGTCAAGAATTACAGCCCTCGATCGGACTTGAACCGATGACCCCATCCTTACCATGGATGTGCTCTACCGACTGAGCTACAAGGGCATACCAGATAGGTTGAAACAACCTAACAAAAGCCCTTTTTTTTGTCAATAGAAAAGTGAAAGAAATCCATCTTCCCACGGCTTGCACCAAAACCTACAAAATAGTACGATTCACAACACCGGCAGACATCTTTGTAAGACAGACCGCAAGGAGCTTCTCGTAAATGGATGAAGACAGGCAACATTATCGCAGAAAGATAAAAGAGCTTCAGTTACTCTTTGAAATCAGCCGTATTCTAGACGGCAGCATCGATCTCAAGGATGTCATTAATCCCGTACTTCGTTCAATGGCTGAAAATATGGGCATGCTCCGGGGGACAATCACCCTGTTGAACCGCAAGACCCGGGAAATCGGGATAGAAGCCTCCTACGGGCTTTCCGTGCAGCAGCAGGAACGGGGTAAATACAAAATCGGCGAAGGTATTACCGGAAAGGTAGTTGAACGGGGAGAACCGATGATAATCCCCAACATAAACAACGATACCCAGTTTCTCAACAAGACCGGTGCCCGGAATGAACTCCAGAAGAAGGATGTCTCTTTTATTATAGTGCCCATAAAGATCGGCAACGAGACCATTGGAACCCTGAGCGTTGACCGTCTCTTCGCCATAAACATCAGCCTCGAGGAGGATCTGCGTCTTCTGTCGATTATCGGATCCATGATCGCTCAGGCGGTCAAGCTGCGCCGCTCCATCCAGGAGGAACGGCAGAGGCTGATGGAAGAGAACAGCCGGCTCCAGCAGGAACTGGAGGAGCGTTTTCGTCCGGCCAATATCATAGGCAACTCCCGGGCCATGCAGGAGGTCTTCGACCTCATTGCCCAGGTATCGAAAAGCGAAGCAACCGTCCTTATCCGCGGTGAAAGCGGCACCGGAAAAGAGCTTGTCGCCCATGCCATCCACTACAACAGCCTGCGGGCGGAACGGCCCTTTATAAAGGTCAACTGCGCCGCCCTTCCGGAGACGGTCATTGAAAGCGAGCTCTTCGGTCACGAAAAAGGGGCCTTTACCGGGGCGATCCAGACAAGGAAGGGACGCTTTGAACAGGCTGACGGCGGAACCATCTTTCTGGACGAGATCGGGGATCTCTCTCCCACAACCCAGGTCAAGCTCCTGAGGGTACTGCAGGAGAGGGAATTTGAACGGGTAGGAGGCAATTCGACGATTCACTGCAATGTCAGGATCGTAGCCGCCACCAACCGCAACCTGGAGGACCTCATGGGGCTGGGAAACTTCCGGGAGGACCTCTACTACCGGCTGAATGTATTTCCCATTCACATCCCCCCCTTACGGGACCGGCAGTCCGATATAACCCTGCTGGCTGACTATTTTATCGAGAAATACAGCGAAAAGAACCATAAACACATAAAGCGCATATCAACTTCGGCGATAGAACTCCTCATGAGTTACCACTGGCCCGGGAACGTGCGGGAGCTGGAAAACTGCATAGAACGGGCCGTTCTGCTGGCCGCGGAGGACGTAATCCACGGACATCACCTGCCGCCGAGCCTGCAGTCCGCGGAATCCACCAGTACCACCCTGAGTTCAACCCTGCCGGAGGCCCTGGATAAACTGGAGAGGGAGCTCCTTATGGACGCCCTTAAATCCACCAGAGGAAACATGGCCAAGGCGGCCAGACATCTGGGGATTTCAGAGCGCATCATGGGCCTCAGGGTCAAGAAACACGAGGTAGATCCCCTGCACTTCCGGCGGGGGTAATTCCGATGGAAGAATCAGACCCGCAGCAGGCCTTCGAGGTTGAGGTCCAGGGCGACGGCGAGCCTGTCGCCCTTCCGGTTCAGGGTCGATCCCGATACGGTTATACAGAGCCTGCCGCTGGCATCGGAGAGATAGATATCCGAAACATAGACCCCTTCTCCCCCTTGAAGGGACGAAAAATACTCTTTCTGTGAACGGTCCTCGCCAAAACCCTGTTCCCGCACGGAGCCCTTATATTTATCGCTCACAATATTCGAGCTCACCTGCCTGCCCCGGTTGTCCATGGCATAAACCAGCTCCACTGCCCGTTTATGCCGCCTGAGCCGAAGACTCCCGGTCTTCTCGAGAATTGTCCCCACAATGGTTTTCAGCTGGGTCGCCACGGCTCCGGTATTCTCCGCCTCCCCCTGAATCTCCTCACTGGCCCGGAATATAACCTGCACCCCGGCGGCCACAGATCCCAGTCCTTCCCGCTGCTTCAGGATTTCAGCTGCTATGGAAACCCCCTCCTCCTCCACTTTGCGGGCGAAATCATTGATTCCGGCGAAGGACTCTCCCACCCTTTCGGAGTCGCCGATCAGGATATCCATGACAGAAGCGGAATCCTCTATTGCCCCGTCGACCGCCTTTATCTCTTCATGAACGGATTTTACAATACGGTCCACCTCGCGGACCGATTCGCCCGCGCGCCGGGCCAGAGCCCGCAGTTCCGTCGCTATCACCCCGAAGCCCCGGTCGCCGGCTCTGGCGGCCTCGATGGCTGTGTTTATGGATATCAGATGAAGCGACTCCGCCGATTCATCGATAATTTCCGTGAGGGACTTTACAGAGTCCAGCAGACCGGTCAGTCTGTTCACAGCTCCAATAGTACGAAGCATACCGGCTTTCAGATTTTCCAGTCTCATCTGGAACTCACCGTTCAGGGAATAGCCTTCGGATGCAGCATTAAAGGAATCCTGCGTAAGTCCCGCAAACCCGGAAACCCGTTCCGCCAGGGCATGGATCTCTTCGTTCAGTCTGTCCGTCTCCCGGGTGATCCCCCGCACCGAGTGGGTCTGGGTATCCGCCTGGCGGGACAGTTTTCCCACCCGTTGCTCCAGATACCTGCCGGAACCGCTTACCTGAACGAGGTTTTCCATAAGGGAAGCGAAAAAGCGTTCCAGGGAAGAGACATGTCCGTTAAGCGTCGCTGCAAGGGGATCGTTTTCCGGAAGTTCGGATGTCAAATCAAGTCTTCCGCCGGATAATCGCTGAAAAAACGCGATAATTCCCTCCGCTTCGATTCTCCTGCACTCCAGACAGTTCACCTCCCCTCCCCCGGAAAAATCGATCGGCTCTTTCCGTCTTCGCAGGAAATCCAGTAATCCAGTCATACACAAAGCACGCCTCCTGCAGAAAAACAGCAATCTCCATGCCAAGACGTGTCGATATACTCCTGCCTGATTATATGACGGGCAGCCCTAAAAGCTGGCATTTTTGCCCGGGTCAGGAAGCAAGGATTTCACAGCACCCGCAAACCCTTGTGATAACAGGAGTTGAGGACCGCGGAGAGTCTTTACGACCCTGGATATGGGGAAAGGAGCAGTTTTTAGAGGTGCTCCGATTACAGCCTGCTCATTCACCGGGAGAGCTGCATACTCTACGTTTCAGTACCGCTTCCGGCCAGGATCCTACATCCCCGTATTTTCTCGGGATCTACAGATAATGACATCGGGAAACAGCTGTGATAGGCTACGCATGCGAAACAATGAAGGAAAAACCCCGTGCCCTGTTGATAAACCCGCCGGTCTACGACTTTGCCCTCTATGACCTTTTTCTCAAGCCCTACGGACTGTTCCGCCTGGCCGCGGCCCTGAGAAAGGGTGGCTACGAGACAGTATACCTGAACGCCCTGGATTACAGAGAACCCTTCAGCGAGGCGGTTGCGGGTCCGGCGAAGAGAAAAAGCGACGGTACCGGCAAATTCTTCCGCATTCCCCGGGAGATGCCCTCGATACTGCAGGAGTACCTGCCCGAAGGTCTCAACCGGCGCTTTGCCCGCTACGGGATTCTTCCGGAGGTCATGCAGCAGAAGATGCGTGAAGCCCGGCCGGATATCGCATTTCTGAGCACGGGGATGACATACTGGTACAAGGGAGCTGCAGAAGCAGGAAATATGTTTAAATCCCTTTTTCCCGGGGTTCCCCTCATTGCAGGGGGTGTATACGCCTCCCTGATGCCTGAACACTGCCGAACCCATACCCGGGCGGATACGGTCCTTTCCCGGCTGGACGGCGAGACCCTCGACCTGCTTCTGCGGAAGGCGGGTCTGACACCGGCGGGAATCGCGGGTCCCCTTCCTGATCCGCTGACGGACCTGGAATACTGGGATGACGCGGGGGTAGTGAGACTGAACGAGGGCTGCCCGTACCGCTGCGACTACTGCGCCTCCGGGGCCCTTCATGGAGGCTTTACAGCGGGAGATCCGGAGAAGAGCTTCTCACAGTTCAGGCAGCTCTACGAAGCCGGGCTGAGGAATTTCGCATTCTACGACGATGCGCTTCTGGTCAACAGCGAAAGTGTATTTATTCCCTTCCTTGAGAAAATACTGGCTGAAGGGATGACCCCGTCGTTTTATACCCCCAACGCGGTGCATCTGAACAGGATAGACCCGGATACAGCCCGGCTGATGAAGCGCGCCGGCTTCAGGGAACTCAGGCTGGGCTATGAAAGTTCATCCTCTGATTTTCACGAATCCCACGGAAGCAAGTACCGGGAAGGGAGCTTTACCGCCGCGGTGGAAGCACTGCGCCGGGGAGGATTTAAGCCCCGGCAGATAGCGGTATACATCCTTGCCGGACTGCCGGACCAGAGAAGCGATGAGGTGGAAACTTCGGTCCGGGAAGCCCGGGCAGGCGGAGTCCGTATCCATATCGCCGAATTCTCCCCCGTCCCGGGAAGCCCCCTGTGGAGCAGCTGTACCGAAAGGAGCCGTTTTCCCCTGGCGGAGGAACCCCTTTTCCACAACAACACATTCTTTCCCATGGAGTGGGAGGGGTTCAACAGAAATCAGCTCTCATCGATAAAGCAGGAGGCGGCCACCTGGAATCGGAACATCCTTACCAAGCTTGTATGATTTGTTCTATTCTTTTATAGTTTCATTCGTATGACACCCCAGGAACCCCATGATTCCGATCTCCTCCCGAACAAACCGAAGCTGAGTTCCCGCAGTACCTTTCGCCTGGCTGCCTCCCTGGTCACAGCTATCGCGGTAATAGTGATCCTCAACCTGACTTTCGCACTGCACCTGCAGACCAGCATGATCGATATGCGCAAGCAGGAGATAAAAAGGCTGGTGGTACTGAGTCTCAATGTGGTGGAGCCGATTCTCAAGCGCCTTGAGGCCGGTGAAATTGAGCGTGACGAGGCGATACGTCAGGTCCGTAAAATACTCCGGTCCCTGGTCTATGACGATCCTGCAACCAAGAACTACATCTTCATGAGTACCTACGACGGCATCTTCCTGGTCCAGCCCTTCGAACCGGAAATGGAGGGAACAAACCAGTGGAACATGCAGGACGTAAACGGAAAATACACCATTCGGGAACTGGTTAAAACCGCCAGACAGGGGGAAGGCTACGTGGAGTATTACTACCCCACACCGGACCGCAGGATCCCCGAGAAGAAGATATCCTATGTGGTGGGAGTCGACTCTCTCAACAGCTACATCGGCACCGGGCTCTACATAAACGATATCAACATTATTCTGCTTCGCCATTTCCGCAGCGGGGCTCTGGGAATAATCGGCGTACTCCTGGGTTTTACAGCGATCCTGGTTCTGCTCTTCCGCCCCTACTACAAGGCATACAACTTTCTTCTTCATCAGTTTTCCAGAATAGCTGAAAATCCCGACAGAATAGAAACCAGTATTCCAAGCCATATCAGGGACCATTCAGAAGTCAGAATCCTCCTGTACAACTTCAGAAGCATGCTGATTCACCTGCGTAATTCCAGGGATCAGATCGAGACATCCCTCAAGGAGAAGGAGGTCCTGCTCAAGGAGGTGCATCACCGGGTCAAGAACAACCTGCAGATCATCTCATCCCTGCTGAATCTCCAGTCCTCCGAACTTCAACCGGGGCAGCAGCATATTCTCCAGGACAGCGTTGTACGCATACGGGCCATGGCCCTGGTCCATGAATCCATCTACGCGGGGGAGACACTCCATTCCATCGATATGGCTGAGTACGTACGGCAGCTTTCCGCCTCCATACTTCAACTATACATATCCGACAGCATACACCCAAAAATCGAGATCCGTATGGAGGGGCTCTACCTGAGCCTCGATCAGGCCGTGGTGTGCGGACTTATTCTGACAGAGCTGCTTACCAATGCCCTGAAGCATGCCTTTGATGATCCCCGGAACGGCAAAATAAGCGTTACAGCCTTGACGGAAGACACGCGGGTACTCCTGTCGGTCGGAGATAACGGAAAAGGAATGGACCCTTCCCTCCTGGAAAACCCAAACGGATCCCTGGGACTCACCCTCATCCAGGCCCTGACCCAGCAGATCGAAGGCTCCCTGAGCCTCGAAACCGGAAATGGAACCGTTTTTACCGTCAGTTTCCCCAGAAGCAAGATCGCCGGAAGAAAAAATCCGGAAGATGGACAGAGTCCGCCTTCCGTGGTATAGAGGTTCTGTGGCTGTTGTACGGGGACCGGGATTTGAGTACGAGCTTATACGTCGTCCCGGACAGAAGCGGATAAACATACGAATTTCACAGGCAGGCAAGGTAACAGTCTCCGCTCCACGGGAGCTGTCTGCTGTCCAGATAGCCTCCGGCGTGGCTGCCAAACGCAACTGGGTATTGAAGCACCTCAACAGGCTGCAGGCAAACCGGGAACAGCACGATCCTCTGCAACGGCTGCTTTTACGGGGCATCCCGTACAGGGTCGTTTTAAAAAAGGGACGCCGCAAACGAGGCGGAGTCGAAATAGAAGACAAGGTTCTGTATGTCGATACCCTGGACGGCAGCGAAGAATCCTCCCTGGCGGTCATGGAAAAATGGCTGATAAAGCTGGCAAAAGACGAGATCGAAAAGAGGGCCCTGGAGATTTCCCGAATAACCGATATCGGCTTCAAGAGAGTCTTTTTCCGGAACCAGAGGACCCGATGGGGAAGCTCCTCGGGACTGGGAAACATCTCCCTGAACTGGAGAATCATCATGATTCCCCCTGCGGTCAGGGATTATCTGATAATCCATGAACTCTGCCACCAGCGCCAGCTGAACCACTCACCCGCTTACTGGCGTCTGGTAAAACACTACTTTCCCGAATACAGGAAAGCCGAAGCCTGGCTCAAGACCAACCGGGGGATCATGGGCCTGTTCCGGGAATGAGATCGCAGGCTGCCCGGTATTCCCGGTAGAGTTCCCGGTACCTGCCGTGGCGGTCCATCTCCGGCTCGATCACCGCGTCGATCTGTACCAGATCTTCAGCGGCCTGGGCAAGATCGGCGTATACACCCTCGCCCACCAGAGCTGCTGAGAGATTACCGATCAGTTCAGCGTCTATGACCCTGGGGATCTCCAGGGGAATCCCCAGGATATCCGCCTTCATCCGGTTCCAGTGAAGATTCCGGTACTGCCCCCCGGTACCCCGGAGGGAAGCAACCGTACAGCCCTCTTTGTTCAGGGTCTCCACAACATCCAGGATACCGAAAGCGATGGCTTCAACGACCCCCTTACCCAGCTCCACATGGGTATGATCAGGCTGCAGCCCGGCGAAAATTCCCTGATCGAAGTCCCAGATCGGCCCGCGATGACGGGAAGGAAAGAAACGGGGAGACCCGGCATCCAGGGGCAGAGCGTAGATCTCCCGCAGAATATCTTCATAGTTTCTGGATGTCTGATTGGTTATCCTTCGGAACCACTCAAAGACCCTCCCGGTGGAAGAGAGAATTCCGGCGACGGTATACATGCCAGATACTGCATGCGGGAGAGTCCGCAAGAAGGCGGAATCCACCGGCCGCAGGGAACAGTAGTTGATCCCCTCCGAAGTGCCTGCCCGGTCACAGCTGATACCGGGACGGACCGCCCCGGACCCGATTATGGCCATCATGTAATCAGGGCCCCCGGCATATACGGGAACCCCCCTGCCGAGGCCGAACTCTTCGGCGGCCCGGGCGCTCACTCCGCCGATCCTGTCACCGGTAAAAAGGAGATCCGGAAAAAGCGACGCCTCGAAGCCCCAGGCGGAAAGCTGCGGGGAGTCCCACATGAAAGGGGAAAAATCCCGGCCGGGACAGGCAGCGGAGGCCAGCCCGGTGAGACGATAGCTCAGATACCCCGGGCATGTAACGAATACCGCTGTCTTTTCAAAAAGATCAGGCTGCGTCTCCCGAAACCATCCGGCGGCGGGCAGAAAGTATGAGGAAGAATCCGGGGGTATCGCAGCGGGACTCCTCCGCTGCAGCCAGAGCAGAGCGGGACCGGCGAGACTGCCGTCCTTTTGCAGGGGTACCAGGGTGGGACCGTTGCCGGAAATGGTGACAGATGAGGCTTTTTTCCCGTCCTTCAGGGTTCCCAGAGCCTGTCGGAAGGCGCTATCCCAGACAGAAGGGTCCCATGCACCAAGATCGGCCCCGGGCATTCCGGCAAAAGAGACTTTTGTGCTGCCCAGAGGGGAACCATGATCATCAAGGAGTGCTGCCTTGAGAGAGCTGGTTCCGATGTCGACTGCAAGATGGCTGCGGGAGGGGCTCATACCCGCTATTCCCCTCTCTCCTTCTCCCCGGGCTCTCTGGATGAAGGCTCCCGGTCGAAGGGAAGCTCATCTTCTCCGCCCTCGGCTGCCACCTGGGACAGAAGACGCTGAATGATCTTTCGGTTGTCCAGGAGAGGACTCAGGGAACGGCCGTGGTGCAGCCTGGAGATAATTCTGGAAAAGAGGTTGGCGATATTGGCGGAGACAAACCACTCCTTTTCCAGGAGGGTTTCGTCATGGTAAACGGCATTGGTGCCGATGATGCGGTAAAACAGCCCCTTCTGATAGGCTGCATCGAACTCCTCGATGGCCCTGCCGGTAAAGAGGGGCAGACTGATGGCGCAGATGATTTTCTCGGCGCCCACCTCCTTCAGATGGGTCATTGCCTTGATAAGGGTACCGCCTGTGCCAAGCATGTCGTCTGCCATGAAAACGGTTTTCCCTTCCACGTGTCCGAGAAGGTTTATACTGGTTATATTGCTGTCCCCCGCCTGACTCACCTTGGAATAGTCCCGCTCCTTGTACAGAAGGGCCAGGGGTTTATGCAGGCTCACGGCGTAAAACTTGTTGCGGTCCACCGCGCCGGTATCCGGAGCCACAACAACCAGGTCCTCATGGACCAGATCAACCAGCCGTGAAAGGGACCTGAGAATCTGATACGAGGCATGAAGATTCTCGATGGCAGTCCGATGAAAGGTATTCTGAATCTCCCGGGAGTGGATGTCCAGGGTAATAATGCGTCCAACCCCCATGAACT
Organism: Marispirochaeta aestuarii; assembly: GCF_002087085.1. Taxonomy (NCBI): domain Bacteria; kingdom Pseudomonadati; phylum Spirochaetota; class Spirochaetia; order Spirochaetales; family Spirochaetaceae; genus Marispirochaeta; species Marispirochaeta aestuarii. The sequence continues at coordinate 11,920 of NZ_MWQY01000001.1, read as the reverse complement.
CGCAGATTCTGCCGAACCATGCAGCAGTCAGACTCTCCCGGCCTTTGCGCTTATGCTGCCTGGAATAGGGATACACCGGCAGCACCAGGGTTACACTGCGGGCTCCCGCCTGGATCGCGGCATCGATGGTGACGAAGAGAATAAACATGTGATCGTTCAGACTCAGGGTAGTCTCTTCCCCGTTCAAAGGCACGGGATAGTGGTTTTCCACATCCTGAATTACATACAGATCGATGCCCCGGACCGAAGAGAGAATCTCCGCCTTGAACTCTCCATTGGCAAAACGGGTAAAACGGGTTGGAATCTCAAAGGAGGGCGGACGGTAGTGTTCCCCGAAAAAGCCGTGATTCTGGGAGGGAATATGCAGATCCTGTACGAAGTTGATCTGCTCAATGGCCTTTTCCTTGTCTATTTTATACCGTTTGGCGAGGCGTGTGGCCATGCGCTGGTACTTGCGGGCATAAATGGATCGCAAGTGCGGCAATAATTCCCTGGCGAAACTCGCTCCGCCCGGACAGGCGATGATTCCCAAAGTACCGGGTTTAGATATGCTCAAAGGTTGTCCCCATCTTCTCGTGCGTTCCGGAAGCAAACGCTAGGCTAGGAGTTACTGGTGAATACCGGTCAAACCTATCATTAGTTCAGTGTGGGGGTCAAGTAAAGCCTCAGGCGCCTGCCTGAACGGCCAAGATTGACATTCAGGGTAAAAAGGAAATATATTTGACGCAGATATATTTTCTTCGAGGGAGGGACCTAAAGTCCCGACCGGCGGTAACAGTCCGCAATCCCTGTACCGGTTTCGTTGAGACGGCACAGGGGGGATTCGGTGGGATTCCGAAACCGACAGTGAAAGTCTGGATGGGAGAAGAAAATAGAACCAGCCGTTCCGGATTTTTCCGGGAGGGCCCGCTCTACTTTCTCTCATCTGCCCCCGATGCGTTTTCTGGAGGCAGTTTTTATGAACCGCGTATTACAAGGCAAACTCAATTTCTCTGTACCGGGGATTACCCGTTTTGCAGTACTCCTTTTTGTGGTGGCAGGTTTTCTCTTCCTCAGTTCCTGCAGTCCGAAGGAGGCTCAGACGGAAGAAGCACAACAGGAGGCCCCCGGGGCAGTCGGCTCCATAGCGGTTTTCGTCCCCGGGGTAGTGGCCGGAAGCCCTACCTACGAGATGATGGTCGAAGGAGTCGAGGCGGCAGCCCGGGGAAAATCCGGTGTGGAAGTTTCGGTTGTCGAAGGCGGATTCAATCAGGGAGAATGGTTAACGAAGCTGAGCTCCCTGGCAGCTTCCGGCCGCTACGACCTCATCGTTACTTCGAACCCTGCGATGCCGGAGATCTGTGCAGAGGTCTCAAGGTCCTACCCTGAAGCCCGCTTCCTGGTCCTGGACGGACACATCGAAGGGAATCCCTCGATCTTCACCTTCCGTTTCAACCAGCGGGAACAGGGGTATCTCGCCGGCTATTTCGCGGGCCTCGTGGCCAGAGAGAAGCAGGCGGAAGGGACTGTAAAAGTCGGCCTCATTGCAGGTCAGGAGTATCCGGAGATGCTCCGCTCGATCCGGCCGGGCTATCAGCAGGGCGCTGAGGCAGCGGCAGGGACTGCAGAGCTTGATTTCCGGGTTGTGGGAAACTGGTACGACGCAGGGAAGGGCTCCGAACTTGCCGGAGATATGTTCCGTTCCGGAGTCAATGTGATCCTGGCCATCGCCGGCGGGGCGAACCAGGGGGTGATCTCGGCGGCACAGGAGGCAGGAAAGGGAGTAATCTGGTTCGACTCCTCAGGCTACGATGTCGCCCCCGGTACCGTTATCGGCAGCACTCGAATTTACCTGGATCGGGCGGCCCGGGAGATGACCCTCAAGGCCATTGAGGGGGAACTCCCCTTCGGCTCAGCGGAATCCGTGGGGATAGCCGAGGGATATATTACTTTCATCACCGATCACCCCGCCTACACCGAAAACTTAAGCCAAGAGCTGCGGGAGAAGCTCGAGAATCATCTTGAGGAGCTCAAGAACGGTTCGGTGAAGGTACAGGAATAGGCTCAGGGCAGCATCAGAGGAAAAGGGTAAGCGATGCCGGACAGCGGAGGATCCATCAGGGCCCGGAACATACACAAATATTTTAACCACGGAGAGGTAAAGGCCCTCGACGGAGCCGGCATCAATCTGCGGCGGGGAGAGATCCACGGGCTTCTGGGGGAGAACGGATCGGGAAAGACCACCCTGGTGCGCTGTATCGCCGGGATGACCCGGCCCGACTCCGGGGAGATTCTGATGGACGGTATTCCAGCTGCCCGGCACAACCGGTCCAAAGTAAGCGGGAAGATCGCCTATATTCCCCAGCACCCCCGGCTGGTCCCCTCCCTGACGGTACAGGAGTTCCTGCACCTGGGGATGAACCCGGCAGGACAGGGACGGGATGAAGCAGCGGGAAAAATCAGGAGGATATCCGAAAGGCTCAGGATCGATCTTCCCCTGGCAACCCGGGGAAACCGGGTACCTGCCAACCTGGTCACTGCGACAATGATTGTCGAAGCCCTGCTGAAGGCCCCGGATTTTCTGATCCTCGATGAACCCTCCACTTCCTTTACCCCCCTGGAGACGGAGAACCTTTTTTCCCTTTTACAGGAACTCGCCGCGGAGGGTATGGGCATTTTGATAGTCTCCCATAAAATCCGGGAAGTCCGGCAGCTCGCCCACCGGCTTACCCTGCTGCGAAAGGGGAAGAGTATAGCCGAAACCGAGGCAAGAGATCTCTCCCTGGAAGAGATATCCCGGATACTCATGGGAACCGGCGACAGGGCTGCTGAACTGACCCCTTCCAGTCCCGGGGGGATCTGCCTGGAAGTCCGGAATCTTTCAAAGAGGTCCCGGGAGAGCTTTATCCGGAACATCTCCTTCAGCCTCCGCAGGGGTGAGATTCTTGCCCTCTCGGGCATCCGGGAGAACGGTCTGGACTGCCTGGAGAGGATACTCAACGCCTCCGTTCAACCCGACTCCGGAGAGATCCTCATGGCAGGGGGAACACCCTACCCCCGGGAACCGGAAAGGATAAAAATGGCCGGAATAGCCATGGTACCCTCCGACCGGCTGGAGAGCGGGGCCGCCCTGGGGCTTCCGGTCATGGAAAACGCCGCTGTGCTGGTCCGGAAGGAACTGAGCCGTTACGGTATACTGGGAGAAAAGAAAAAAGAGAGCTATACCCGGGAGCTACTTTCCGAATACGGAATTTCTGCTCATCCCCGGTCACTGACCTCCGCCCTCTCCGGGGGAATGCTGCAGCGTCTTATTCTGGGCCGGGAAATCCTTTCGGCTTCCGGCCTGGTCATTCTCTGCGAACCGGCCTGGGGGCTCGATGTCAAGGGCAGACTGGAGGTCTATCAGCGGATACTGAGTCTGCGGGACAGGGGTGCGGGGATTCTGCTTCTTGCCAGCGATATCGACGAGGTCCTGGAAATCGCCGACCGCCTGCTGGTCCTCTATAACGGAGAGATCACCGCCGGCTTTCAGCGTGACCAGTTTGATCACGGCAGGATCGGCGAGGCAATGCTGGGGATCTGCGGGACAGGAGACGGGAAGTGACAAAGAACAGACGGATTCTGGTTATAAGCGGAGGGATTCTCCTTCTCCTGGGGCTGGTGCTCTACGTCAGCCCAAAACCCCTGGAAGCCCTGACAGACCTTTTTACCGATCCCCTGAGGACTCCCTTCGCCTTCGGTAACCTTATGGCCACCGCAGGAATCCTTACCCTGAGCGGTGCGGGCATAGCCGTGGCCATGACCTCGGGCTCCTTCAATCTGGGGGGAGAGGGGCAGGCTTACCTCGGATCCCTGCTGCCGGTACTGCTGCTGCTTGCCCTGCCCGGGGCACCCCCGGCCCTGATGATACCTCTGGGTCTTGCGGCGGGGGCCTTCGGCGGCAGCGCCATGGGCTGGCTTTCCGGCATCATGCGGGAAAAAATAGGGACCGACGAGCTTATCTCCTCCTATCTGGCCGCGGGAGCCGTGATCCCGATAATAGACTACCTTATAGCGGTGCCCCTGCGGGACCCGGACAGCTACCTGCTGTCAACCCCGAAGATAGCGGAGGGATTCCGCCTGGTCCGACTGCTTCCTCCTTCACAGCTGACCAGCGGCATATTTCTGGCCCTTGGGGCAGCCCTGCTGTGGTGGTTTCTGAGCCGCTATACCCTTATGGGCTATGAACTCAGGCTGAGCGGCGCGAATCCCCGTTTTGCATCCCTCTCGGGAATCCGCGTCTCCCGTTACCGCAGCGGAGGTATGAGTATATCCGGGGCGCTGTGCGGACTCGCCGGAGCCCTGATGAGCCTTGGGGTCTATGGGGCCGCTGTACAGGGGGGTACCGGAGGCATCGGCTGGAACGGAATCGCCGTGGCCCTGATAGCCCGTTACCGTCCGGCCCTTATACTGCCGGCGGCGCTCTTTTTCGCCTACCTCACCCAGGGACTCTCCGCAGCGGTAATGGCCTCCGGAATCTCCAACGAGATGGGACTGCTCCTCCAGGCCGCCGTGTTCATCGCCATTACCGCCGGTGAAGCCGGAAAAGGGGAATAAGCATGCTGAATTCGGTTCTTTCCATAGCCGCTCCGCTGATTCTTGCCGCCGTTGCCGGATACCTCCCCTTCCGGGCAGGCATCCTGAACATAGGGCTGGAGGGACTCATGGCCCTGGGCGCCTTCTTCGGTTTTATAGCTGCAGCCGCATCGGGCTTCTGGCTGATGGGAGTTCTGGCAGGCAGCCTTGCGGGCGCCATGGCTGCCGCCTTCTTTGCGTGGACGGTGCTGAGACTGGAAGCGAACATCTTCTTAAGCGGTCTGGGACTCAACCTTGCTGCCGCAGGCTTTCTTGGCATCGCTTCCCAGATGGCCTTCGGCACAAAAGGGGTGCTGCGACCCGCAATCCTGAATACCTCCAGAACCTTTCCGCCGGACCACGGCATCATCCCCGTACTTGCAGCCGGATTCGCCTTTACCGCCCTGATGCTGATTATGAGCAAGACCCGCTGGGGACACAGGGTCATCGCAGCTGGAGAGGCTCCGGAGACCCTGGAGAATCTGGGACACCCGGTAAAAATGGTGCGCCTTCAAACCCTGGTGCTATCCGGAATCGGCTGCGGTGCTGCAGGCGCCCTGTTGGCCCTGGACATTGGAGCCTACGTACCGAACATGACCGGCGGACGCGGCTGGATTGCCCTGGTTGCCCTCTATATCGCCGGGAAAAGTCCCCTGGGCCTGCTGGCCACGGTGCTCCTCTTCTCTGCAGCCAACGCCACTGCAACGGTACTCCAGGGAATGACGGGAATTCCCGATTCCCTGCTGCTGGCCTCCCCGTTTTTTATTACCTTCCTCGGACTCGTAGCCGCCGGGGCCCTGCGGACCCTGGCGGAATCACGGCAGAGGCGGAAAGAGCGGGACCTCACGGCCGACGAGGTCAGAGGCTGAAGCAGCCAGGGATTCTCCCAGGGCACGGGCATGGGAGGCGATCTCCGCCGCACGGGTGGCGGCGAAAGAGAGGTTCAGGTTTCCCGGAGACCCTGTTGAGCTGCGCTGCTTGAGAGACTCCCCGGGATCCCGGTCCTTCACCTTCTCCAGGGCTGTACCTACCTCCCGGTAGGCGTCGCGGAAACTCTTTCCCTTTGCCGCCATCTCCAGTGCCACATCCGTGGCGTAGATCTCAGGAGTGAAACCCCGCTTTAAGGCCTCTTTGTTGACCTCGAGCTTCGATATGGTCAGTGTGCTGACCCGCAGCATCTGAATGCACAGCCGGGCTCCCCGCAGAAAGGGTTCCTTGGTCTCCTGGAAATCCCGGTTATAGCCCGAGGGAAGGGAACGCAGGATCCCTTTTACCTGGGATGCGTAGGATGAGAGGGTCGCCGATTTTGCCCGCATGAGTTCGAGACCATCGGGGTTCTTCTTCTGGGGCATGATACTGGACCCGGAGCAGAGCTCCCGGGGCAGGGAGAAGTATCCGAACTCCGGCAGGGAAAAGAGAATCAGGTCCTGGGCCATCTTGCTCAAGGTCAGACCGATCTGCTCACATGCATCCAGCAGGTAGGACTCGAATTTCCCCCGGGAGTTGTTCACATAAAGAACATTGTTCTGAACTCCGGAAAAACCCATGAGTTCGGCGGTCAGCTCACGGTCCAGAGGCAGGGGAACCCCGTAGGAGGCCGCAGAGCCCAGGGGTGACTGGTCCAGAACTGCGTCGATGGAGAGAAGCTGCCTGAGAGCGTCGAGAAGCTCTTCGGCATAGGCAGCCGCCCAGAGCCCAACTGAGGAGGGCATGGCAATCTGCATGTGGGTTCGTCCGGGCATGGGAGTCTTTTCATGTTCCCGGGCGAGTTTCAACAGGGCATCCACCGTGTCGATCCCCGCGAGGACCGCTTCGGACAGGAATGCCCGGGAGTAGAGCCTGAGGGCAGTGATGACCTGATCGTTCCTGCTGCGCCCGGTGTGGATCTTCTTGCCCGCCTCTCCGCAGAGGGCCACAAGACGGTTTTCCAGAGCGGTATGGCCGTCCTCGTCGCTCTTTTCTATTCTATACTCCCCGGATCCATATTCATCCAGTACCGACCGGATCCCCCGGGAAAGAGAAGAGAGCTCGCTGTCCGACAGAAGGCCGACGGTTGCAAGCATGCTTGCGTGGGCAAGACTTGCGGTGCAGTCCGCCGGAAGAAGCTCCATGTCAAGAAGATAATCCCTGCCGACGGTAAAGCTTTCGATCAGGGAATCAAGAGAGTAGTCCTTCTGCCATAGTTTCGCCATGGGGTGTGCCTCCGTAGCGCACAGTATACATATTTATCCTCCGGGGGAAAACAGGAAAAATACAGGTTCAGAATGGACAGCAGGGGAATCCGCCCCTACAATAGACCCATGACACATATGGACGATCTGGCGGCACGGGAAAAGGAACTCCTCGAGGACCTGGAAGAGTTCAACCGGGAGAAGGAACGCATCCGCTCACTCCTGGGCAAGATCGGGGGAAAGGACTATTCCCACCGGGACAATATAATCAACGGCCTTTTCCTCTTTGTGATTCTGGTTTTCTTTGTTCTGGAGCTTACGACCCATTTTCTGCCTGCCTTTGTATCCATCGAGATCAGCGTACTTCTGGTTTCGATCAAGATTGTCTGGATGATTCATTCCCAGCATAAATTCAATCATTTCCAGTTCTGGATCCTCAACAGTCTGGAGTTCCGGGTGAATGAAATGAACAAGCGGATGCGGAAAATCGAGAAAGAGATAATCAGGAAGTAACATTCTTATTGTCGGATCTCCGGGAAGCCCGATTCAGGAAAGTCCTTCTCGGATAGTCCCGTCGGGATACATATTGTCAGGGTGGGGAATGCCTTTTGATTCCATCTGCTTTCGTACGCAACCGGGGTTTCCCGCCTGATACCCCTGTTATCAAGGAATGCCTCCCCCCCGGAGAACGCGGTTCCGATTTACCGGATCATCAACGATGTCACCATGGAGGATGCCCGTGCCACGGAATGGACAGGCTCTGCGAGGTGGCCTCCAGCGGCTTCCCCGCCCCGGGGGCGGTACCGAAGTTCCTGAGCCCGGGGTTTCGGGAACTCCTGAACAGCGCCGATATTATCATCGGTAAAGGACAAGGGAACTACGAAGCCCTCTCCGGCAGCGGGCTGAGCTCCGGGAGCCCTGACCAGGGCAAAGGGTATCGATTCCGCCGTAAAGGAAACGGACGGGGCAGGTTCCCACGGGCGTATCTCCGGGGAAAAAGCAGAAATCCCTCCGAATACGGTCCCAGGTACCTGAGGTATCGGCGCTATGTTTCGTCAAGACCCTAATTTATCAGGTTTTTTCAAAATGCCTGGATTAAGTCGGCCCAGGGAAGTATCTTATACTGACCGGTGATGTACTTAGCCGCTTCATGTGCAGAAGCCCTGACCGGTCCATTCGTAAGGAAAGTTGACGGCGACAAGGAGCCACTCATGGGAAAAGAAAGAAACACACACAAGGACAGCAAGAAGAAACCGCTGAAAACCCAGAAAGAGAAGCGTAAAGAGAAGAACGAAAAAAAGAACAAAAGGGAGCAGGCATAGATAGAGACGTCGGGTCAAAGGTCTTCGGGGCACACTTTCAGGAAAAGTCCGGGGAAGATGGAAACCTCCGTCGGGGAGCGGGAATCTCCGGACACTCAGTACGGCAATTCCGGAAAACCTGGGCCCGGAACAGGACCGAACCGGGCCCATGGACCTCAATGGATTTTAATCCACCGCCACCATGACATTGGAGGCCTTGATTACCGCGTAGGCTGTCTTTCCTTCCGCCAGCCCCAGGCTTTCGGCGGAACTATTGGTTATGATCGAGACAATCTGGGCTCCTCCGGGGATTTCCAGGATTACCTCGGAGTTGACTGCCCCCCTGGTAACTTTAAGCACCTTGCCTTTGATCTGATTGCGTGCACTGAGTTTCATATATTCCTCCTTATGAACAGCATGCCTGCCTAAAATACTAATCTTTTGCAGAAAAGAGAAATATGCCGCTGTGCCTCGAATCGGGGGGTAGAAATACGGTTCAGCCCCGGGGAAGCTTCTAGAATTTTTTTCCGCCCTTTTTCATCCCGGTCTTTACAAACTCCAGGGTCCTTAAGATATGCCGGCGCATCCGCTCCTCCGCCAGGTCGCCGTCCCGGGCTTCGATAGCCTCGAAGACCGAGATATGGTCCTTCAGCCCCCGGACAGCTTCTTCATGATCAGAGAGGGCCTGATGACGCAGATCGCGGTCAAAATTTCTGAGAACATCGATCAGGCGCCCGACATAGGGGTTATAGGAGGCCCGATGGACCAGGGAATGAAACCGTGCGTTCGCTTCGCTTATATTCTGCTGGGTATCTTTTTCGGTTCTGCGGCGCATTTCCACTATCTGTTCCCGCATCTCCTGCAGATCCTCATCTGTTGCCTTGGAAGCGGCAAAGCGGGCGGCCAGCCCTTCCAGGGAGGCCCGCATAACGGTGTTCTCTTCCATGGCGGGGAAACTCTCCACCACGTAGGTACCCTTCCGGGGCTGTATTTCCACCAGGCCTTCGGCCTGAAGCTGCTGGAGGGCCCGTTTTACCGTGGTTGAACTCACCCCCAGCTTATCCACCAGCATCCGCTCGCTCAAGCGTTCCCCCGGCTCAAGTTCCCGTGCAAGAATGGCTTCCCGGATTTTACTGTAAACCGTCTCACTCAGGGACCTGAACTGATCGTTAACTGCCGTAAGTGCTGTATCCTGTTTTTCCATAGGTAATGATCTCCGTCCCCGTCTGCTGCGCGTTTCCTGCGGTTCCTTTCAATGATATACGATGCGGGATAAGGAAACAACGAAAAAGTCGATGCAAAACAATTGACAGATGCCTGATGCATCAGACATAATATTTCATAATTTTTCATTATAAGCAATACTTTTTTGCAGGCCCGCAGGCGGCTCTGCACACAGGAGATGAGTATGAATTTTGCTCCCAAGGGCGTACTGCCCGCAATGATCACCCCCCTGACAAAAGACGGCAAGGTGAACGAGAAAGCCCTTCGCAAGCTGATCGATTTTCTGCTTGACGGAGGCGTTCACGGAATATTCGCCATTGGAACAACCGGTGAGTTCTACTGTCTGTCCAATGACGAGTACCGGATGATTCTGGAGGTAACCAAGGATCAGGTTGCCGGACGGGTTCCGGTCTATGCCGGGGCCAACCACATAACCACCCGGGGAAGTATCGAACTGGCCCAGATCGCCCAGGAAGTCGGTGTGGATGCCCTCTCTGTTCTTACCCCTCTGTTTATCAGCCCTAACCAGCAGCAGCTGATCAAGCATTTTACCGATGTTGCGGCAAGCACCGATCTGCCGATTCTGCTCTACGACAACAGGCCCAAGACCCACGTAGCCCTGCAGCCCGGTTCGGTGGTGGAACTCGCAAAGATCAAGAATATTATTGGGATCAAGGACTCCTCCGGGGACATGACGAACACCGCCGAGAATATCCGCCTTACCCGGGATATGGACTTCGATGTAATGATCGGCCGGGACACCCTGATTCATGCCAACCTCTGTTACGGTGGTGCCGGTGCAGTTGCAGCCTGTGCCAACGTTGCCCCCCGGATCTGTGCGGACATCTACGACAAGTATGTGGCAGGCGACATCAAAGGCTCCCTGGAGGCCCAGTTCCGTCTGGCGCCCCTGCGTATTGCCTTCAGTCTGGGGACCTTCCCGACGGTCATCAAGGAAGCCCTGGAGCTTCTGGGAATAGAGGCAGGACCCTGCTTCGAACCCGTCGGCCCCATGAGCTCCGACGAGAAGGAGCAGCTGAAGAAGATCCTGAAAGGAATGGAACTGCTCTAAACGATAAAAATATCGGAGTGAATAAATGCATGTTCAAGAGGATAGACTGAAAGAGTTTGTCACCGCGGTCCTCACACGGGTCGGGGTTACCGAAGACAAGGCACGGAACGCCGCGGAGGTCCTGGTCTTTGCTGATTCCCGGGGCATAGAATCCCACGGCGTTTCGAAACTTCCGATTTACGTACAACGTATCAAGGCGGGGGGAATCAACCCCGCCGCCGATCCGAAAATCGTTTCCAGAACCGGCGGTATCTGCAGAATCGACGGTGAGAACGCCATGGGTCCCGTTGCGGGACACTTCGGCGCCGAGACGGCGGTACAGAACGCTCTGGAAAACGGGATCGGTCTGGCAGCGGTGGGTAACTCGAACCATTTCGGAGTAACCGCTTATTACTCCATGAAGGGCCTGGATCGGGGAATCATCGGCTTTGCCATGAGCAATGCCAATCCCACCATGGCCCCCTGGGGCGGAAAGAAAGCGATGGTGGGGACCAGTCCCCTCTCCATAGCCGTACCCACGGGAAACGGACTGCCCCTGGTTGTCGATATGGCCAGCAGCCTGGTGGCCCGGGGCAAGATTCTGCTGGCAGCCCAGGCGGGAAGGGAACTTCCCCAGGGATGGGCGCTGGATAAAGAAGGCCGGGAGACCAGGGACCCGGAAGCGGCCCTGCAGGGACTCCTGAGCCCCATGGGCGGCCCCAAAGGCTCCGGGCTGGCACTGATAATCGACATACTCTGCGGAGTGCTGTCCGGCTCCAAGTGGCTTACCGATGTGGGGCACCTGTACAGCGGACTCGATACACCCCAGAGAATCGGCCATGTTTTCGGAGGCATAAAGATCGAAGCCTTCATGAAGGTGGAGGAGTTTTACACCATCATGAACGAGTATGTTCATGCCGTCCACGACTGCCCCAGGGCGGAAGGCTTCGACCGGATTTATATGCCCGGTGAAATCGAGTACCTCAAGACCCTCGAGGCAAAGGCAGAGGGCATAAAGCTCTCCGATGCTATCCGGAAAGATCTGGAAACTACAGCGGAAGAGCTGGACTTGAGCCTTGCCGCATATGCCTAGGCGGGGGAAACCCCGCCCTATTTCACGGCCCCATTAGAATGCTGAGCCTGAAGGATCTGCCATGAACTTCGGAAACAAGGAGATAATCCCGGGCCGGTTTTAATCCGGTATCAGCGATTACTCATCACGATGAATCATCTCTCAGAAAGGGTCGTCAAGAATTCCTTGAGTGCGGAGGACGCGGCCGTGCAAGGATTCCCCAATTCCCGTCAAAAAATGCTAAGATATGCTATAAAATGAGGGACCGAGTATAGAGGGTTACTTCGTGTCCACAATCGTGGGGATGGATGCATCATGGGCCCGGAGACCCTGATCTTCGACGAGAGCAACCAGTTCTACAAAAAGATCAGCTACTGCGCCGAGGAGGATCCGAAGTCGGTGCTGAACCGCTTAAGAAACTCCTGGGCGGGCCGCATAGCCGAGCAGTGAGCTAAGCGAACGACCAGGCGGGTCGCACAGCCGAGCAGTGAGCGAAGCGAACGACCAG